>NZ_QUEC01000007.1:0-120923 GCF_003478095.1 Clostridium sp. AF34-10BH
TGCAACATCAGATAATTGTGTATTATCCTTTATTGACCACCATAAAATTCCTCGGATGTTTATTCACCAGAATATCCTTCTGCTTAGCGCTGGACACATGGGTATAGATTTCTGTCGTGCTGATAGAACTGTGTCCAAGCATTTTCTGAATATAGCGGATGTCGACATCCTGTTCCAGCAACAGAGTAGCAAAGGAGTGTCGGAACATATGGGGAGTAATATGCTGTTCTATTCCGGCAAGATCAGCATAGCGGTTGATCATAAAACGGACGGACTGGTCAGATAATTTGTGCTTTTGCTTGTTGACAAAGAAATATCCACAGTCGGAAATATCTGCTTTGAATGAATCTTGATACAACATTAAGGCAGAAATAACCTCAGGGTTGCCAAGCTGCAGGATGCGTTCTTTGGATCCCTTTCCGTATATTAGAACAGTGTTATTCTCCAGATCGATATCCGACGGACGAAGGGAACATAATTCGGAAATCCGCATTCCTGTAGCGAATAACAACTCAATCACAGCAATATCCCGCAGGCAGCACCTCAACTGATAAGTAGAGGCAGCCTGATTTTTTTGTGCATAGAGTACAGATAAGAACTTTTGAATGGAATGAAAAGGAATGGTTTTGGGCAGGAGCTTGGCTTCACGGAAATGTACGTCCAGTTTGTCGAAAGGGTTCTGTACTAAAAGATCTGCGTACTCCAGATAATGGAAAAATGCTTTCAGACTGGCAATTTTTCGCTTGACGGACTTGGGCCTGTAGTGTTTATGCAATTCTGTAATATACAGATCCAGTGTATTTCTTGATAGAAAATCCATGGAGCTATTACAAAATACAGAATACTGGTTTAAATCGATCCGATATGCTTTCAATGTCTTGAAATTCAGACGTTTTCGATATTCGCAATAGCTGAGATATTCTGCAGTGTATCTGTTTAAAGTATTCATAAGTAAATCTCCTTTTTTCATCAAGTATGAATAGTTGTATCGGGTTTGTCTATTCGATATGTAAATCCGTTGCTTTCTTAAGAATTCATAGACTGATAAAGAAAAGCTTGTACTTATAGTCCAAATTGATTACAATAGAAAAGAGTATGCAATAAGATATGGTCTTATTAAAAAGCAGAAAATGAGGATATCAATATGCAACTTACAATAAAGGATAAAACATTCAACATATGGTCAAAGAAGCGGATATTATATACCATCTGCTTTTTCATGTTCTGTGTAATTGACCAGAGAACCAAGACGGGTTCCGGGCTGGATGGAATCATAGAGATGTTTCGGGATATGGCCGGAGTGCTCATGGCCGTTATTATTATGTCACACTATAAATGGGAAGAATTTATGGCATATAAGATTCCGTATGCTGTCTGGACAGGAATAGGTCTGGTGGCGGGGGCATTGTTTGTGGTATTGGGACAGCCTCTTGCATATTTCATGAACGAACGTGTGATGGTCAGTCTGGATGTTTTTCTCTTTGGCTATGTGGTGATCCATACGTTTATCAGTGTAGTGAAAGAAAAGAAGTATCCGAAACTGAACAGGGGAATGTTCGGGCTGTGGGTAGTCATGATGCTTCTGATGATCTTTTCCAGAAGTGATTATGTATGGCCATTTTGCTATTTTATTATGTTCGGATGTTTTTACCTTACGGATTTTACGGAAGAGGAGCAGGAGGACTTGTATCAGGGAATCATGAACGGAGTCATCTTCGCTTTTTTTGCATTTCAAGCATTCTGCTGTGTGTTCCGACCGTATGATCAGGTAAGATATACTGGAATTTATAATAACTGCAACCTGAATGGCCTGTTTTATCTGGTTGTGTTGGCAGCAGTGTTTGGAAAAATACTGTATGTGACGAAAGAAAACAAACATAAATTCTGGAGAGTGTATTACTGGCTTGGGGCAGGAGTAGTGTACTCGTTTATTTTTATGACAATTGGAAGAACTGTATGGCTGGTATCCTTTATACTCGGTTTGTTATTCCTTGGATTTTATCAGGGAGTGAAAAAGAAAAAACATTATTTTAGAAACGGGTTACTTCTGATGCTGTGCATATGTATGATGTTTCCGGTGACGTTTGGGATAACAAGGTATTTGCCTCCGGTGTTCCATCATCCGGTATGGTTTTGGGGAGAATGGAGTGAGCAAAAGGTGCATTCATGGGATCTGTGGAATTCAGAAAAATACGTAGACATAAATGAAATAGTAGAAAGTGCAATCGGAAGAACTACAGTTATTACTGATAAAATTTTTGGAGCTAGTCCATTTGTTATAATGTCATATGCAGCTGAACTCACACGAGAAGAAAGAGCTGTCTTAAAAACATACGAAGAATATTCAAATCCTTTTATAGTAAGAAAGACGATTTATAATTACTACTTACACCATTTAAATTTTTTTGGACATCCACAATCGGAGCAGGGGTTCCAATTGGTGGCTGATTATTGGATAGGACATGCACACAACATATATTTGCAATATAGTACAGATTTTGGCATTTGCATGGGAGCGTGTTTTGTTCTTTTGGCGCTATGGAGTATTGTTCGACTAGCGATGAAAGAACAAAGAGGGAATATAGAAAGTGATACGTATTTGTTACTTCTGCTGATACCGTTGTTGTTTGGAATGTTGGAATATTCATGGGGAAGTGGGGCAATAACGATTATTCTTGTATTTTTTGCGTGGAAAAGAGCAATGGTAATGGATATAAAGATGTCAGAAAAGAGAATGCTAGGATGAAAAACAATAATTTTTTAAGAATTCCAATTAATAGAATCATAGCACTGATTCTACTTGATATTATGTCTATTATAGTGGCTTCTGTGGGAGCCCTATATATTCGGTTTGATTTCAATTTTTCTTCCATTCCGGTTGGGTATTTTGAGAAACTTGAAAATATTATTGCATTTAATATTATAGTAACACTGGTTTTTTTTGCACTATGGAAACTTTACAAAAGCGTATGGCGATATGCAAGTGCAACTGAATTATTGAACATTATATTTGCCACGACATGCGCAGCAATAGCACAGGTGATTCTCTGTTATATATTAGATGAAAAGATGCCACGGAGCTATTACGTAATATATTGGGCATTATTATTTGCTATGACCAGTGCGATAAGATTTAGTTATCGGATTTTACGTCTAATCAATTCTAAACGAACGGAATTTACAGGACGAAAGAAAGCAAATAATGTAATGCTTATAGGTGCTGGAGCGGCAGCTAATTCAATCTTAAAAGAGATAGAAAGTAGCCAATATTTGAGCCTAAATGTCAAATGCATTATTGATGATCACAATGGATGCCATGGGAAATTTCTGCGCGGAGTACCAATTATAGGTGGAAGAGATAAAATTATAGATGCAGTTGGTGAATATAATATAGATGAAATTATTTTTGCAATACCTTCTGCAAATACGAAGACAAAAAAAGAAATTTTGGATATTTGTAAGGAAACCGGTTGTAAATTACGAACTTTACCGGGCATGTATCAATTAATTAATGGCGATGTGTCTGTTGCTAAACTAAAAGAAGTAGAAATTGAAGACCTTCTGGGAAGAGAACCTATTCAAATTAACACCGAAGAAGTGTTGAATTATGTAAAAGATAAAGTGGTATTGGTTACCGGCGGTGGAGGTTCCATCGGAAGTGAATTGTGCAGACAGATTGCCAGTCATCAACCGAAACAATTAATTATTGTAGATATTTATGAAAATAATGCTTATGAGATTCAGCAGGAACTGATTCGCAAGTACCCCCAACTGAATCTGGTTGTACTGATTGCATCCGTACGAAATACAGAGAGAATTGACGCCATCTTCGAAAAATACCGTCCGAATATTGTCTATCATGCGGCGGCGCATAAGCATGTGCCTCTCATGGAGGTGAGTCCAAATGAGGCAATAAAAAACAATGTATTTGGTACATATCGTACAGCCCAGGCGGCGGATAAATACGGTGCGGAAAAATTCGTACTGATATCAACGGACAAGGCTGTGAACCCCACCAATGTCATGGGAGCATCCAAGAGAATGTGCGAAATGGTCATTCAGATGATGAACCGCCAGTCAAAGACCAATTTTGTTGCTGTTCGGTTTGGCAATGTGTTAGGCAGTAATGGAAGTGTCATTCCTCTCTTTAAGAAACAGATTGCAGAGGGTGGACCGGTCACCGTTACAGACCCCAATATTATTCGATATTTCATGACAATACCGGAAGCAGTATCTCTGGTATTGCAGGCCGGAGCTTATGCCCGGGGCGGGGAGATTTTCGTTCTGGATATGGGAGAACCGGTAAAAATTGTAGATCTGGCTACGAACCTCATTAAACTTTCCGGATACAAGCCGGGAGAAGATATTGAGATCAAGTTTACAGGACTGCGCCCCGGTGAGAAGATGTACGAGGAACTCCTCATGAGCGAAGAGGGACTGAAGAAGACTGCAAACAAGATGATTTATATTGGAAAACCGATTGAATTTGATGATGACGTTTTCAAGAAGCAATTGGACAAGATTTACAAAGACGCTTATGATGAGACAGATAATATCCGTGAGGACATTAAAGAAATCGTACCGACATATCAGGGTGTAAAGTAGAGGAATGCTATGAAAAAGACAACGAAAAAGATATTATACGGTGTTATAGCACTGGCAGGTCTGACGACAGCGGGGGTGAAAGTAGCATCTGCAATGCAGAAAAAGCAGTGTGCAGGTGATGAAAAGAACCCTTTTGAAGGAAAAAAGGTAATCTTCGTTAAAAACGAAGAAGACGCTGAAAATGCAGATGGAGCCAAAGGACATTTGGAGTCAGTGGGTAATTCCGATTATGCGCCGTCTTTTTATGACAAATACGTAAAGCGCTGCTTTGACATTGTATTATCTTTTGGTGGAATTGTGGCATTATCTCCACTATTGCTGGGAATTGCTGTGGCAATCAAGATTGATGATCCGGGGCCTGTGTTTTTTACGCAGAAGCGACTGGGGCAGAATAAGAAATACTTCCGTGTGTATAAGTTCCGCAGCATGAAAATGTGCACACCCCATGACACCCCGACACACATGCTGGAG
The DNA here is from genome assembly GCF_003478095.1 of Clostridium sp. AF34-10BH. NCBI lineage: Bacteria > Bacillati > Bacillota > Clostridia > Eubacteriales > Clostridiaceae > Clostridium > Clostridium sp. AF34-10BH. Next base: position 5,077 of record NZ_QUEC01000007.1, read on the forward strand.
AATCCGGAGCAGTACATTACCAGAGTGGGTAAATTCTTACGTGCGCATTCTCTGGATGAACTTCCCCAGCTGTTTAACGTGCTGGATGGATCGTTGTCTTTGGTGGGGCCCAGACCAGGATTGTGGAATCAGGATGTACTTACAGCTGAGAGAGATAAATATGGCGTAAATGAGTACAAGCCCGGAATTACCGGATGGGCGCAGATCAATGGAAGAGATTCTATCTCCATAGAAAAGAAAAGCGAACTGGACGGATATGGGGTTAAGCATAGTTCCCCTGCATTTGATTTGAAATGCCTGCTTGGAACAGTGACAAAAGTAGGACATGACGATACTGTAGTAGAAGGTGGCACGGGAGCAATGACAAAAGCTTGTCGCAACTATACAGAAGGGAAAACAAAAGAAGAACTCATTGGTAATATTGGATTTGGAGAGGCGGTGGAAGTTGATAAAGCCTTGAAAAAAAAAGTTCTTATTACAGGCGCAGGATCTTATATAGGTCAATCCTTTATTGACTATGCAAAAAAATACTATCCGGAAAATTTTGAGATAGACGAACTGGACATGATGGGAGATGCGTGGAAAGAATACGATTTTTCTCAATATGATATTATCTATCATGTGGCAGGAATTGCACATGCTGATGTTGGCAATGTATCTGATGAAACAAAAGAAAAATACTATCAGGTGAACACGGATCTTACGATAGAAGTAGCCCAAAAAGCAAAAGAGGAAAACGTAAAAGAAATTATCTTTATGTCATCTATGATCGTATATGGAGAGTCTGCTCCCTATGGGAAAAAGAAGATAATAGATGAAAATACTATTCCGACACCGGCTAATTTTTATGGGGATAGTAAATTACAGGCGGATGTAGCAATAAGAGAATTGGCGGATGATAACTTTAAGGTAATCGTACTCAGACCGCCTATGATTTATGGAAAAGGAAGTAAGGGGAATTACCCTGTTTTGGCAAAACTTGCAAAAAAACTCCCTGTATTTCCGGATGTGGATAATGAGAGATCCATGCTGTATATTGAGAACTTATGCGAGTTTTTATGCCAGGTAATGTTAGTGAGGAAAATAAGACGAAATGTGATTGTTTTGATTCCTCAGAATGCAGAATGGACAAATACATCAGTTATGGTTAGGCAGATTGCTAATATAAGTGGTAAGAAAATTGCTGTATTTAAAATAATGCGTCCAATGGTGGCTGTCGGAGGAAAAATGCCTGGAAAGATTGGTGGATTGATTAATAAAGCATTTGGAAATAACTGCTATGCACATGAATTGTCAAAGTATCAGGGAATTGATTATCAGAAAAGCACACTCGAGGAATCTGTTAAATTAACAGAGGCGAATATTGTGAATCAGAAGAAATGTGTATTAATGCTTGCATCTGTAGCATCTATGATTGACCAGTTTAATATGTCAAACATTGATATCCTGTTAAACATGGGATATAAAGTAGATGTGGCATGCAACTTTGGATTTGGAAGTACATGTTCAGATGAAAAAATTACTGAATTGAAGAGCAAGCTTAAAGAAAAAGGTGTAGAGTGTTATCAGGTGGACTTTACACGTAACGTAATGAATCTTATTCAGGATGATAAAGCGTACAGACAGGTTAGGAAGCTGGTGGAGAATAACCGATACGACTTAATTCATTGTCATTCACCTATTGGTGGTGTGATTGGAAGAATTGTGGCACATGAGACAGGAATCAAAGTAATCTACACGGCACATGGTTTTCACTTTTACACGGGTGGGCCTAAGAAAAACTGGATGATATATTATCCAATTGAAAAATTGCTTTCCAGATGGACAGATGTGCTGATTACCATCAATAAAGAGGACTATGGAAGAGCAAAACAAAAGTTTCATGCTAAAGAAACAAAATATATTCCGGGAGTCGGAGTAAACATAGACCGATTTGAACTTGGCCAGGAAGAACGGGAACAGAATAGAAAACTGAAAAGAGAAGAGCTTGCGGTTCCTGAAAAAGGATTTGTATTGCTTTCTGTGGGAGAATTGCAGGATCGAAAGAATCAGCGAGTTGTTATAAAAGCCTTGCATGAACTAAATAATCCGGATATTTATTATTGGGCTGTAGGCAAAGGAGAATTGTTTACAGAATATCAGCAGTTAATTGAAAAATATGGATTAAAGGATAAGGTCACGTTATTAGGATTTCGAACCGATATTGTAGAATTGTGTGATGCGGCAGATTGCTTTGTGCATCCATCTGTAAGAGAGGGATTAGGAATCGCGCCGTTAGAGGCAATGGCGGGTGGTTTACCTTTGATATCTTCCTATGTAAATGGAATAAAGGATTATACTGAGAATGGCGTAAGCGGTTGCTGCTTGATTGATCCTTTGTCTGTAGAAGAAATGAAGAAAGCTATTCAAAAGATGTATGAAAATGTGGAATTTAGAAAAAAGTGTGGAATAAATAATTTAAAAACCGTAAAAAGATTTGATATTAAGAATACGGACGAGATTATGAAGGACATTTATTCTCAATTCCTATAAGCAGAAACGGTAAAAGATTTATGAAGATATTAGTACTATCATATGAAGCGTGGAATGATATAACAAACGGAAATAATGTAACATCAAACTGGTTTGAGGGAATGGACGCCGAATTTGCAAATATTTATGCAAGCCCGGGGGAACCTTATAATCAATGCTGCCAGAAATACTACCAGATCACTGACAGTATGATGCTTAAAAGTATTATATCCGGAAAAAAAGCAGGAAAAGAAGTAGTTTGGTTACAGAATACATCCCAGGACAAAAATTCATTAGCAGAAGAGGAACCGCAAAAATTATATAGATTCTTAAAGTCTATAAGTGGTGATTGGTTAAGATTTCTTCGAGAAGTATTGTGGTTGTGGGGAAAATACGATATTGAAGGAATGAAAAAGTTTATTGATGAATTTCAACCGGATATTATATTTAGCGAAAGAATGGCATCTTGCAAGATGCTTCGATTAGAAAAGATAGTATCCGGGATATCGAGCGCCCCCCTTGTGGCATTTACAGGAGACGATGAATATTCATTACGACAATTCAAATTTTCTCCGCTATATTGGATTAATCGATTCATGGTACGGCGTAGATTGCGAGATATGGTCAAAAAATATAAGATATATTATACGCTGTCTTATGAACAATTGGAGGATTATAAGAAACGTTTCGGCTGCAATATGAAAATATTGCAGAAATGTGGTACACTCGTAAATGATGAATATATAGCCAGACCGATTAATTCACCAATTAGAATTATATATGCTGGAAAGCTTTATATGAATCGTTGGAAGGCATTGATGGATATTGTAGAAATTTTAAGGGAAGTTAACAAGGATAGTGTTAAAATGGTACTTGAGATTTATACAAAAGACCAGCTTACAAAGAAACAAAATGCAATATTAAATGATAACATCAATAGCTATGTAAAAGGGGCAGTGTCACAAGAACAATTAGCGGAGATATATAGAGAAGCCGACATTGCACTGCATACGGAATCACAACAGTTAAGCCAGAGGCTGACAACCAGATTATCGTTTTCTACTAAAATAATTGATTGCCTGTTTAGTGGATGTGCAGTTCTTGCATATTGTTGGAAAGAACAATCGGGGTGGACCTATTTAAAGAGAGAAGATGCAGCAATTTGTGTAGAATCCAAAGAAGAACTAAGGCGTAGCCTGCAAAAGCTTTGTGATCATCCGGATCTCATTGAAACATATGCGCAAAAGGCTTTCGTATGCTGTAAGAAAAACCATCAGAAAAAAATAGTTCAAGAAAATTTATTGAAAGATTTTGAAATGATATGTAATAAATAAAACATAGGATGGAATGTAATGGATAAATTAGTGAGCGTAATTGTTCCTGTGTATAATGTAGACAGGTATCTCGGAAGATGCATCAAAAGTATTATGCAGCAGTCATATCGAAATCTGGAAATCATATTAGTAGATGATGGATCAACGGACAATTCAGGTACCATATGTGATACATTTAAGGAAACAGACGACCGGATCATAGTAATCCATAAGGAAAATGGGGGATTGTCTGATGCCAGAAACGCAGGAATTAAAGTGTTTACGGGCGAATATGTTACTTTTATTGATTCGGATGATTATGTGTCATCTGATATGATATCATCGATGCTGACAGTTTTAAAACAATCATCTTGTCAGATAGTACAATGTGAATTTGTCAGAGGGAAGGATGATGCTTATAAATTTACCGGAAATGGAAAATATAAAGTATATAATAAAAGAAATGCTTTTGAAAATAGGGATGTACATGTGTGTGCACCCGGAAAATTGTATGAGAGTTCAGTTATAAAGGACAGATATTTTCCCAAAGGTAGAATCAATGAGGATGAATACTATACCTATAAATGTGTTTATGAGAGCGATGGAATAGCGGTCATGTCAGATGGCTTGTATTACTATTTCCAACAGCCAGATAGCATAATGCACAAGAAAAAAGCCTATTTGAACATAGATATATTGGATGCATTTGATGAAAGAATAGAATATTTTCGCAACAGACAGGAAGAAAGATTGGCGATTATATCGCAAAAGGAAAAATGCATCAGAGAAACATTACTCTATGCAAGAGCAAAAGATTGTGTCGATGAAAAAGAGAAGAGAGAATATTTGAAGAAAATGTATAAAGCGGAGTATTTTCAAATTAAGGGAGAGCGCTTTGGCATGAAAGAGAGCATTTTTTTAAAAACATATTATTATCTCCCGTTTGCTGTAAATATCCTTTTAGAGAGAAAAATCAGATGATGAGAATTGCGCAAATTAATACAACGTATGGAAGTGCTGACAGCACGGGGAGAAATGTAAAAGAACTTCATGAATTTTTTAAAGAAACCGGCTGTGAATCCAGAGTATATGTGACACGAATCAACAACAAGGAAGAAGAAAAAACATCGGACATTATTCTTTTTTCTAACAAATTGGATGAAAAAGGTCATGCAATATTGTCAAGAGTAACCGGATTTCAAGGGTATTTTTCACATATTACTACGAAAGCACTGATAAGAGAATTAAAACAGTATTGTCCCAGCGTTATCCTTTTAAATGTTCTTCATAGCAATTGTATTAATTTTGAACTATTATTTAGGTATATAGCTGAAAACCAGATACCGGTAATCTTTGTTTTACATGATTGTTTTTTCTTTACAGGACATTGTTGCCATTATATTGATGTAAAATGTGAAAAGTGGAAAAAAGAGTGTGGCGGATGTCCATCTATGAGAAAATGGAATAAAAGTCTTTTTTTTGACACATCGAGAAGGGCATTAGCAGATAAGAAAAGATGGTATGATGCTATTAAGATAAAAGGAGTAATTGCAGTATCTCATTGGTTAGAAGACGAAGCAAGACAGTCGATTTTAAAAGATGCCCGGATTACCACTGTTTATAATTGGGTAGATCAGACAATCTTTAAACCCACTGTAGAATTTCCAATTGAATGGAAGAACTTTAAGGGAAAACAGATTGCGTTGGCAGTTGCGTCCGTCTGGGGAGACGATAAAGGACTTCAGGAAATTAAAAGAGTGGCATTGGATTGCCCGGAACTGATAATCGTCATGATTGGAGCTAATATAAATGGTGTAGAAACAATGGAAAACATTTATACAGTGGGGATTGTAAATAATAACACAAAGTTGGCTGAATACTATTCAGCTGCAAGTGTTTTTCTGAATCCTTCCAGGCAAGAAACCTTCGGAAAGACAACGGCAGAGGCGTTGGCTTGTGGAACCCCGGTTGTAGCATATAGAACTACGGCATGTACGGAACTGATTGACGATACCAGAGGAGCATTGGCTGAGTTGGGCGATGTTGCAGGGTATATTAGGGAAGTTAAAAAGGTGTTGAAGAACGGTAAGGGGTATTATAGGGGAGCGGCACTGGATTTTGCACATAGAAAATTTGATAGTAAAACGAATATGTTGCAATATATGGACGCAATACATTCACTAATTGAGGAAAATTGAACTTATGAATATTTACTTATTTAATATGCTTCTTACTATTTTTTGGGGAAGTATCCTTTTGAATAAACGTAATCCACAGAAGAAGATATTTATAGGTATAGTATCTTTGCAAATGATTTTAATATCAGCATTAAGAGATATTTCAATTGGAGCAGATACTTGGAACTATGAAAATCATTTCCGTGAATTAATTGAACTGGACTTGTATTCCTGGAAAAATCTATTTTTAAGAATTTTTCAATTTGGAAATTATAATTCACGAGATGTAGGATCGGAGTTGGTGACAAAATTATTTGCAACATTAATTCCAAACTTTCGGATATATTTGTTTGCAGTAGCAATTTTTGTATGCTGGGGATTAGGAAGGTTTTTATATAAGTATTCGGAAAATCTATGCTTGTCTTATGTAATATTCCAATCCTTTTTATTCCAATTTTTCTTGCTTACAGGTATTCGTCAGACGATTGCAGTGAGTCTGGTTGTCTTTTGGGGATATGATTTAATTCTTGATAAAAAGCCTGTGAAATTTTTGCTGTTGTGTCTGGTTGCAATGACATTTCACAGTACTGCAATTATTATGCTGCCGTTTTATTTTGTATGTAATTATAAAAAGGACTATTTGGGTAAATACATAATAGCAATTGGGGCGTCTGTGGTATTTATGCTGTTTGGCTCCAAAATTTTTCAATACATACCGTTAGGAATGTTTTCCAATTATGCCGCTTCTCAGGGAATCGGATCGTATACATTTATATTCTTAATGCTGTTAATTGTGATAGCAACGGGACTTCTTGACAAGTCACATTATTTGAAAATAAGGGATCAACGGGACAGAAATATTATAAATGGAACGATTATTTCGGAAGTACTGATAGCGACATCTGCGATATTGGATGTATTGTTCAGACTTGGATATTATTATATTTTCTTTATGCTATGTCTGTTGCCGATGCTTCTTAAATCATTCGAAGGAAAATCTGCAAAAATAGTTAAATGTATTTTATATGGAGTTTTATTGATCTATGCCTACAAATTGAATTTACAATATAAGTTTTGTTTTTAAAAACATTGAGGAGAGTTTATGAAAGAAGGAATCGGAGTCTTATTACTTTTTTTTAATAAAGTAGACACGACGGGACTTGTACTGGAGAGAATACTGGAGGCAAAGCCAAGTGTATTGCTATTGGCACAAGACGGAGCCAGAGAAGGAAATGCTCATGATGAGAAGGCAGTTCCGGAATGCAGGAAAAGAGTAGAAGAACTTTTGGCAGGGATTGATTGGCCTTGTGAGATCTACCGCAATTATGCAGAGAAAAATATGAGTTGTGATCCCAGGGAATATAGTGCGATTTCCTGGGCGTTTGGGATAGTAGACAAGTTGATTATCTTAGAGGATGATTGTTTGTGCTCAAGTTCTTTTTTCCCGTTCATGGAGGAATTATTACTTCGCTATGAGAAGGATGAGAGAATCGGTATGATCTGTGGAATGGAGCGTTTTGGAAGGAATCCTTATTGTAAAGACAGTTATTACTTTACACAGGCTTGTTCCGGTTGCGGATGGGCTACCTGGAAACGTTGTTGGGACGATGTGGAGAGAATTGCAAAGGATTACGATTACCTGGATGATGCTGATCTGACACAAAAGGTGGATGATTACGTTAAGGAATGTTGTCTGAAAGTATATAGAGATTATATACCTAAGGCTGCTAAAAACAGAGAAGACAATCGCACTACCGGAAGTATACAGTCGTGGGAATTTGCACAGTCAGCCGCAATGATAATGGAATCGCGTTTGGCAATTAACCCGATGGTAAATCTGGTGAAAAATATAGGGATGGTTCCGGGTGCTACACATTCAGGGAATGATATACGGACAATACCCAAAAGATATAGAAGAATTTTTGAAAACGATAATTTAGAATTGGAATTTCCGTTGCGCCACCCCTTGTATATTATCCGAGATGTCAAGTATGAACAGATGCATGACAGGACGTATGCGATTAATGAATTTCAAAAGTGGAAGGATGATATAGAACATATTTATTTATATATAAGATATGGACATCTGAGGGAACTATTTCAGGGTGTAAAAAGGAGATTGAAAAGACATGCAGATAAATAACGGTAAAGTATCAGTAATCATTCCCGTGTGGAATGCACACGATTATATTCGAAGATGCGTGGACAGCATAGTAAATCAAACATATGAAAATCTGGAGATTTTGTTGGTTGATGACGGAAGTACGGATGATTCTTTACAAATATGCCGGGAGTATGAGAGAAAAGATGATAGAATAAAAGTATTCCATAAGGAGAACGGTGGACAGGGGAGTGCCAGAAATCTGGCATTGGATCATTGCACAGGCGAGTATATTGGCTTTGTGGATAATGATGACTGGATATTTCCCACAATGTATGAAAGAATGGTGGAACTTATTCGGAAGTACGAGGCAGATGTAGCGAGGTGCGACGATTTGTCGGACGAGACACAGATTGATACAGAGAATTTTGTAGAAGAGACTACGTGTGGGGGAAAACAATATCATGAGTTGATCTATTGTGATATTTGGGGCGGACACGTAACAGATCGTTTGTTTAAACGAGAAGTTATAGGTGATTGTCGTTTTCCGCATAGTAAAACAATCGAAGATATGCGGTTTATGCGCCAAATATTACCAAATATCAGACTTGAAGCACACACTAGTGAAAAATTATATTTTTATACGGTAAGACAGAACAATACTTCTTTTGTATATGCGAGAACATTTATAAATTCCTATGAAAGGGCAGAAGAATATCAAAGCAGATATGAAGAGGCATGCAGTAAATACCCTGAGTACAAAGAAACATTATTGACGAAATCAACGACGTTTGCTTGTGGGAGCATGAGGATTCTGTTAAAAGAGAAGAAAGGGAATTCTGAAGAATATAGAAAGATGCTTCAATTCCTTAAAAAAAATAGAAAAAGCATAACAGCATTAAAAAAACTTCCTGTAAAGTATAAGCTGTTTTTGATAATGGCAAGGTGAAATATGAAAACCATAGTAAAAAGAATAGGCATTAAAGTATATAATTTAAAGAACGGTCCATTTTGGAAGCAGGGTGGTGCAATAGTAGAAAGGCAGGGGCACAACATTGTGTTGGACTGTGTCAAAATCAGATCCCATGGAAAAAATAACAGAGTAATAATAGAGGATGGGGTACGATTACATCATGTAAAAATTCAAATAAGTGGTAATGATAATACGATCATAATTGGTAGGAACTGTTCTATTCAAGATACCATTTTTGCTATGGAAGAGGATCATAACAGTGTGACACTCGGAGCAGGGACAACCACTACGGGAGGAGTTGTTTTTTCAGCAATTGAAGGAAGTAAGATAATTGTTGGCAGTGATGGTATGATTTCGAGAGATGTCTGGTTTTTTACAGGGGATGGGCATGGGATTGTGGATGAGCATGGAAAACGTACAAATTATTCTCAAGATATTATTATTGGTGACCATGTATGGATCGGATATAGAGCAATTTTGACTAAGGGATGCAAAATATGTAATAATTCTATTATTGCAGTAGGTGCTGTATGTAACAGAAGTTTGAACGCAGTACTATCAGAAGGATGCGTGATTGGTGGAAATCCGGCAAAAGTAGTAGCCAGTGAAAAAAACTGGACTAGAAATAGAAAAGACGGAGAATGACAGAATGTTTAGGAGAATAATAAATTTTGTAAAAGGATTCAATTATACACGAAAATTGAATACTCAAAAGAAGTGCAATATACATTGGCATACGGAGATAGATACAAAAACGCAATTCGAGGGATGTAATACAGTAATGCCGCATGTGGGGTTAACTGATTGTAAGATAGGTTACATGTCTTATATTGGAAACAACACTATTTTTTTTAAGACAGATATTGGGAGATTTTGTAGTATAGCGGACAATGTTACAATTATATTTGGAGAACATCCGTCTTCTGTTTTTGCATCCACAAGTCAGGCATTTTATTTTAAAACGGGTATTTCTTATCAGAGTTTTGTAAAGAACGACTATTGGACGCTGGAACAGGCATATCCACATGCTGATAAAGAAAACGACAGGTATTGCATTATTGGAAATGATGTGTGGATCGGCAAAAAAGTAATGATTCGATCAGGCGTTAAAATAGGTGATGGAGCGATTATCGCTTCGGGAGCTATTGTTACTAAAGATGTGGAACCCTATAGTATTGTAGGAGGGATTCCGGCAAGACATATTCGATATCGCTTTGATGATGATGATATTCAGTGGCTGAAGAAAACAAAATGGTGGAATAAAGATGTATCGTGGTGGGAAAAATATGGGGAATATTTTCATGATATTAAGCTACTCCGAAAAAAAATAGAAGAGGATAATTTGAATGGAACAGAATGTTGAAGTGCATAGTAGAAATCAAATAAAAGTGGCAACGTTGGTTTCTTATATATCTATAGCCGTTAATATAATTTCCGGACTGTTGTTCACTCCCTGGCTGATTCATCAATTGGGAGACGGTGATTATGGAATTTATAGCATTGGAACATCTATTATTACGCTATTAATAATGGATTTTGGTATCAGTGAGGCCGTAGCCAAGTATGTGGCCCAGTATAGAACGGAAGGAAAAGAGGAGAAGGTAACAGAGCTGCTCAGCCTGGTGACCAAAATTTACTTGATTCTTGCACTGATTTTTTTGGCATTATTTTCCGTATTATATTTTTTCCTTGGAAATATATATGCTGGATTGACAGCCGGGGAATTAATTAAACTTAAGAATGTATATATCATGATTGCTATTTATAATGTGTTTGCATTTGCATTTACTCCCTTATCCGGAATTATGTTGGCATATGAACATCTGGTAAGTCTGAAACTGTGCGATATAGTTTTACGTTTATTAACGATAGTTATCACGATTATCGCAATTATAAATGGCCTTGGACTATATTCGGCAGTTATGGCGAATGCAATTGCAGGAGTGGCAGTTATTGCCTATAAGCTATACATCATTCAATCCAATCATAGATTTAAAATTGATTTGGCATATCAAGATAATGATTTACTAAAAAAGATATTTTCCTTCTCTGTTTGGGTTGCCTTGCTGGTAATAACACAGAGATGTATATACAGTATTACACCCAGCATATTAGGTGCATTATCCAGTAGTAATGAGGTGACATTGTATAGTGTATCAAGTGCGTTGGAGGGATATGCTTATAGTTTTGGAAGCGTTATTAGCACGCTGTTTTTGGCCAAAATTACTAGACAATTAGAATCCGGTGATCATGAAGGATTTAATAAATTGATTATTACTACTGGGAAAATACAGTTCTTATTATGTGTAATTATTTTAGGTGGATTTATATGTGTGGGAAATGATTTTATCAATTTATGGATGGGAAATGGTTATGAAATAACTTATATTATGACGGTCATCTTACTCATTCCCAGTATATTTATTTGGCCTTTTATGACTGCGAGCGTGGGATTGACAGTGGCAAACAGAGTCAAAGGACCGGCATTAGTCAATTTGGGTACGGCTTGTATTAATATTTTAATGGAGTGCATTTTGGTCGGTAAACTAGGAGCGTTTGGTGCAGTTTTATCCATAGCAGTGGCAAATAGTTTTAAAGGAATTGCGTTAATATTTGTTTATAAAAAATATTTGCCCATACGTTTGCACCAATTCATAAAAGAAGTTTTTGTAGTATATGGAATACCATTAGGTATAATGACAGTAGTGGGGAGAAACTTGCTAAAATTCATCTCACTGGAGGGGACTTTTGGATTTATAATTAAGGGGATAACAATCTTAATTTTATATACAATAACTATATTATTGGCATCCAAATTTTGGGATTGTGAGTTCTGCCAGTTTATTAAAGGTTACATTAGGAAGAGAAAATCAGAATAAAAGAGTGTAAATAACAATGCTAAAAGGGAAAAAGAGATTTTTGCTATTTGGAGTTTGTATAATATTTTTCTTATTAATGTTAAACAGTATAGTAAAATTATGGTCATACGTATTTGATGTGGGCAATGTGAATAAAAATTATCTTGCAGTAGATACTGTGTGGTATAATCCGGAAAATTGCTATCATAATGACGTATTGATCAATACCTTACTAGGACATAAGACATGCGTATGTAATCCAAATAGTTGGTATGCAGAATACTTTGAAGTGTTTTCCCAAGATACGGATATGAAAAATGACATTCCGGTAATTATTAGGAAAGATAAAATTAATATAACAGAGTTTGAAGAAGTTGGTTATTCATTGGCATATGTTCATTCCACACTGGTAGATCATGCAGTGTTTGATATAGTTCAAAAAAAAGATGTACCTATTTTGTTTATACGCCTAAAGGGAATGAAAGACGCTGACCGAGTTGTTGCATTGAATGACGAAGAGGGAAATATATACTTGATGACAGAGGATTATTGGAATGAAACGTATAAATAGTGTAGGGAAATGGGTAGCTCCAATGCTGGTTCTGCTGATTTCAATTATCATTTTTTTTTACACATCGACAATTACATATAAAAACATTGGCACAAATGAATTATTTGCAACAGTAGATGCAATTACGAGAGGGTACAAGATAAAACAGATTATTGCATCCGTAGTATTGTTTATTGCTGGCTATTTAGTAGCACAAGGGACATTCGATAAACAGACAGATGCTATGAAGGCAGCATGGGCAGTGCCTATTGCTGTTGTAGGTTGGTGCATGTGTAGTACAGTAATACTGCTTTTAAGACTGCCATATATTCGTAGTTTTGCATTTGGACTAGTGGGAGCATTACTAGGTGCCATGATATATATTCGAAAAGAATATATTAAAAAGACCAATTGGGGCGTGCTATGCAGATATATTATTTGGTGCGCAGCATTATCTACGATTTTTTCTACGGGAATTGTTCCAACGGTCATGTCTTCGGATTCCTATTATTATGTAATGCAATATGGAGAAGTTGTAGCTAAGGTTGGAAGCTTGAATTTTGATACTGCAGGAGCCACTATGACGTGGACGGGGGTATCTTCTGCCCTGATAAGTTCCTTGGCATATTTTTGTGGATTTGAGACGATTACGGTAATTCATAATTTATTAATAATAAGTATGCTTATTTGCTTTTATTTAACGATGAAAAAGCAGATAAGTAATTTGGGAGCCAGAGAAAACCAGGCAATAGTCGGGGCAGGTGTTTTTACGGTAATGCTTATAGTAATTCCGGCGTTTGAACTTTTGTCTTTCTGGGTTATCTCTAATACTTATTGCATGGTTTACATTTTTCTACTTATGATAGGCATGAATTTATATACAACTGGCGAGAGGGAAAACAAGGCATTGTTGATGTTAATCTCTATGGTAATTTGCTGGCTTACGCTGAGTCGTGCTGAAATGAGTGTCTGCATGGCTTGTATAGTCTGCCTGATAAGTTTCCTACCGCTGACGCAAAGAGAAATGCTTACGTTATCTGTTCCGATGATGGTAGTGCAGTTGTTATATTTAATCGAACTGAACTATCAACAGGCGATTAGTGTGAAAAACGTATATGATTCAATGCTGACACCGGCTATTCAGGCGATAATAACCGTGGCAACAGTAGGGTGTGTAATTTATTCTTTTTTTATAAATAGTAAATTTTTTAGTTGGATACGAAAAAAAATAAATATTATAGTATTTGCTGTTTTGCCAGGCATATGTATAGCAATTTATTTTCTCGATAAAGAAAAATATGTTAAAAGTATAGAAAGTATCATTTATAACTTTAAAACGCAGTATTGGGGGTATTTACCAGCGCTAATTCTTGTATTATATATTGTAATTGCTTTGAATAAAAAAATTAATTTTGGGCTGATTTTTTCTACAGGATATGTGCTCATAAATCTGATATTGTGCCTTGGAAGAAAGCAACCTTTGAGAAATGGATATGGTGATTCCTGTAATAGAATTATGATGTCGGCAATTCCGGTTGTATTTTTTGCATTAATATGTAGTGTGCTTGAGATTGTAGCTTTACGTATTAAAGAGAATAAGGAACAAGAGGAATATAAATGAAAAAACAGAAACGAATACCATATGAAAGCTACATTATTATATATATTATATATTTTTTCCTGCAATTGATTTATGTGTATGCAAAGGGAACTTGTGTGAGTGTCAGCGATGGTAAGTACTCAAACATGGGTACCATAAAATAAAAGAAACCGCCATTTTACTGGCGATTCCTATAGATTTGCTCTTTGACAGTTAAATTAACTTTTTTTGGAGACTTTTTTTCAGACTGCTGCATTTTTTCTGGGCTGCTTTAGACCAGGGAAGCAGGTCAGCAAGGAAGTCACGGCTGGTATCGTCTTGGTGTGCTGCCAGTTCGGTCAGCACATACTCCAGATATTCGTAGACCCGGAGACCGTTTGCTTTTGCAGTCTCTACCAGACTGTACATGATGGTGTTGGCTTCTGCTCCGCGGATGGAATCCACGTTGACCCAGTTCTTACGCCTAAGGGTGAAGGGACAGCTGATGCATCTGATCCGCCTTTTCCGTCTTACGGCCGAAGGAACGCTAGTTCATAAGAGCGATCTGTTCCGTGAGGAACTCCAGCTGGGAACTGATGGAATTCAGCTGAAGCTGCAGTCCTTTGATGATGGTAATGAGGACATGTTTGTCCATCTGATTGAGTTGTTCTTCGGTAAGACTGGAGAAATCTGTCATGCTGCACCTCGTTTCATTTCTGTAAGTATTATAACAGAAATGCCGTAAATATGCCACTTTCGGGGAATGGGATGTTCGTGATAATGACTATGGGCAGAACAAAGCCAGGAAGGGAAGCAGAGGTGGGAATGCAGAGGCAGAAAGAAAAAAGAACTGTACCCGTGGGAGCCTGTAAAGACCTGATACAAGGTATCACAAAGGTCGTACAGAGTCCCACGGGCACAGTAAAAAGGCTGAAAAGCCGTTCGGAAATTTCTCTGTTTTGCACAAACTCAGGAAACACGCCTGCCGCAGAAGAGGAACAGGGTGTTGGGAACAAAGAGGGGCAGGTGATACCGGGTCTCGATGATGGCAGCGAAGGTATCCATGCCGTAGCGCATATCGGTGTAGCCACAGACTACATAGATGGCGGAGAAGGAGGAAGGATCAGCATCCCTAAGCATGACAGAGAGCCGTGATGATACGGCAGAGCACCTCTCAGAGGCTGAGGCATCAAGAGAGAGGGTGACACCACAAAGCAAAACAGAGATCGTGTTGTTAATACACGAATCGGCCGAATTGCGCAAATCGCACAATTCGTGTAATGGTGCTGGAGCCTGCGGAATAATAGGAACGATGTCCGGGAGAACAGAATCCACATAGCTTTCTTTCAGACGGTGTTTCCAGTAGTTGTAGGTGTGGATGGTGTAGCCGTTCTGTTCACACCATTGTCTGACGGTCAGACCGCTTTCGGATTGTTCTTTGCAAAGGACAGTCCACTGGTCGTGTTTGGCCTGTGGTAACTTTTTAGTAGTGTTCATGAGAACCTCCTGAGATAAGACGCAAAGGAAATGCGAATATTTGGAGGTAATTATCTCATGAATGTGGTATTATGGTAAGGTACTCATGATAGAGTGCTTACTTCGTAAGAGTAATTGATAATCTTTATAGGGCGAAGTAACCACATGAGTAAAAGAAAAGCCTCGCAGAGGCGGTTTTGCGAATGGGGTTCTGAATAGTTACAAATAATTTATAACAGAGAGAAGTTTCACATGGAGGAAGATGATAAAGTCATGGAAAAGGAACAAAATGAGTTGTCAGAGAATCTGAATCATTGGGATTATATTGATCGGTATTCCAGATGGATGTATCATACGTATCAGGAATATATCAACGATGGAGATAGAATTTTTGATGTTGGTGCAGGAATGGGACGTATGGTGAAGTTCTATATTAATCGAGCAGCGCAGATAACTGCGACGGACATTTTTCAAAGGCAGGTAGACTATATGAATGAGAGATTTCGTCGATATACTAATTTTAATGCCGTATTATGGGATATTATGAAAGATGAAGTAGGAGATTATAAAGGAAAGTATGATACAGTAATTTGCATCAATGTATTGGAACACTTAAAGGATGACAATCTGGCTATACAGAAAATGAAGGAATTGTTGAAGCCTGGAGGAAAATTAATAATAATGGTGCCGGCTTTGCAAAAATTATATTGTTCCTTAGATGAAAATGTAGGACATTATCGCAGATATGACAAAGGTGATTTGCAACGACTTGCCAAGGATAATCATTTGACAATTAAAAAAAATATATATTTTAACCAACTGGGTATTTTGCCTTATTGGTGGAAAGGAAAAAGGAAAGCTAAGACGAAAGAAAGCTTTAGCTCTTCTTTGAATGAGAATAATTCAAAAATATATAATTTTGCATCAATGCTGATAGAGCCGGTTGAAAAGATAATTTTGCCCAGAAAAGGCCTTTCGGAGTTGATTATCTTAAGAAAGGAATAAATATGAAGCTTATAATTCAGATTCCCTGTTATAATGAAGCAGAAACTTTAACAATTGCATTAAATGAATTACCTAGGCATATAGATGGGATTGATGCGATTGAATATTTAATTATAAATGATGGGAGCACAGATGCGACTGTAGAGGTTGCAAAATCTTGGGGAGTTAATTACATCGTATATCAAAAACAAAATAGAGGCTTGGCCAAAGGATTTATGGCAGGACTGGATGCGTGTTTGCGTAACGGGGCAGACATTATTGTAAATACTGATGCTGATAATCAATATAGTGGACAAGATATTGAAAAAATAGTAAGACCAATTATTGAGGGAAAAGCTGATATTGTTATAGGGGACAGGCCAATCGATACAACGGAACACTTTTCCATGATAAAGAAAACACTTCAACATTTTGGAAGTTGGGTGGTTAGGATAGCATCAAATACCGATATTCCTGATGCTCCGAGTGGTTTTCGGGCGATTAGTAGAGAAGCGGCATTAAGAATAAATGTAACTAATGAATATACATATACGTTAGAGACTATTGTACAAGCTGGAAGAGAGCGGATTCCTATGACACATGTTCCCATTCGTACCAATGGAGAACTTCGTCCTTCTAGACTTTTCAATAGTATGTCAAGTTATGTACAAAAATCGATGGTAACGATTATAAGAGCATATATAATGTATAAGCCATTGAAATTCTTCACTTGCGTGGGAGCGGTTCCCTTTTTAATTGGAACTGTATTGGGAATTAGATATTTGATTTTACTTACAACGATTAATGCCACTGGACATATACAATCTCTGATATTGTCAAGTGTGTTGCTACTCATGGGATTCATCACATTTATAATAGGATTTATGGCAGATATACTGGCTAAGAACAGAATGATATTGGAAGATATTCAGTATCATGTGAGAAAAATTGATTATGAAGGAAAAGAGAATATAGGATTAAGTATCCAGGAGGCATATGGCAGAGATGAGTACAAAAAGCACTGAGGTAGTTCAACCGGAGGGTAACTACTATGATAAATATCATTCGACCAATCCGATCGTAAAATGGATGATGAAAGGGTTCAAGGATGCCATCAGCGAGTTGTTGGATATAGCAGGAAAGGAATTTTGTCAGAGATGTGAAACCGGATGCGGAGAAGGCGAAATAACCTCATTTATAAAAGATATGTATCAGAATGCTGAGATTGATGCGTTTGATATATCGGAAAAGGTAATAGCAGAGGCCAGTGAAAAGATTCATGGTATTAACTTTTATACTGGAAATATCTATACAATGGAGGTTCGAAAGCCGGGAGAAGCTGAAAAACACATTTTGAACAAGGGAAGATATGATCTTGTGATATGTTCAGAAGTGTTGGAACACCTAGAAGATCCGGAACAAGCATTGAAAAATATAAAAGAACTGTGTAATGAAAATGGATTTATACTTTTAAGTGTTCCCAAGGAACCTATTTGGCGAATATGCAACATGGCAAGAGGAAAGTACTGGAAGGATCTTGGAAATACACCGGGGCATATCCAACATTGGACCAAAAAGAAATTTTGCAGAATGGTTGTTAATAATGATATGAAAATTGTATCGGTAAAAACTCCATTCCCATGGACGATGGTACTTGCAAGGAAGGGATAAGCAAGTGAAAAAAAAAGAATTATATAGCTACGTATTTTGGGGCGTACTCAGTACAATCCTGAATATTGGACTGGCTCAACTGGTGGTATGGAGCGGAATTGATTATAAAATATCGAATGCTATTACGTTGGTGATTGTAAAGGTGTTTTGCTACTTCACAAATAAGATATTTGTATTTAAAACACCGTTCGGATCTTTTCATAGGTTTATAACGGAAATTGTCCGCTTTGTTTGTGCCAGATGGATTACATTTTTGGTAGACTATTTTGGCGTTATTTTGTTGGTAGAAGTGATGAAACAATCGTTCTTTTTTAGTAAATGCGCATTGAGTGTGATAGTAATTGTATTGAATTATATTCTGAGCAAGAAGATGGTGTTCCATAAACAGAGAGAGAATGGGGTTGCGGATGAGAGCATACAGTGATTTAAAAATTGCAGTAGCAGGAACAGGGTATGTTGGACTTTCTATTGCTATACTATTAGCGCGGCATCATGAAGTTATGGCAGTAGATATTGTGCCGGAAAGAGTGCAGAAAATAAACAACAAACAAGCAACAATCCATGATGATTATGTGGAAAAGTATCTGAGGGAGGAAAAATTACGACTCACAGCAACACTGGATGCTAAAAGTGCGTATGGGGATGCGGATTATGTTATAGTTGCAACCCCAACGAATTATGATAGCAGGAAAAACTTTTTTGACACTTCTGCGGTGGAAGAAGTAATAGGAATGGTGATAGAATGCAATCCACATGCAGTTATAGTGATCAAAAGTACTATCCCGGTAGGATATACAGAAGCCATTCGTAAAAAGTTTCAATACAGCAATATATTGTTTAGCCCGGAGTTCTTAAGGGAAAGCAAGGCATTATATGATAATTTGTACCCATCCAGAATCATTGTCGGGACAGATATGAGCGATGACAATTTACAGAGAGCAGCACATATTTTTGCAGATATGTTAAAGGAAGGTGCAATTAAGGAAAATATCGATACACTGTTTATGGGATTTACAGAAGCGGAAGCAGTGAAGCTGTTTGCTAATACCTATCTGGCACTGAGAGTCAGTTATTTTAATGAATTGGACACTTATGCGGAGCTAAAGGGATTGAATACGCAGCAGATTATTAAAGGAGTATGCCTTGATCCGAGAATCGGTGATTACTATAATAATCCCTCTTTTGGATATGGTGGGTACTGTCTTCCTAAGGACACAAAACAGTTGCTTGCTAATTATCAGGATGTACCGGAGAATCTGATAGAAGCTATTGTGGAAAGTAATCGTACCAGAAAGGATTTTATTGCAGATCGTGTATTACAGATGGCTGGGTATTATGATTATGAAAACGAAAATGTATATGATTCAAAAAAGGAAAAAAATATAGTTATAGGTGTCTATAGACTGACGATGAAGACAAATTCGGATAACTTCCGGCAAAGCTCTATTCAGGGAATTATGAAACGTGTTAAGGCGAAAGGTGCAACAGTCATTATTTATGAACCAACGCTGAATGCAGAGACAACATTTTTCGGAAGCAGAATTGTAAATGATTTGAAAGAGTTTAAAAGGGAGAGCAACGTAATAATTGCAAATCGATATGATGCAACGTTAGAAGACGTGAAAGAAAAGGTGTATACCAGAGATATATTTAAAGCAGATTAAATATTTATAGATTATGGAAAATGCTTCAAATAAAGAGTGCAAAAGACCAAGTTGAAGTATAAACATCAAAAGATATAAAAGTTGATAAGCTTTTTCTTTTGTGGGATAATAAACAATATTAAAAGAGGTTATAGTAAATATGAAGAAAATGCCATTTTTTTCGATTATAATTCCTGCATATAATGCGCAGGACTATATAGAAAATTGTATAAAAAGTATTTTAGAACAAAATTTTCAAAATTATGAAATAATAATCATTGATGATGGATCTACAGATGATACGTTAAAAATAATAGCAAGTTATGCTCAAGCATGTGATAACATTATTTTTTCACATAAAGAAAATGGCGGAATAGGAACAGCAATACCTATAGGCATTGAACTTGCGAGCGGTCAATATATAGTTTTTGTGGACAGTGACGATACTGTTAAAAAAAGCATGCTCAATGATTTATATAATATAGTTGTTCAAAATGAAAAAAAAGTAGATGTTATACAATATGGACTAGAGTTTAGGGACTTGCAGGGGAATCTTATTACGCAGGAAATTCCGCCTAAGTATGATATAGAAGGTACAGCAGAAATTTTGGCTGATCATTTTGAAAAATTTGTTACACCTTCATTGGCATGTAGGTGCTTTGCAAAATCATTATTTTGGGAGGCACAGTATATTAACCAAAATATTGGAATAGACGAATTGCTTATCGTTGAACTTTTGGCAAAAGCTAATTCGCTTGTAAGCATTAGTGAAGTTTACTATATTGTTTCCGTTAGATACGGTAGTGTATCAAGAGAAAAATACTCGGAAGCAAGAGTAAAACAGTACATAAATGTGTATAATAAATTAATAGATTTTGTTGAAAAAAATTGTGTATATATAATAGACTATATATATATAAAATATTTCAAAATACTAATAAATATTTTGAAGTCAGTAAATGGGGACATTAAGAAAAGATATAACATATATTCGAAATATGTGGATTGTTATACAAAATTGAAAAAATCAAATGCGTATAAAGAAAGAAAATTATTTAAAGTTAAGGCTTATCTTTTGTATATTTACTGTACTATAAAATCAAAAATGAATAATTTTTAGGAGGAAAAGAAAATGATACCTTTAGTAAAACCATATATTGCACCACGAGATGAAATGATGCCTCAATTAGAAAAGATACTTTATAGTGGCTATATTGCAGCAGGAGAAACTGTAGACGAGTTTGAGCAGAAATTTGGTGAATATATAGGAAATAAAAATATTTTAGCATTAAATTCAGGAACGGCTGCATTACATATTGCGTTGCTGTTAATGAATATAGGCCCAGGAGATGAAGTAATCAGTACAGCGATGACGGCAGAACCGACAAATACAACAATTGCTATAACAGGTGCGAAAGTTGTATGGGCTGATGTCGATGTGAGGACTGGGCTGCTGGATCCCAATGCGGTAAGAGAAAAAATAACAGAACATACTAAGGCAATAATGTTAGTACATTATGCTGGAATGGTTTGTGATATGAACGAATTTAATAAAATTTCAAAGGAATATAACATTCCCATTATTGAAGATACAGCACATGCTTTAGGAAGCAGATATAATGGTAAACTGGTGGGGGCTAATTCCAGATATACATGCTTTTCATTTCAGGCTATAAAACATATGACAACTGTAGATGGTGGTGCTATTAGTTTTACCGATGAATCAGAAATGGTAGAGGCAAGAAAACTTCGTTGGTTTGGATTGGATAAAAAAGTGTCAAGACTTAACAACGATATTAAGAGGGCTGGTTATAAATATGGAATGAATAACGTGAATGCAATGATTGGATTAGTACAAATGGAACACGTTCGGGATATTATTAATAGACATATTGAAAATGGAAAATATTATGATAGAGCATTGCAAGGGATTCCGGGAGTAGAATTAATTCCATATTATTCGAACACAGAGCCATCGTATTGGTTGTATACTATGAAAGTTGAAAACAGAGACGAGTTTTGTAAAATGTTACAAGAGCATGGAATTACAGCATCTCAATTGCATCATAGAAGTGATACGCATAGTGTTTTTGAACAATCTAAATGTGAACTGCCGGCATTAGATGATTTTTATTCGAAATTTGTTCATATTCCGTGTGGCTGGTGGGTAAGTGACGAAGACAGAGAATACATTGTAGATATTATAAAAAGAGGATGGTAGAATGATACCTTTATATAAACCACATATGCCCCAATTACCTGAATTAGAAGAAATCCTTTATTCTGGACAGCTTGCATATGGAAAGTATTCTTTAAAATTTGAAGAAGTGTTGCGTGAATTTTTGGGTGTGAAGAACAGAGTTCTTGTAACGAACTCATTTAACATGGCAATAGCTGTAGTAAATTCAGTGCTGAATATACATGCTGGTGATGAAGTTATAGCATCGCCAATGGCATGTTTAGCATCTACACAGCCTTTTGTTGCACATGAAATTAACATAAAATGGGCAGATATTGATCCGACAACAGGAACACTTGACCCGGGAAGCGTAGAAAGAAAAATTTCTTCAAAAACAAAAGCAATAATACATAATCACTTTTGCGGATACCCAGGTTATATTGATGAAATAAATGAGCTGGGCAGAAGATATGGGATACCTGTCATTGATGATGGGATAGAGGCTTTTGGAAGTGAATATAAAGGGCAAAAAATAGGCAATTGCGGAACCGATATCACTATTTTTTCGTTTAATGCAGTTCGATTACCAAATACAATAGATGGTGGGGCCATTATTATAAATAATGCAGAGCTATTAAAAAATGCAGAGTTGATTCGGGACTGTGGAATTGACAGATCTATTTTTAGAGATGACTTAGGAGAAATAAACCCACAATGTGATATAACACTAAGAGGCTATAGTGCAACAATGAGTAATGTAAATGCCTATATTGGAATAGAACAAATGAAGTGCATGGAAGATATTATAAGGAAACAGAAAATTTGCGCTGAAATGTGGAAGAATAGGCTGAAAGACAGCAAAGATATAAAAATTATTGAAAGAAAGGAGATAAATCCTAATTACTGGGTCTTTGGAATGCTGGTTGCAAATAAAAGAGCAGTGATAGAAGATTATAGAAAAAAAGGATGGTATGCATCAGGGGTACACTTAAATAATGATAGATACACAATATTTGGAAAACAGAGTGCATTGCCTGGTGTAAGTGAGTTTTATTCAAAATTTGTCGCATTACCATGCGGTTGGTGGACCCAAGATAATAAGTGAAAGAGAGATAAACATGAATAGAGGTATTAAAATATCAGAAATATGTAAAACATTTGGATTAACCTATGAGGGTAATGATATAGAAATTGATGGCTTGAATTTTTGTAATCGACCCAGTCAATATAGTAAAATTTTGACGTATGTTACCTCGGGAGAATATGTTGATATTATAAAAAATAATTCCGCAGTTGCGGCGATTGTGTTAGATAAAAAGAACTATTTTCAATACGTTATGAGCTTGGGGGAAAAATATACTTATATTGTTTGCAAATGTCCTGAAAAAATATTTTATGATATACATGATTATTTATATTATCAGAAGCATTTTTATGAAAAATATAATTTTGTAAAGGAAATAGGCAGCGATTGTAGTATTGAAGAAGGTGCAATTATAGAAGATGGTGTAAAAATAGGAAATAGGGTAGTGATTGGACATAACACCGTAATAAAGAGAGGAACAACAATAAGTGATGATTGTGTAATCGGATGCAATACAACAATTGGCTCTGAAGGTTTTCAGGTTCTTAGAATAGATGGAGTAAACAGAAAGGTAAAACATTGTGGAGGGGTATTTATTGATAAGGATGTAAGCATTGGGGATAATACAGATGTATGCAATTCTCTATTTGAAGGGAACACACACATAGGAAAAAATACGAAAATAGATAATTTGGTTCACGTTGGTCACAATGTTTTCATAGGAGATAATGCGGTTATTACAGCAGGTACAATACTTTGTGGAAGCTGTGTAGTAGAAAATCAAGCGTGGATAGGTGTAAATACATCTATACTAAATAGAGTAGTGGTAGGAGAAAATTCTAAAGTGGGAATGGGAAGTGTTGTAACACATAATGTACCAGCTGCAACATTGGTGTATGGGGTACCGGCGAGAATAAAAGATCACAATACTATGTAAATAATAGATAATTACAGTATAAATTTCCTTTCTAAAAATGCTTATAGAATATTAAATCAATCTATACAGAAACAAATTTGGGAAAACAGAATTGCATAAGAAAAAATGAATGCGATAATTATTAATTAATGTGATATAGGGCTAGAAGTTATGAAAGACAAAGTATGCTTTTGTAATATATGTAAAAGGAATGAGTAGTTGTAGTATTTGCAAAAGGTGTGACGGCCAAGAAAGGAAGCGCAAGATGGACGCACTTAGGCAACTGAGAAATGAATATAGAAATATAATGTTTTTATCTAAGCAAAGGAAACGACTCGTTAATAAGGATATTTGCCTGATTGCCAGCAATTGTAACGGGGCAATGATACTTCATGATTTGGGGTTACAATTTAAAAGTCCTTTTGTTAATCTTTGGCTAAGACCTAAGGATTTCATAAAGTTATTATCATCACTGAGAGAATATATGGGGTATGATTTGAAGTTTACAACAGAGGAAGGAATAGAGTACCCTGTTGGCTTATTGAAGGATATTAAGATTTACTTTCAACATTATAAGACAGAAGAAGAGGCAAAAGCAAAATGGAATGAACGGGCGAAGCGAATGGACTATAATAAACTCTTTATTCTATTTACAGATAGAGATGGATGCACTGAGCAGGATATCGTAGAGTTTGATAATTTGCCATATAAGAATAAAGTAATATTTGTTAACAAACCACATCCCAATATAAAATCAGCAGTATATATTAGAGGATTTGAAAATGATGGGTGTGTTGGACCATGCATGGCCTATAAAAGTAAAATTTCTTACAAAAAATATTATGATGATTTTGACTATGTAGAATGGTTTAATTCGGCAGAAAAGTAGTTATGAGAGGAGAAAAATATGTCTTTATTTACAGGAAAAACATTAATGATTACTGGTGGAACAGGTTCTTTTGGAAATGCAGTTTTGAATCGGTTCCTTCAGACAGATATTGGAGAAATCCGTGTTTTTTCGAGAGATGAGAAAAAACAGGATGATATGCGCCACGAATATCAGGCGAAGATGCCAGAAGTGGCGGATAAGATCAAATTTTACATTGGAGATGTGAGAGACCTTAATTCAGTTCGTTCTGCTATGTATGGTGTAGATTATATTTTTCATGCAGCAGCTTTGAAACAGGTACCATCTTGTGAATTTTTTCCGATGGAAGCTGTTAGAACGAATGTTATTGGAACAGATAATGTCCTGACCGCCGCAATTGAAGCAGGTGTAGAATCAGTAATATGCCTTTCTACGGATAAAGCAGCATATCCCATTAATGCAATGGGAATTACAAAAGCGATTGAGGAAAAGGTAGCAGTGGCAAAATCCAGAAATTCCGGAAAGACGAAGATATGCTGTACCCGTTATGGTAACGTCATGTGCTCTCGCGGGTCCGTAATTCCGCTGTGGATTGATCAGATTAAAGCCGGCAATCCGATTACTGTGACGGAACCGTCCATGACCCGTTTTATTATGAGCCTGGAGGAAGCGGTGGATCTCGTACTTTTTGCATTTGAAAAGGGAGAAAACGGAGATCTGTTGATCATGAAAGCACCAGCCTGTACGATTGGAACACAGGCAGAAGCAGTGTGCGAGCTGTTCGGAGGTAAGAAGGAAGATATTAAAGTAATCGGTATTCGTCATGGTGAAAAAATGTATGAAACGCTGCTCACAAATGAGGAGTGCGCAAAAGCAATTGATCTTGGAGGTTTCTATAGAGTGCCTGCGGACAACCGTGGTCTGAATTACGATAAGTATTTCAAAGATGGAGATGCTAAGAGAAACACACTTACAGAATTTAATTCTAATAATACTAAGATGTTAAGTCTGGAGGAAACTAAGGCTACGATTGCAAAACTGGCATATATCCAGGAAAGACTGGCGGAGGATTAATCAATGTTTGACTTTAAGTGGAAAGAGAATGGATCAATCAAACTGTTGATTATAGTTGGGACAAGACCGGAGATTATCCGTCTGGCAGCAACTATTAAGCGTTGCAGAGAATATTTTGATTGCTGTGTGGCCCACACTGGGCAAAACTATGATAAGAATCTGAACGATATTTTCTGGTCTGACTTTGAACTGGGTGGACCGGATGTCTGGATGAATGTCGTAGGAGAGAATCTGGGACAGACCTGCGGGAATGTTATTGCGAGAAGTTATGAACTGATGACAGAGATTAAGCCGGATGCTCTATTGGTACTTGGAGATACGAACAGCTGTCTGTCAGCCATTTCCGCAAAAAGGCTTCATATTCCCATTTTCCATATGGAAGCCGGAAACAGATGCAAGGATGAGTGCCTTCCGGAAGAGACGAATCGGAGAATTGTGGATGTGATTTCGGATGTGAATCTGCCGTATTCTGAACCGGCCAGAAAATACCTGCATGAGATGGGAATGCCTAAGGAGAGAACTTATGTAACAGGATCTCCGATGGCAGAAGTGTTGCATGGTAATCTTGACAAAATAGAAGCATCGGAGGTGTTGGACAGACTGGACTTGCAGCCGGATAAATATATTCTGTTGTCAGCGCATAGAGAAGAAAATATTGATACGGATAAGAATTTTACTTCTCTGTTTGAAGCAATTAATGCATTGGCAGAAAAGTATGATATGCCGATTCTCTATTCCTGTCATCCAAGATCCAGGAAGAAGCTTGAGTCCAGTGGATTTAAATTAGATCCCCGCGTAAGGGTAAATGAACCGTTGGGATTTAATGATTACAATAAACTTCAGATGAATGCATTGGCGATCGTATCTGACTCCGGTACATTGCCGGAGGAAAGCAGCTTTTATCTGTCAATCGGACATCCTATTGCAGCGGTATGCATTCGGACTTCCACAGAGCGACCGGAGGCACTGGAATCCGGGAATTTCATATTGGCCGGAATTACGACACAGGAACTTCTGCAGGCAACCGGTATGGCTATTGATATGAAACAGAAGGGGGTTCTAGGAAAACCGTGCCCGGATTATACGGATGAGAACGTATCTATGAAGGTAGTGCGGATCATACAGGGCTATGTAAATGTCGTGAATAAGATGGTATGGAGAAAAGAGCAGTAACGAAAAGAGAGAGTACGGAGATAACTGATGAACATATTAGTTACAGGTGCTAAGGGGATGGTAGGAACTGCCCTCGTCAATAACCTGAAAAATATCAAAGAGAATAAGAACAGAACCAGACCGAACATTCATGTCGATGAAATCTATGAATATGATATACAGTCGACAGAAGCGGAATTGGATGCTTATTGCAAGTCAGCTGATTTTGTATTCCATCTGGCAGGAGTAAACCGCCCGGAGAATCCGGAAGATTTTATGCGGGGGAACTTTGGATTTACATCGAAGCTACTTGATACGCTTAAAAAGTATGGGAATAAAGCGACAATCATGCTGTCGTCTTCCATTCAGGCAACATTGGCTGGAAGATTTGGAGATTCCGAATATGGTCGTTCAAAGAAGGCGGGAGAAGAGCTTTTCTTTCAATATGCGAGAGAGACCGATGCCAAAGTTGCCGTGTATCGTTTTCCTAATCTGATGGGACATAGCAGGCCTAAATATAATTCCGCAGTCAGCACATTTTGTTGGGCTGTTGCGAACGATGAAGAATTTACGGTAAACGACAGGGCAACAGAACTGGAATTACTGTACATAGACGATCTGATAGAAGGTATGTTTGATCTCATGGAAGGTAAGGAGCAGCGTTGCGAATTTGACGGTGTTGATACTGTTCTGAAAGAAGATGGACGGTATTGCTGTGTACCGGTAACGCATAAGGTTACTTTAGGCGAAATCGTGGATCTGTTACAGGAATTTAAGGAACAGCCGGTTTCGTTACTTATGCCGGAAATGCCGAAGGGGTCTTTTGCAAAGAAATTGTTCTCCCTGTATCTTACTTATTTACCGACGGAAAAATTCAAATATCAGCTGAGGATGAATGCGGATTCGAGAGGGTCCTTTACAGAATTGATGCATACGGTGAATTGCGGTCAGGTATCCATTAATATCAGTAAGCCGGGAATCACAAAAGGTCAACATTGGCACAACAGTAAGTGGGAACAGTTTATTGTAGTGTCCGGCCATGGACTGATACAGGAACGGAATATCAATACCGGAGAAAAAATCGAATTCGAAGTATCCGGAGACCAGATTGAAGCAATATATATGATACCGGGATGGTCCCATAATATTATAAATCTGTCTGAAACGGAAAATCTGATAACGGTTATGACCTGTAATGAAATATTTGATCCGGGACATCCGGATACATTTTTTGAACCGGTGTAGGAAAATGAATTATTAGTATGGAATGACAGAAGCGAATCATGGAATACAGGAGGGCAAAGAAAAAAATGAAAGAACGAGAAATTGATTTGCTGGATATGATAGCAGATATATTGTCACATTGGAGAGGATTACTGATAGCCATAGTTCTGGGAGCAGTTCTGCTGGGAGCATTCAGTTATACGAGATCTTATCGGAATATGCAGAATATGCAGAATATGCAGAATATGCAGTCACAGGAGGCAGAAAATACATCTGAGGATGAGATGGCTATAGAAGAAAAGTTAGCACAATTAAGTGAAAATCTGGATGATAGTCAGCTGACAGCGGTATTGACGACTGTTGATGATGCAAAAGAATATGCGTTGAAGAAGCAATATGTGCAGGAATCCATCTATATGCAGTTAGATCCTATGAATGTTGCACAGGAGGAACTGATTTACAATATTCAGGAAAAAGATGAAAATGGATCTCAGCGCCTGGGAACAATCTATAGAAATACCCTTAACAGTGTCGGATTGTACGACTGGATAGAACAACAGACCGGACTGGAAGCTGCATATGTAGGGGAACTGGTCTCTGTCAGCGTGGATTCCGGTTTGACGCTTACCAATGGGGAGCCCTTGACTATTGGAGGAAGCGATAGTCTGAAAATAATAATCCGAGGAGTCGATGCAGAGTCTTGCGGGAAAATTGCAGAAGCGGTAAAGACTTATATGGAACAGCAACAGGGAAATTTGAACACCCGGTTGGGAAGTCATGAATTGGTGTTGCTTTCTGAAGTGTCTGGCAACATAATGAACATGGATGTGATGAATCAACAGACAGCTTACAGAAATTCGATTTATGGCCTGGAAACAACCATTGCCGCTGCAAAAGCAGCATTTTCAGAAGACCAAAAACAGTATTATACGCTTCTGATGAAGGAAAACGGTTTGGAAGATACGACAGACGCAGAACAGAGCATTGTGGAAGAGGAGCAGCTGGTTCCGGAAAATCCTGCGGTAAGCAAGAAATATGTGGTGCTGGGAGCTGTCCTGTTCGCCTTTATATATGCTGCGGTCCTGTGTATGGGGTATATTTTTAACAGTCGAATTCGTGTAAACGATGGATTGCAGGATCTATATGGTATTCCTCAGATTGGCGTGGTGGTAAAAGATTCCAAGAAAAAGCTGTTCCTGGATAGATGGGTTAACGGTTTACGACATTACGGCAAGCGCGAATTTACTGCAGAGCAGTCCATGGAGCTGGTGTTCGCAGCGATAAAGATAGCAGCTGCCAAGAACGGACAGAACAGTATCTGTCTGATGGGATGCAATCTGGGGGCCGGAGCGGACAAGGTATGTGAAGGACTTAAGGCTGCTCTGGAAAAGGAAGGCCTTAGCGTTACAATACTGAATAACGTGCTGTATGATGCCGAAGCTATGGAGAAAGTAAGTGCAGCCCAGGGAGCGGTTCTGGTAGAAAAGGCAGGATCGACCTTGTATAATGAGATTGTTGCAGAATTAGAGTTACTGAAACGACTGGAGATTCCCGTACTTGGTGGAATCACGGTAGAATGATAAGGAAGTATTAGCATATGTGTGGAATTGTAGGATTTACAGGAAATAGACAGGCAGCACCGATCCTTCTGGACGGACTGTCAAAATTGGAATATAGAGGGTATGACTCTGCAGGACTGGCAGTCCGCGATGGCGATGCCCTGGCACAGGTAGTAAAGGCGAAGGGCCGTCTTTCGAATCTGGTCGAGAAAACGGACAATGGAAATGCGTTGAAAGGAACCTGTGGTATTGGACATACCCGTTGGGCAACCCATGGCGAACCCAGTCAGATCAATGCCCATCCCCATGTCTCCGGCAACTGCAGCAGATCCGGTTCCGGCGCGGTAGAATCGGAAGTCGTTGGCGTACATAATGGTATCATTGAAAATTACACGGAACTGAAAGAAAAACTGCTGAAGCATGGTTATACATTTTACAGCCAGACCGATACAGAGGTAGCGATCAAGCTGGTGGATTATTACTACAAGAAGTATAAACTCGGTCCCATTGATGCCATTGCGAAAACCATGGTGCGCATTCGCGGATCCTATGCGTTGGAGCTGATGTTCCGTGACTATCCCGGTGAGATCTGGGTAGCTCGTAAGGACAGCCCGATGATCATTGGTATTGCGGATGGGGAGACCTATGTGGCATCTGATGTTCCGGCAATTCTGAAATATACCAGAAATGTGTATTATATAGGCAACCTTGAGTTTGCAAAGCTGACTCCGGGAGAAGCTCATTTCTATAACCTGGACGGGGATGAAATCGAGAAGCAGACTACGGAAATCAAATGGGATGCAGAAGCGGCGGAAAAGGCCGGTTTTGAACATTTCATGATGAAAGAGATCCATGAGCAGCCGAAAGCAGTTCAGGATACACTGAATTCTGTGATCAAGGATGGCAGGATTGACTTCGAAGCAGTGGGAATTACCGAAGATGAGATCAAGGGATTTGAACAGATTTATATTGTAGCCTGTGGTTCTGCATGGCATGTAGGCATGGCGGCACAGTATGTTCTGGAAGACATGGCAGATATTTCGGTGCGTGTGGAACTTGCATCAGAATTCAGATACCGGAAAATGTCCCTGAACCCGAAGGCACTGATGATCGTGGTCAGCCAGTCCGGTGAGACAGCGGATACTTTGGCTGCATTAAGACTTGCAAAAGAAAAGGGCATTACCACTATGGCCATTGTCAATGTGGTAGGCAGCAGTATTGCCAGAGAAGCAGACAAAGTATTTTACACACTGGCAGGCCCGGAGATTTCGGTGGCAACCACGAAGGCCTATAGTGCGCAGCTTGCAGCAATGTACTGCCTGGCAGTGCAGTTTGCCAAAGTTCGTGGTAAGATCACAGAAGAGCAGTATGGTTATTATATTGCCGAACTGCTGACGATTCCGGAGAAGATACAGAAAATTCTGGAAGACAAGGAGCGCCTGCAATGGTTTGCCGCAAAGTATGCCAATGCGTCGGATGTATTCTTCGTAGGACGTGGTATAGACTATGCTGTTTGTCTGGAAGGAAGCCTCAAACTGAAGGAAATCAGCTACATTCATTCCGAAGCATATGCGGCCGGGGAACTGAAGCACGGAACCATCAGCCTGATCGAACAGGGAACGCTGGTGATCGGTGTTCTGACTCAGAACGAGTTATACGAGAAGACCATAAGCAATATGCTGGAGTGCAAGAGCCGTGGTGCATACCTTATGGGCATGACTACCTATGGCAATTACGAAATCGAAGATCAGGTGAACTTCGCTGTCTATGTGCCGAAGGTGGACGAGCATTTCATGGCCAGCCTTGCGGTGATACCGCTGCAACTGCTGGGATATTATGTCAGTGTCGCAAAGGGACTGGATGTAGATAAGCCCAGGAATCTGGCGAAGAGTGTTACGGTGGAATAAAAAATTGGGAACGGAAAAGGATCACATCGAGTGTGATCCTTTTGTGGTCACTCCGAAATCTATGTTCGCAATCATTTGTGTTTTCTGATATAATGAGCCTCAAGGAAAAACAAGTGGCTGCAAAGCAGACATTTGTTTGACTGGGCTTATGTTATAATGAGCGCAAGTGAGCCAATATGCTTGCATGAGTGGCGAACGGCGAATTGCAGTACAAAGTATGCTAAGACGATGCTGGATTATGCGGGGTATCAAAAGGGTTTATATGGGAAAGAGATATTGAAGCCTATGAAACAGACAAAGAAAAAATAGAAATATGCAAGGAAAGACTAAATGCTGTTTTAAGAGAATACGATATTGATGGAGTAAGATGGAATATACATAATAGGGATTATCTGAAGGCACAAATGAAGAAATATTCTTATGTGATCGGAAATCCTCCATATATAACAATTACAAACAAAATACAGAAAGAGAAAATCAATATGAATAATAAAAAAATCATGAAAGTAACTTCCACAATCCCTCTGCTGCTTACTCTGGCACTGACTGCCTGTGGAACGCAGAATTCCCAAACATTGACAATGGTAGAAGAAGTGACTCAGACGGATGGTACCCGGGAAACGGACACAAATACGGAAGTGGCGGCAGACACCGAAAGCCCCCTGGCACAGCGGGATGCCCTGGAGTGGGAGCAGCGTCTGGACTACAGTTCTGAGAGACAGGCGCAGCTGGCAGAGATCACGGTGGATCTGACACAGGATACAGATGAAGTACAGAGTAAGGCGCAGGTACTGTTGGAAGCCATGGCTGGAGGTGACGCAGAGACAGCAGTAGACAGTATTCTGACGGAAGACTGGTATACAGTAATGCTGTCAGATCTTCTGATCGAGCAGAGAAACTATACAGGAGCAGCGGACAACGGTGAGTGGAGAATGACGATTCTGGCGGATGAACTGGGACAGCATTGCACAGCAATTGAATATCCGCTTGCGGATGGCAGACAATTCTATGTGCAGGTAACGGATCCGGAAATTCGGTATTATGTATGCGCGGCAGAGCGGACAGGCTCTTTTGTCAGTGAAAGCCTGAATCTGACGGATGGCACTTACGTAGGATACGAGGGAACTTTGTCTTCGAATAACCGTCCGGAGGGAGCATTTACGGTACATATGGGCACCGCAGACCTGAGTAGCGGAGCAGCAGATGCTTTCCGTAACCGTAGCGCTCAGGCAGTCAGCTACGACGGAGATTTTACTGCGGAAGGAAGGCCAGAGACAGCAACCCCGGAATATCTGAGTAAAGAAGGACAGATGGCATATGCTTCCAGGCAGGAAGGGAAAAATATCTATTACCTGACTATGACTGCAGAAGATGGCAATGATGCATTTGCACCGGTCCGGATGGGAATCTGCAATATCTGGGAATAGGCACAGGGATATGTTTTTCAACAGGAGTTATTTATGACACATATGAAAAAAAGTTTATTGAGTATAGCATTATTTGTATGCGGCCTGCTGCTGTGGAAGCCTGTTCAGGCGGAGGCAGCAACACAGGTTGATAATCTGGTACTTATGGTGAATTTCAGCGAGGACGGTGCTAATACCTTCCAGACTAATTTTAGCAGATATCAGGAAATGTACACCGGCCCGGAATCAGAACCGAACCGGTCCTTGAGCAAATATATTTCAACCGTATCGGATGGACAGGTGATGGTAAATACCTATTTCCCACAGGTGGTGAATAATGTATTCCTGCCGGTCACCATTCAAGGGTCGGCATCGGACTATCCGGATGCATCCTCTGGTGAGCAATTTGTCCAGCAGGTGATTACAGCGGCACAAAATACGAGTGGACTGTCTTTCCCGACGAAGCTGGACAGTATGCGTGGTGACGGTTATATCGATAATCTGACGATTATTGTCCAGATAGATGGGAACAATACCAGTGGTGCGTTTAGTTCCCGCAAAGCAGACTGGGGAGATAACCAGACACTGTTGCATGGCTGGCATGTGGGCGCTTATAATGTTCTTCCGACCAATATGCTTCGATTAGGAACTGATTATGATCAGGGATATGCCTTGGCTTCGCATGAATTTCTGCATACGTTGGGAGCACCGGATCTGTATCGTACTGCGGGAGAGGTTGGGCACCCGGTAGGACGCTGGTGGGACCTGATGGCAGGAGCCAACTTTACTGCAAGTTATCCATTGGCGTATATGCGCAGTGAGCTTGGGTGGATGCAGATCGAAACGTTAAAAGAAAGTGGGACATATACCTTGTGGCCGGCGGAAGGAGTATCCGGTAACCGTGCGTATATTCTGAAGACATCCCGCAGCGATTCAGAGTTTTTTGTAGTGGAATACCGGAAAAAGCCGGAAAACGAAAACAGGCAGGACTATGATTACTATATTCCAGAGAGCGGATTGATCGTCTATCGGGTGAACAATGCGGTCGATTATCATACAAATAAAGAAGGAAATAACTATATTTATGTGTTCCGCAAGGACACAACGGATCCGGCTAAGGCACAAGAGGATGCATCTAAGGCTACAGTGGGTGGACAGTATCGCAGTTCACTGGGAAGCAGCGATCTGAATGCTCATTATACATCGGATACTATTTTTTATTCTGATGGCAGCAACAGTGGAATTGTGATTGACAATGTTGTTACTAAGGAAGACGGCAGCGTATCCTTTGATGTAGAGTTTCCGGTACTTTCGGCCGACAGTTACTGGCTGCCGAAGGGGGAGAGCATCAATGGGCTCTCTTCTCCGGCAATTACCGGGGATACGACAGGAAACAGCCTGTATCTGGCTGGCATTGTGAATGAAAATGGAAAAAATCAGTTGAAAATATATTCTTTGGAGGCTTCCGACAGCAGCTGGAAAGTAATGCAGGCTGCAGCAGATGCTGACGGGGGATCCCAGGTGGATATTCTGAGTGTGGCTGGCAAGGTCTATGTGGCTTATACGGATGCTTCGGGTTATCTGTGTGTGCTGCAGGTCTCTGCAGAAAATGTGCAGCAGATATACCGCTCTCAGACAGCAATCTATCCTCCGAGAATGGAATTGCTGTATGAGCAGGACAGCCTGTGGATCAGCTATGCAGCAGTAAATACGTTACAGATGATAAATGTATGGCATCCGGAGAGCTCACTTCCGCCATTGACAGTGTCGGGGATCAGCATCTCCGGAACCAAACATTTCTTTTATGACAATAAGTGGTATGCGGTTTATTGTGACTATTTTGCACAGGGCACAGGCGGTAATGGTTGTATTGCTGTGCTGCAGGATGGATACTGGCAGAAGCTTTATACGATGGACCAACTCGGAAAAGCCAGCTCTGTCGATGCATGTGTAGCAGGTGGCAAATTGTATCTGGCAGCAGCAAACAATAGCAATGCCGCGACAGCAATGCTTACATATGATGGACAGCAATGGAATGAAAATATACTGACGGATATTCAGAGCAAGGATGTTGTAAGACTTGTGGTAAAGGACAGGATACCATATGTCTTCTGGACGTCAGGAAATGAGAAGACACTGCAGGCAGCATATCTGAAGGATGACAGCTGGCAGAAGCTTGCGTCCACTATAGGGACAGATATCAATGGCTTTGACATTTTTTGCGGAGACAATACGTTGTATGCTGTCGGAGCTACAACCAATGGTATTGCTTCTGTGAAGACAATGAAGACGGTGGAAGGAATCCCGGATCCGCCTGTGACCGAGCCTGAAGTGGGAAATGGTAATGTTGTCCTGGCTCTTCCGGCAGGTTATGACAGTAGTGCTAAGATTTATATTGATGGAGTGGAGGCTGCCAGCACAGCATGGCAGAATGACGAAGCCAGGCGGCTGGTGGCAATAAACAGCATTGTCCAGCCGGGAACAACGGCAAAGACCGCAGCCGCATATCAATATAATGCATCCGGTATCCCTACAGACATGTATGTCTGGAGACTTTCCTATAACGGAAGCTGTTATACGGCAACAGCAATTCCGGAGTTTGAGAATCTGTTTTCCTACCATGGATTTTCCGTACGTTATACAGGAAATACCGGTTTACGGTGTACCTTCGGTATTGATACGGCGAAAAAGTCACAATTGATCAGCGGCTCCGGCTTGGCAGGGTATCGTATCACGGAGATGGGAACGCTGATCATGCGCCCTGATCTTCATGCACAATATCCGATGGTCTATGGAAGCAACAAATTGGGAGGCGGAAAAACATACGGTGTAATAAACGGCAAATTCAGTGATAAAGTGATCCGGAGAGTGAATGGGAGAGACCAGTTCGCAAACGTTCTGACAAAACTTCCTCCGGAACGCTATAACACGTCGTACATCTTCCGGGCCTATGCGGTGATGGAAAAGGATGGCAGCAGTGTGGTGATCTATGGACCGGAAATGTCCCGTAGTATGTATACTGTCTGCAAACAGATCCTGAACCGCGGAGATTTTAAACCGGGAACATCCGGATATAAATTTTTGAAAAATATTGTAGACAGCGTTGAAAAGTAAAGATAGGAGCTATTCTGGATGAAAAGTAAAAATAAGAAAAACACAGTGTGGATAGTATTCACATGCATTTTTGCATTGACAACAGTAGTGTTGGCAATGGCATTGTATCGTTCCCACAGTACTCTGGAAGCTGTGCGGGTACAGCTTGCAGAGGGGCAGACCAATACGATAACCGCAGAAACGAATCAGAGCCGGCAACAACTTGCAGGTGCACACAATATGCAGGCGGTTCGTGTTATGAACGGCATACTTCAGCAACAGGATGAAAACGAACAGTGGGTGGATGTGGCACCTGTAGCGGATCTGCAGCAGGCAGATCCGGTATTGGCAGGAAGAAATAAGATGCAGGAACTGATCACACAGAATCGTGAGGCAGTACAGAATGGAACCGCTGGCGCAGAGCAGATTTCACCTTTGATGGCAAAGCAGGGCATATTGGCAGGGGCAACGCTGGCATCTGCGTCCCAGGTACAGAGTGCTGTCAATAAGACAGCTGCTCAGACAGCAAAACCGCAGACAACCGGCAACAATCCTCTGGCGGTAACGACTCCGGCAGCAACCCCTGCGCCAACGCATCAGCCGGTAATCAATGATAATTCAGACGACGATGATGACGATGATGATTCTTCCGATAGCGGAAGCTCAGATAGTGGCAGCTCAGACAGTGGCAGCTCCGGAGATGACACCGGTGGAGACACTGCGGATAGTGGAGACGGTGAGGACATCGGATGGACGGATGAAGTGCTGTAAAAGAGATGGACTGTTAGTGTGTAAACACTCCATTGTTTACTTCCTTTCCGGATACTGAATTTCATGCAGTAAAAGCGGTCTCTTGCATAAAAGTATTATCTTGTGATATGATAAATAACAAGAAGAAATATTTGAACGCAAGGGGAAGAAGGTGAATGGTATGACAAATGCGGAAATCAGGGAATTTAAGAGTTATGTACGGGATACCTTGGTCAGGAAGTATCATTTGAATGAAGTGGAAGCAACTCGTGCCGTTCGTGATTCTTATTTATCCAAGGCACTGGCAATGGACAAGGATTTTGTCGACCATGATACTGTTGAGGAATGGGCGGAATTTATTTATGATGAAATAAATCATGAAAGCCTGCTGATGATGTAAAACAGAAAATATTATAATACTTAAAAGATCTGCCGACAGGCAGGTCTTTTTGCTTCCTTTCTGTGAAACGCATACAGCGTACACCACACAAAAAAATTTTGTAAGAATTCGTCGATTTTTGTCATGTACTTTATAGAGACCTAAATAAATGACAAAGGCGGTAAAACAATATGTACGACACCAAAGAAAAATGCAGGGAACTTGCAGAAAAATTCAAACAGCTCTGTGCCGAAAGAGGCACGACACCTTATAAGATTGCAAGGCATTCGGGACTGTCATCCTCTACGGTAAGCTGTTTTCTGACCGGCAAGACTGTTCCCAGAATCGATACCATGATGATTCTTTGCAATCAGCTGGGAATCTCGATCAAAGATATCTTCGATGAGCGGGAAATGGTGGAAGTACATGCACAGGAGGAAGAATTGATATTGCATACATATCGTAATCTTCCGGAGGATAAGAAGAAAGCGGTTTTGAAATATCTCAAAATGCTGGACCGGTATACGGAAGACTAGGGACAAATGCAACATTCTGTGGTATGATGTGATAGTGACAGGCCATATGCGGCGGAAAAAATGACGCAGGAGGCCTGAAAGAGAACATCGAAAGGTATCGTACGATTATGAATACTATGACACAGGATTCTTCCACCGGTCTTTGGAACAATAAAAACAGAAAAATTTTCTTCTGGAGCATCCTTGCGCTTGCCGTGATCCTGCGTTGCATCCGTTTTGCCACAGTGCCGGACGGTATCAACCAGGACGAGGCCATGGGAGCGGTGGATGCCTGGGCATTATCAAAATACGGAACCGACAGATATGGTACTTTTCTGCCGGTTCATTTTACTGCCTGGAGATACAGTCAGATGAGCGTTCTCCTTGCCTATTGCATGGTCCCCTTTATCAAACTGTTCGGATTCAACACGGTAACGGTGCGGCTGCCGATGGTACTGATCTCCTTCGGCGCGGTGGCATTGGTATATCTTGTGGGCAGGAAATTATTCTCTGAACGGATCGCCCTGGTGGCAATGCTGCTGACCGCTGTGAATCCCTGGCAGTTTATGCAGAGCCGCTGGTCGCTGGATTGCAATCTCTTCCCGCATATTTTCCTGCTGGGATTTTATTTACTGCTTCTTGGATTGGAAA
The DNA here is from genome assembly GCF_003478095.1 of Clostridium sp. AF34-10BH. Lineage (NCBI taxonomy): Bacteria > Bacillati > Bacillota > Clostridia > Eubacteriales > Clostridiaceae > Clostridium > Clostridium sp. AF34-10BH. Next base: position 43,670 of record NZ_QUEC01000007.1, read on the forward strand.
AACGACGCTATTTATACTTGTCCATGGGCTTTTTCGGACTGACATTTTACTGTTACGGTATCGCTGCCTATTCCGTAACTGCATTTCTTTTTGTATTCTTCATATGGTGCCTGTGGAAGCGCCGGCTGAAATTCCGCTTTTGAACTTTTCCTTTGCACAGCTGGGGAAAAATGCCTGGGCTCTGTTCAGCCATGTATTCCTGCAGCTGCCGGATATTTTCTTCAATTCGATTCCGGCTTTTGGCCCGTTGTACCATGTGTCGATCCCATTTGTCTTTGTGGGGATCATTGTATTTACCATACAGCTCTTCCGGGAGAAAAATATTGAAAAACAGACACAGATGCTGGCATTATGGGGCTTCCTGGTCACCAGGATCTGGGTCGGCCTGATCACTTACGAAGTCAACATTAACCGTGTGAATATTATTTTCTATCCGATCATCCTGTTATGTGCCTACGGAATCGGTCTGGCGGTTCGAAAATGGAAAAAGCTGTGGCCGGTGGTCGCAGCTGCCTATGGAATCAGCAGTATTTTGTTCTTCGGGACTTATTTTACTACCTATGCGGAAGAAAGCAGAGAGTACTATAACAAAGATTTCATGGAGGCGGTGGCGGAAGCGGATTCTCTGGAGGAATACGAAAGTCTGTACATCACCGGCAATCTGGGCTGGCAGTTCAACCGGGATGCCACGGAGATCCTGACCCAGTATGTCTGTAAGATAGACGCACAGTATTATCAGGGGAAGAGTAATGTCTCCAACGGAAGAGAGCTTCCGGCTTATGCGGACCGGTATCACTACATCTATCCAGAGCAACAGGCAGCAGAACTGGTGTAGATGGTGGGAGACGGCCTGCTGGTATTGTATCAGGGAGATCTGCAATACATTGATTTTTCCTATGATGTAGTGGATACGGTAGGAGATTATCTGCTGCTTACCGTACAGAATTAAGAGAGGACGCTTATGAATATCATACTTTTATCGGGCGGTTCCGGACAGCGGCTTTGGCCCCTGTCCAACGAGATCCGTTCCAAGCAGTTTATCAAAATATTCCATACGGAAGACGGCGGCCTGGAGTCCATGGTGCAGCGGGTGTACCGGCAGATCCGGGAGGCGGATCCGGAGGCAAAGATCACGATTGCCACATCCAAGGCACAGATCTCTTCCATCCACAACCAGCTGGGAGAAAATGTCGGTATCAGCATGGAGCCCTGCAGAAGAGACACCTTCCCGGCGATTGCACTGGCGGTGGCATATCTGCAGGATGTGCAGGGAGTGACGGGAGAAGAGCCGGTGATCGTATGTCCGGTGGATCCGTACGTGGAAAAGGATTATTTCGAAGCTTTGCGGCGGCTGGAGGAGCGTGCGGCACAGAGTGCGGCCCATCTGGTGCTGATGGGTATGGAACCGACGTATCCCAGCGAAAAATATGGCTATATCATTCCGAAAACAGCGGAAAATATCAGCCCGGTGGAAATGTTTAAGGAGAAACCGGACAAGGAGCAGGCAGCGGAATATATCAGACAGGGAGCGCTGTGGAACGGCGGAGTGTTTGCCTTCCGCCTGAATTACGTGTTGCAGAAAGCTCATGAACTCATAGAGTTTACCGATTATGAAGATTTGCTGGCAAAATATGAAACCCTACAGAAGATCAGTTTCGACTATGCGGTAGTAGAGAAGGAACCTGAGATCGAGGTCATGCGTTTTGCCGGAACCTGGAAGGATCTGGGTACCTGGAACACCCTGACGGAAGCCATGGACAGTGCATGCGTCGGGGAGGCGGTGCTCAATGAGACCTGCCGGAATGTCCATGTGGTGAATGAGCTGGATATGCCGGTGCTGTGTATGGGATTGCAGGATATTGTCGTGGCGGCCAGCCCCGAGGGGATTCTGGTATCGGACAAAGAGCAGTCAAGCTATATCAAACCATATGTGAGCAGTTTTACCCAGCAGGTCATGTTCGCAGAAAAATCCTGGGGTAGCTTCCGGATCATGGATGTGGAAAAGGAAAGTCTGACGATCAAAGTGACATTGAATCCCGGACATAAGATGAATTATCACAGCCATGAATTCCGGGATGAGGTATGGACGGTGATTTACGGAGAAGGCCGGGCAGTGATAGATGGTGAGGAACGCAGAGTAAAGACCGGTGATGTGCTGCGGATGCCGGCGGGATGCCGGCATATGCTTCTGGCAGACACGGAGCTCCAGGTGATCGAAGTACAGCTGGGAAAAGATATCAGTGTACAGGATAAGAAAAAATATCCTCCTCTAAAGCCTTTATAATTGCTGTGCCAAACAGGAAACGTCCCTCTTCGTTGGGATGAACGGCATCCACCAGATAGCAGGCAGCATTTTGGGGATTCCATTGCAGTGCCTCGTTGGTATTGAGAAAGAAAACGTTCATGGCCGCCGCGGTTTCTTCGGCACCGGTCACATAATCGTTCAGAATTTCATCCAGATCATTGTTGAAAGCGGTACCGTTGTCGAACGCTGTAATGAAATTCGAGGAAGCGATCAGAATTTCAGCATCCGGGTAAGCATCCTGCAGAGATTGCACCCCTGCTTGCAGACCGTCACGGTATTGCTCCACAGTATATCCCGTAAAATAGTCATTCAATCCGTAATTGATTACGAAACAAAGTTTTTTCTCCCCGGAGATTTCGGCAGTATCTTCCGATAAAAAGCGCTGTACGGCACTGGGGAAGGATTTGTCATCGGGGGTCAATTGTGTGGCGGAGGAACCTCCGATGGCACGGTTGTGAACGGAGGCTTTCGTCAGGGCACCGATAACGCCGGGGATGGAGGCAAAATCCTGATAGTTTCCGAATACGCTGTCACCGAAAAAGACGATGTTATAATCGGACAGATCGGAGTAGGAAGCAGGGGCATTAATGGCTGCCTGCACCAGGGTATCAAACTGTGTCAGACTGGAGTTATCAGCATCTATACCATGGTATTGCAAGGTGCCGCTCAATACCAGCAGCATGACGGAGCGGGCAGCGACAGCATTTAATTCCAGAGGAGTGTCATAGGCATCAGGATTGGAGATCAGCCATTCTTCTCCGCCGGGGAAGAACAGAGAGACATTTTCCCGGACAGACAGGGGAGCTGCCAGAACCTGCACCAGATTTTCGTAGGTTTCGGTGTCACTGCTGTGGGCCTGCCAGTATTTCAGAGAAGGACAGGAGAATACTATGGTAAATTCAACACCGGAATAAGAATCGACATATGCCAAAAGATCCTCATCGAAAGAGGCATAAAATCGACTGTTATTATGGAAATTGCTGTTCCACAGCAGTAAGGGGTCCAAAATGAGCAATACGTGAGTGACCTCATTTCCGGAGGAAAAAGCAGTTTCCAGATAATCGGAGATATCGGAAAAGGAAGTCAGGCGATGGGAACAGCTGACAGCATCGTAACCCATATAGGTAGAGTAAATGTCTTCCGGGAAAGCTTCCGGCGCATACATGGAGCAGAAGACCCCCTGATAGGATTCCTGCTGCAGGCGCCCAAGATCGGCGGAACGTTTTCCGGGTTCATATATTTTCACATAGAGAATTCCGGCGGCTGTTACGGCAAGCAGCAGAACTACAATAACGATACCGGAAAAGAGTTTCCATGATTTTATTCTCTTTTTCGTATTTGAACTCATAAGGCGAAGAGATCCTTTCTGTGAACAGTAAGTATGGATTTATAACGGTTTTATTATACCGCAGCAAAGCGATGGATGCCAACACCATTGTTGTTTTTCTTTCTTCAATATGATAAGATGAGTCAGTAAATAGGCAAAAAGTGACCAAAGGAGGCCCCTATGGAAGAATTAGCTATTTTTGGAGGAAAACCTGTACGAGAGAATAAAATTTTCTACGGACGGCAATATATTGACCAGGCAGATGTAGATGCAGTGGCAGCAGTAATGACCAGCGACTACATTACCTGTGGACCTAAGGTAAAGGAACTGGAAGAACATTTGTGTGAATTGACACATGCCAAATATGCAGTAGTAGTATGCAACGGAACGGCAGCCCTGCATCTGGCGGCTCTGGCAGCGGGTTTTGGCGAAGGGGATGAGGTTATCGTAAGCTCCATTACATTTGCAGCTTCTTCCAACTGTGTATTATATGCCGGTGCAAAGCCGGTCTTTGCGGATATTAACCCGGAGACTTATAATATTGATCCGGCATCCATTCGGAAGCTGATCACCCCCAGAACCAAGGCAATTGTCGCAGTGGATTTCACCGGACAGGCTGTGGAACTGGATGAGATCAGGAAAATCTGCAAAGAGCATAACCTGCTCCTGATCGAGGATGCGGCGCATGCCATTGGGACAACCTATAAGGGACAGCCGGTGGGAAGCCTGGCAGATATGACCTGCTTCAGTTTCCATCCGGTGAAGACAGTAACCGGTGGAGAAGGCGGAGCAATTACAACGAATGATGAGAAACTATATCGCCATCTGATGAGATTGAGAACTCATGGTATTACGAGAAATCCGGAGGAAATGGTACATCCTACAGATGCTCTGTGGTACAACGAGCAGGTGGAACTGGGCTTTAACTATCGTATGACGGATTTTCAGGCAGCATTGTTACTTAGCCAGTTAAAGAAGCTTCCTGCTTTTGAGAAACGTAGAAAGGAAATCCGCAAACGCTACAACGAAGCCTTCGCAGACATGCCGGAACTGATCCTGCAGAAGGAGATCCCGGAGTCTGACACGACCTGGCATCTGTATGTACTGCATCTGAATCTGGAGAATCTGAACTGCGACAGACGGCAGTTCTTTGACGCGCTGTATGCAGAGAATACCTGCCCACAGGTACATTATCTGCCGGTATACTGGCACTCTTATTATGAAAAACTGGGTTATGAAAAAGGGCTGTGCCCGAATGCGGAGAAATACTACAACGAAGTCATGAGTATTCCTCTGTACTACGGATTGACCGACGAAGACGTGGAAGATGTGATCCATGCGGTGAAAAAAGTGGTAGCATATTACACGAAGCTGAAATAGGATCCGACTGTGAAACCTGGACGGATAGCGGGAAAAGGCGGCATGAGACAGAAAACAGCAGAAAACAGTACGGGAAAAAGAAATAATGTCGAAAATTTCATAGAGATCGTTGTGTTTGCCGTACTGGTGGGGATTGCTTCGGCGGTTACTCTCTGGCTGTTTTACCGGCAGTGCGTGGAAAGTATGTTGGGGACGGGACTGTATCATTCCGATATGAAGGCATACATTCTGGAAATGCAGGGACTGGACAGCGGTTACAGCTTTCCCTATCCGATCCTCTTCAAGCTGGCGGCAGTGATCCATCTGGTCACAGGCAGTCTGCCCACCGGAACGGAACTGGCCATGGCGCTGGCAGCGATGTTGCTGAACAGCGCAGCGATGATCGCCCTGAAAATAATGCTGGACAGGCACGTGGGGGCGGAGTTGAGTAAAGCCATGCCCGGGAAAGCCTGGCTTCCCGGCGTACTCACAGGAACGGTAGCGGTATCCCTGTTTTTCGTATCCATGGTATATCCGCCAACGGGAATCTATCTGCCGGGGATCAAGTACAAGTATCTGGGAGTATTTACGGCAAATCCTTTCCATAACGCTACTTATATGGCGGCACGACCCTTTGCAATCCTGGCATTTTTCAAGTATGCAGAGCTGATGCCTCTGTATGAACAGGACAATGCCCACAAGGAGTATGGAAGAGATTATATCCTCTTTTCTGTTTATCTGTTACTGGCAACGATGGCGAAGCCGAGCTTTACGATCGTACTGGTGGGGGCCGCGGGAATTCTGATGCTGTGGAGAATGTTCCACAGCAAATTCCGGAACTTCATGCCCACCATTTGGCTGGGAGTATGCTTCCTTCCTACTTTTGCGGATCTGTTGTACCAGTTCCGCGGTGTGTTCGTCCCGCAGGAGGGACAGGAAGGCGGCATCGGTTTTACGCTGGGACATGTGTGGCTGCAGTATTGCAGTAATCTTCCGCTGGCTATCGGTCTGGCTGTCGGTTTCCCGATCCTGGTGCTTCTGTTGAACTATAAGGAGTTGTGCAGAGACAGCATTTACCGCTTCTCCTGGCAGATTTACGGTATGAGTTTTCTGATGGCGTTTTGCCTGTACGAGAAGGGATTCCGGGAGATGGATTTTAACTTTTCCTGGGGATATATGTACGGTATCTTTTTTGCATTTGTGGGAGCACTGTTGGTATTGCTGCGGGCTACCGGAAAGGCGGATACGAAGAAGAAAAAGGGACTGGCTGCGATACAATGGCTGGCCTATCTGTGGCATCTGGTGTGTGGATTGTATTATTTCTGGGGATTTTTACAGGGGGCCATGTATTATTAGAAAATACTGTTTCCGTAGGATTTTCGTAAATAAGCCGTTTATAAGCATTCTCGTACAAAAAGTATGGTAAGATAGGATTTTTTGTACGAAATTTGTTCAAAATATTTTATTAACGAAAATAATAATTTTTTTAGGCTTGAAAAAACATATTTTTGTATTTTATTTGTGAATTTTGAGGTTTAAAATACAAACGAGAACTCCCGTGAACCGAATGGAATGTTATTTTATTCGATTCACGGGAGTTTTTTGCTTTTATGAATTTGAGTGACGTGTCAGCGTTCTGTTGCTGCGCCATGCTGCCAGACGCACCAGTCCATCATGGATCCCGGCGGCACAGTAAGGCATCAGCAGCAGGCTGTACACGAAAATATAGCGGGAATTGGCTTCCCAGATCGTGTGGAACAGGAAACCGCCCAGCACGGCGATCAGTCCCGTATAGGTGTAGAGGCAGTTGTTGCGGAAACGGAAATCGTCGTTGGCTGTGGCATTCGCGGAGCCATTGCCGGGACGGCGCTTTCTGACTGTAGCAATACAGAACAACAGCATGCCCAGATACAACACATTCTGCCAGGCATTGCCCCATTCGATATAAGCAGAGGCAAGAGAACCTTCATAGACTTCCTTCAAAAAGTCGCTTCGCCCACCGTAGGTGGCCAGAGTGGCCTGCCGGCTGGCATAAGTACCGTCTGCCCATTGAGACAGATGCTTGTGGAGATAGAAGTTCACGGCATAGCCGGGATGCTCCCGGAAATAGGCTATACGCTCGTTGATCGCCGCCCGGCTGATTGCATTGGCTGCGTCGGAATTCATCCCGGCAGCATCATAGGTATCGATATTGAAGCCGTTGTACCAGCCGCATCCCCGGGAAGATTCCTGCATCCCCATGGAAAAATAGGACATGGCGGTGACACCGGAACTTAAGGTATTGCCGGCTTTTTTCTCGTAGCACTTCTGCACCAGCGGTAGGACTCCCACGGAGGTAATGATAAGACAGACTGTCATAGCCATCAGGCCGATGCACGCCCTGCCGCTGCGTCCCGGACGCAGCGCTTCGAAGAACAGCACCAGCAGCACAGCAATAATGAGGATCAGGGAGTTCTTGCGCAGCATCACACTTAAAGTAAGGAACAGGATACTGCCAAGGGCGGTAAAGACCGTAACTGCGGATAATGCGTGGGAAGTACCCACGACGCGGGTGTCGTCCGGGGAAGTGGTCTCCACGGAATGTGCCGGAATACAGTCTGCCAACAGCTTTAACAGAAGAAATAGTCCCACAGAAAGCATTGCGAAGGAAGGGATCTCGCCATAGACGAAGGAACTGTACAGGATCATAGGCAGGTTACAGCATACCAGAATCAGATAACAGCAGGAGACCGGTTCCCAATCATCCGGCCACAGATAGCGCAGGGAACGGTACTGGAACAGAACGGCCACGCACAGCAGGCAGACATAGACCAGCTTGACAAAATGCCAGGCGGGAGCGCTCAGCCCGGGGAGATTCCACAGGCGGAGCAACAGCTCCAGAAAGGCCATCAGGCCGATCTGCTGTGGATAATAGGACAGATAAGAGACAGTGGGGTGGATAATATCTTTATTTCCAAGGATCCATTCAGCGGCAGCATTATATACAGATAAGGCGTCCGCAGCAGGAACTGTGCGGCCGAAGACGATGAGCATCCCACCCAGAAGCAGGATCAGCCCCAGAGTAAAAACAAGCAGCCCGCGGCGGAATTTCACACCGGCCTTGCCGGACAGAGACAGACAACAGGCAAATAAAAGCCCGTATCCGGCAAGCTCCAGCAGATTCCACAAGGGATTGTCAAAGCGCAGAAGCACCTGCTGGGTCTCCATGTTTTCGGCATAACAGGTAGTGAGAAAGCTGCCAATAAACAGAAAAACTGCCAGCAGCAGTGTCAGGAGCTTTACGATATTTACAGACAGACGATAAAACTTTTGCATGGGAAAAGTCCTTTCTTGCCAGCAAGCACCGGCGAGAGACAGGAAGTCTTCCGGAACTTTTGAGCGCTGCATTTTCACGCTTGATTATAGCATAAAAAAACAGTGGCTGTAAATCAATAAGCGTGGTACAATAGTTTTATATATGCAAAAGGAAAGCCTGATTTATCAGGCGGTTTTGCAAATTTATGTGATGCTCTGAATGATAAAATGAAATACGAGGAATGGAAAATGGATAAAATTGCGGTATTGATTCCCTGCTATAACGAGGAAAAGACCATCGCCAAGGTGGTGTCGGATGTGAAAAAGTTCCTGCCCCAGGCAGTGGCCTATGTATATGATAACAATTCCACCGACCGCACTGTGGAGTTGGCTACGGAGGCAGGAGCAATCGTACGCTATGAATATGCACAGGGAAAGGGAAATGTAATACGCCGGATGTTCCGTGAGATCGATGCGGAATGTTACCTGATGATCGACGGAGATGACACATATCCGCTGGATTGCGCACAGGAGATGGTAGACAGGGTATTGCAGCACCAGGCGGATATGGTGGTGGGAGACCGGCTTTCCTCTACTTATTTTACGGAGAACAAGCGCCCGTTCCACAATTTCGGCAACAGTCTGATGCGGGCGGGGATCAACAGCCTGTTTCATGCCAACATTAAGGATATCATGACTGGCTATCGCGCTTTCAGCTATGAATTTGTAAAGACGTTCCCGGTATTTTCCAAGGGATTCGAGATCGAGACAGAGATGACGATCCACGCGGTGAACTACAACATGCAGGTGGAAAACGTAGTGGTGGAATACCGCGATCGTCCCCAGGGCAGTGAGTCCAAGCTGAATACCTACAGCGATGGCTTCCGTGTGATCCGTAAAATGATGCAGCTGTACAAAAATTACAAGCCGCTGCACTTTTTCGGTATGCTGGCCCTGTTATTGATCGCTGTTTCCGCGATCCTGTTCGTACCGGTCTTCCTGGAATATCTGAATACCGGTCTGGTACCCAGATTCCCGACACTGATCGCCTGTGGCTTTATCCTGCTGGCGGGGATCCAGTCGTTTTTTGCCGGTATGATGCTGGAAGTCATGGCGGCCAAGGACCGGAAAGATTTTGAATATCGCCTGAATCGCGTCCATGGGGAGCATCAGGTGCGTAAAGGGTTGTAATATGCAGGAAAAGAAAATTCTTCCCAGACGCAAAGGCGTTGTATTGCTGAGTGTTCTGGGATGTCTGTTTGTATTTTTTGCAAAAACAGAAAAAGACCTGGCATCTGCGGGAAACATCCTGTGGACGGCAGGCTACATCGGAAGTACTTTGCTGTGGACGGTAGTGCTGGGGTGCCTTCTGGGATTTCTTGGAACCTGGGTGGTGCATCGACTTTGGAACCGGGCACAGACCGCCGAAGACACCGGGAAAAAGCAGGCTGCATGGTATGCCCGCCTTTCCGCCTGGCTGCAGCGCCGCTCCGGTGTGCAGATATTTTTCGGAAGTCTGTTGTTTCTGCTGTTGGCCTGGCTGCCGGTATATCTGGCATATTATCCCGGAATCTGTGCCTATGATGCACCGGTGCAGACGGGACAGATCATGGAACATTATTATTTCGATCATCACCCCATTGTGCACACTCTGTTTCTGCAGGGGATGCTGTGGCTGGGAAGTCATATCTTCGGCAGTGTGAATGCCGGAATGGCATTCTATACGGCAGTACAGATGCTGTTACTTTCGGGAAGCATGGCTTATGGAATGCTGGTACTGCATCACCGGAAAACTGCCGCAGGGTGGCAGCTGGCCATTCAGTTACTGGGGATGTTTTTCCCGTTTCACTGGTATATGAGTGTCAGCATGACCAAGGACACGGTATTCAGTGCATTTTTGCTGTTGCAGCTGGTCAGTCTCGCAGATCTGCTGTGGGAAGACCGCAATGCCTGGCGGCCCGGGATCCGGGATCTGCTGTTTGCCCTGGGAACCGTGGGGATGATCTTATTCCGTAACAACGGAAAATATGCAATGATCGTATTGTTGACTTTTACATTCCTGACCTTTTGTTTCGGAAAAAAAGCGAGGAAGCTCTGGGGGAGACTGCTGGTGGTATGCGGAGCAGCTTTCTGCGTAGGGCTTTTTGTGCTGTCTGCGGTATTTTCCGTCACGCATGCGGAACAGGGAGACCGCCGGGAGATGCTGAGCATGCCGATCCAGCAGTTATCCCGCTGTATGATCTATCACGGGGGAGTCAGCGTCCTTGCGGAGGATGACAATACCATGGATGCGGCGGACAAAGCACTGATCAATGATTTTATTCTGGATGAGGCGTATCGGGATTATGATCCCGGAATTGCGGATCCTGTCAAAAGACATACCAACACTTATGTGGCACGCTACCGTTCCGGTGAATTTATCCGGGTATATCTGCACCTGCTGACGCAGTATCCGGGAGATATGATCAATGCGGCACTGGCTACCAATGCCGGGTTCCTGTCTCCGTTTGATACGACCCATGCGGATGTGAACCGTGTGGAGGGCAGAGCAGGATTAAGCTATGTGCAGACCAGATGGGAAGAAGACACGCTGAATGACAGAGGGATCTACAAGGACAGCAAATGGCCGTGGCTCTTTGAACAGCTGGAGAGCTGGGCGGAGAACAACAGTTATCTGCGGACTCCGGTATTGAAATATCTCTTCGTGCCGGGAAGCTATCTGTGGCTGTATCTGGCCCTGGCAGCAGTGCTGGTGATCGTAGACAGGAAGCGGTTCTGTCTGCCCCTTGCCATTGTGGCAGGCTATTACGGGACCATGTTGTTCGGGCCCACCGTACAGATGCGATATGTATATCCGGTGATGCTGGCGCTGCCTTATGTACTGGCGCTTGTCACCGGCAGGAGGAAAAATGGATAAACTGATCATCGGTGCGGGACTGTATGGCTTGTACGCGGCCCTGTACTGTGGAAAAAGAGGACAACAGGTAGAGGTACTGGAGATCGAACAGGCTCCTTTTACCAGAGCCACATATATCAATCAGGCCAGAGTTCACATGGGCTACCATTATCCCAGATCTCTGTCCACCGCTATGAAATCAGCGGGGTATTTCAAGCGTTTTGTGGAGGACTATTCCTTCTGTATTCATACGAAGTTTGAGCAGATTTACGCGACTTCCAGCCATTTTTCCTGGACAGACGCAACCGAGTTCCGCAAATTCTGTCAGGATGCGGGGATCCCCTGCAAACCTCTTCCGGTGGAAGAGTATTTTCAGCCTGGCTTGTGTGATGGAGCGTTCCTGACGGAGGAATATACGTACGATGCCCATATTTTGCGGGATTACCTCATGAAGGAGATTGCAAAATATCCCGGCATAAAGCTGCATTTCGGACGGAAGATCACGGAGATCGAAAAGCAGACGGACTGTTATGAGGTGACGGCACTTCACGAAGGAAAACAGGAGGTCTACCGGGCTCCCTTTGTCCTGAATGCCACCTATGCTTCTGTGAATCAGATCCTGAGGAAAGTAAAGGGCGCAGAGACTCAGGATTTCGGACTGAAATATGAACTGTGCGAGATCATTCTCTGCAAAGCCAGCGATAAGATCCGGAATATCGGTTTTACGGTAATGGATGGCCCCTTTTTCTCCATTATGCCGTTTGGAAAGACCGGTTATCATTCCCTGACTTCGGTAACCTTTACTCCTCATAAGACCAGCTATGATGCGACACCACAGTTTCCCTGTGTGGGAGAGAATGGCAACTGCTGTCAGGGAGGTTTTCTGGGGAACTGTAACGATTGCCCCGGCAGACCGGAGAGCGCCTGGGAGTATATGTCCACACTGGCACGGAAATATATGCGGGAAGAGTATGCGTTCAGCTATGAGAAATCTTTGTTTTCCATGAAGCCCATTCTGAAGGCTTCGGAGATCGACGATTCGAGACCCACAGTAATCCGGGCTCTTTCCGAAGATCCTGTTTTTATCAGTGTATTATCGGGCAAGATCAATACCGTATATGATCTGGATCCGTTTTTAGATTAATCGCGAAGAAAAAGGAAACATTATGGAGAAAGAAGCAATACAGAATAAAGAGAAAAATTTCGTATCCTGCGTGCTGTATCTGCACAACGATGGAAAAAATATCAGAGAGTTCCTGAAGACTGTCTGCGGGACCATGGAACAGAATTTTGAAAAATATGAGATCGTCTGTGTGAATGACTGCTGCATGGATGATACCATTGAGGAGATCCACCGGTATCTGGAAGAAAGCAATACCCGCCATGTGGTGAGCCTGATCAATCTGAGCTTTTATCAGGGGGTGGAAATGGCCATGAATGCCGGAAGAGATCTGGCTGTTGGAGATTTTCTCTTTGAATTCGACCGTTGTCTGTTGGATTTTGAACCGTCCCTGATCATGGATATCTATCATAAGGCATTGGAAGGCTATGACGTGGTGGCTGCGGCACCGAAGCGGGATGTAGCATTTACCTCCAGACTTTTCTATGCGGTGTACAATTTGGGAAGCCGTAATACCCATAAGCTGCGTCAGGAACGTTTCCGCATTATTTCCAGACGGGCAGTGAACCGTGTGAATCAGATGAATGCGTATATTCCTTACCGCAAGGCCATGTATATGAACTGCGGACTGCGGGCGGAGACCATAGTCTATGACAATAAAGAGATGGCAAAGGGAACCAGGAACCGGGAAGAGCGGAATACCCGCAGCAGTCTGGCTCTGGATACGCTGATCATTTTCACGGATGTACTGGAGAAATTTTCCATGCTGATCAGTAGTATTCTGTTTGCAGTCATGGTGATCATGTTCGGGTGGATCGTTTATTCCATCTTCAGCACGGTACGCCCGGTGGAAGGCTGGATGAGCCTGATGACTCTGATTTCTTTTGGATTTTTCATGATGTCGGTGATGCTGACATTGATCTTCAAATACCTGTCCGTCATTCTGAATATGAGCTTTAAGAGACAGCGTTATGTAATAGAAGGAGTGGAAAAACTGACAAAATGATGTTTACGATAATTTTTCCGGTATTAAATGAGCGTCTGCGGCTGGAAAGCGGTGTGACACGGACGGTGGAGTATCTGCGCAAGATCGCATTTGAAAATTATGAGATCATTATTGTGGATAACGGTTCCGAGGACGAGACCCCGCAGATCGCGGAGATGCTCTGTCAGAAATATGAAACAGTAAGATATGAGAGAATCAATGTCCGCGGTGTCGGTGCGGCTTTCCGCAGAGGTGTGGAATTGAGCCACGGTGACGTGGTGGGATATATGGACATTGACCTGTCTACCAATATCAAACATCTGGGAGAGGCAATCCATCTTTTTGAAACACAGCCTCAGATCGAATACATTAACGGCAGCCGTTTCGCCAGAGAATCCGATACAAAGGGAAGAAAATGGTATCGCAGGATCACGTCCCAGGGACTGTTGATTCTGTTGAAACTGTTCCTGCGGATGAAGTCCACGGATGCCATCTGCGGCTTTACCTTTGTACGCAGACAGACTGCTCTTTCCCTGATTGAGGGCTGCAGTCAGGATAACGGCTGGTTCTATATGATCGAATTCCTGTTACGGGCGGAGAAGCGGGGCGTGAAGATCCTGGATTACCCGGTGGAGTGGCAGGAAGATTACAATACTACCGTTAAGGTATTTAAGACGATCTGTAATTATCTGGTACAGATTGCAAGATTGTTTAACGAGTTTTATATTAAGAAGCATATATAAGATGCCAGGGGAAAAAGGTCTAAGCCCACATGAACTCGCTCATAAGTGCGTAGCACGGAACAATCCGTAGGCATCAAGGTTGAGGGCTTTTGCCCCGGAAACGGAAGAAAGAAGGATAATACCATGGCACATATTAAAAGAATCGATCTGACAAGAGATGTGGAGGCGCATGCGGAAGCCTACCGGAAAGCCATTGAGAACGTATGTAAAGAGACCGCTTTTTCCGGCGGAAAATATGCAGATGCCTTTGACAAAGAGTTTGCCGCCTATGTGGGAAGCAAATTTGCCAGTGGTGTCAACAACGGTACCTCCGCTTTGCATCTGGCAATGCTGGCATTGGGCGTAGGCCCCGGGGATGAAGTGATCGTTCCGGCCAATACTTATATAGCAACTGCATGGGGGGTAAGCTATACAGGAGCCACACCGGTGTTCGCAGACTGTACGCCGGATACCTGGGAGATCGATCCTTCCGTACTGGAGGCTAAGATCACGGAAAAGACGAAAGGCATTATCGGTGTTCACCTCTACGGTCAGCCTTTTGACTATGCGGGAGTCCGCAAGATCGCAGACCGTCACGGATTGTTTGTGGTGGAGGATTGTGCCCAGGCTCACGGAGCAAAGTTTGAGGACAGAAATGTGGGAACGCTGGGAGACCTGGCCTGCTTCAGCTTCTACCCGGGCAAGAACCTCTACGCCTTTGGTGAGGGCGGCAGTGTTACCTGTCAGGAAGAAAAATATTATAAGCATATCGACCGTCTGAAGAATCAAGGCTGTGACGTGCGGTATTATCATGATGAGATCGGTTACAACTACCGGCTGGAAGGTCTGCAGGGGGCAGTGTTGAGTGTCAGCCTGAAATATCTGCCGGAGTGGACGAAGAGACGGCAGAAGATCGGACATCGTTATCTGAAGGAGATCACAAATCCGTTGATCACCATGCAGAGACATCCGGAGAACACCACTCCGGTTTTCCATCTGTTTGTCATCACGGTGCCGGATCATGAGGACTTTATCCGGTATATGGCAGCAAATGATGTGGAATGTAACATGCATTATCCGGTACCCTGCCATTTACAGAAGGCTTATGCCAATCTGGGCTATCAGCCGGGAGACTGTCCCAATGCGGAATATCTGGCCGCACACTGCGTGACCCTGCCGCTGTTCCCGGAGATGCGGGAGGATGAGATCGCCAGAGTGATCGATCTGTGCAATGCCTACAGACAGGCATAAGGAGTGAATATTATGCAGGATACCATGCGGACAGAAATAAAAAAGCGGATAGCGCCGGAACGGATTCCCGGAGTTTACCGGGATACCGGAGCAGGAATCTATTTACGGCTGATGACCCGTGAGGATACCGACCGGATCGTGGCATGGCGCAACAGTGATGCCGTGCGGAAAAATTTTATCTATCAGGCTCTTTTTACCAGAGAGTCCCATGAGAACTGGATCCGGACCCATGTGGAGACCGGCGATGTGGTGCAGATGATCATCTGTGATCTGGCAAACGACAAGCCACTGGGATCCGTCTATATCCGGGATATTGACAGACATCATAACAAGGCGGAATACGGTATTTTCATCGGAGAGGCCGATGCCAGAGGCAGAGGTGCCGGTACGGCAGCGGCAAAGCTGATGCTCCGGTACTGCTTCGAGGAAGAACAGCTGCACAGAGTGTATTTGCGGGCTCTGTCGGAGAACGGGCAGGCGATCCGCAGCTATGAAAAAGCGGGATTTCGCAGAGAGGGCCTGTTGCGGGACGATGTGTGTATTGAAGGCGACTACCGGGATATCGTCTGGATGGCAGCAGTGAATTCCGGAAATGATCAGGAAAACGAGGAATAGAACACAATTATGAAAAAAGTAAGTTTTGTAATCCCCTGTTATCGCTCGGAACATACCTTACCCCATGTGGTGAAGGAGATCCGGGAAAAAATGCAGGAACTCACGCAGTATGAATACGATATTTTTCTGGTGAACGATGCTTCCCCGGACAATACCATGGGAACCATAAGGGATCTGTGTGATAAATATGACAATATCAAGGGAATCGGCTTTGCCCGGAATTTCGGACAGCATGCGGCACTGATGGCGGGACTTCGTCATTCCGACGGCGATTACGTGGTGTGTCTGGATGATGACGGACAGACACCGGCGGATGAAGTGGACAAGCTGCTGGGCAAGCTGGAAGAGGGTTTCGATGCCGTTTACGCCAGCTACGAACATAAACAGCATTCCACATTCCGGAATATGGGAAGCAAGGTCAATGAGCTGATGACCCGGATGATGCTGGATAAACCGGCGGATCTGTATATTTCCAGCTATTTTGCAGTGAAGAGATTCGTGGTGGAGGATATGATCCGCTATGAGAATTCCTACCCCTATGTCATTGGACTGGTGCTCCGGGCCACCAAAAACATTACCAATGTGGCGGTGTGTCACAGGGAAAGAGAGGAAGGCAGTTCCGGATATACATTGAAAAAGCTGCTGGGCTTATGGTTCAACGGATTTACCGCATTCTCGGTGAAACCGCTGCGGATTGCCACTACACTGGGTGTGGGATGTGCCGGTATGGGCTTCCTCTATGGAATCTATACCATTATCAAGCGTCTGGTGAATCCTAATGTGCCCATGGGCTTTAGTGCCCTGATGGCAGCCGTGGTATTTTTCGGCGGCATGATCATGATCATGCTGGGACTGATCGGGGAATATGTGGGACGTATTTACATCAGCATGAATAATTCTCCCCAGTATGTGATCCGGGAAAAGATCCATCTGGGTGAGGAAGACTGGTAAATCGAAATAAAACAGAAGGGTAACAGGAAAACGGATGAAGAAAGAACGTTTTGTGGATTGGTGGAAACAGGACAAACGTTATATGACACTGCTGAAAGCGGTACTGATGGCACTGCTTCCCCTGCTCTGCTGTCTGGTACGGACGGCAGCGGAAGGAAGAAGCATCGGACAGGTGTATCTTCCCTCTTCGGAATGGAACGACGAATTATTCTATTTCAAGCAGGTGGAGGGAATCGTAAATTACGGTTTTCCCCGTGGATATTTCGGTTTTAACGAAAGTCATGCGTTGCAGTTGTCCTTTGCAGCATGGAGTCCGGTGCTGGTATTTCCCTGGATCCTGTGGGGACTGTTATTCGGCTGGAATCTGCTGTCTCCGGTGATCTGCAATATCGTGCTGCTGACAATCACCATGTTTGTATTTGTCTGGTTGGTGAAGCCCACCTGGAAACAGCTGGGGATCCTGACGGTATTGTTCAGCCTGTATTCCCTGTTTGTCAGATATATGCTGTCCGGTATGCCGGAGGTGATCTGCTTCAGCCTGCTGATCCTGTTCTACGGACTGGCCATGAGCTATCTGAAAAAGGAGAGCCGCGGGAAACTGATCGCCATGTTCGTGATCTCGGTACTGCTGACCCTGATGCGGCCTTATATGCTGCTGTTTCTGGCTCTGGCCTGCTATTTCTGGATCTGCCGTAATAAAAAGGCAGGGTGGATCGGATCGATTCTGATAGTGGCGGCAACGGGAATTACCTATGCCCTGATCAAACATTATCTGGGAGCGGAATATTTTACACCGCTGTTTTATACGGACTGGATCACTACCTTTTTCACTGATGGGATCGGCGCGGGCTTCCGCAACCTTTTCGGAACACTTTACTGGAAAGGACTGGAATTCTACAGACATTGTATCGAAGGGGGACGGAATGGTCTGGCTTCCGGAGCCTTTTTTGACGGTTATCTGTTGGTGCTGCTGATCCTGTTGGTGCAGAGTTTTCTGGACATCCGCACACTGCGCCGGGCGAAGCGGGTGGAACGGATCGCGATGGAGCCGGAGGATAAGAAGGTACGGGAGGCGTTGTTCGGACCGTACACACTGACAGAGGACAGAAAACGGGAACTGCACAACCAGCTGGTTATTGAAGTGCATTTTGCCCTGAGCCTCATCGCCATGCTGTTCGCACATTTGCTCATGTACAAAATGGTGGAAGGCAGCAAACATTTCCTGACCTTTATCGCAGCAGGCATTTTCATCGTCAGTATGCTGGAGACCAGATATTATAAGAAAGCGGTGCTTCTGGGAGCGGCTTTCCTGTATCTGTACAGCTTCAAGGCGGTGGAGCCCTATGACTATCAGATTCCCTATGTGACAGAGGAACGGCAGGCACAGGTGGAGTACTGGCGGGAAATCTTCTCGGAAAAACTGGCCATGGACACAGAACAGGTGCCGAATTATGAGAATGTAGTGATCTGGACCTTCGGAGATGAGACCCCGGAAGGCCATCAGAATCTGAAATGGCAGCTTTTGTACAGTGCACCGAAGGGCTTTGGCATCAGCTGCTGTGAACGGGAATATATTACGGAGCATCTGACAGAGCTGCAGAGTCGTTATCTGGCAACGGTGAGCGGTGGAGCCATCGATGAAATGTGCCGGACGGCAGGGTATGAAGAGCTCGGCAGGGATGCGGATATGGTGCTGTACCGGAGATACTGATAAAAGATCGAAAGATATGGAAAAAGATTTTGAAATCTGATATGTGGAAAAAGACAGAACGGGAAGGAACTATAGACGTAATGGAGACACAGAGAAGAAAACAGCATAATTTCACAGAGAACAATATGTGGGCACTGCTGTGGCATGGACTGCCGGTGGCGGCATTGCTTCTCTGGGGAGCCTTCTGCATTACCAACAGCCTCTGGTATGATGAGGCTTATTCGGCATCCATGGTATCCCTGCCCTGGAAGCGGCTGATCTATATTACAGCCACGGATGATCACTCACCGTTTTACTATGTGCTGTTAAAAAGCTTCTATCATCTGTGTGGGGGAGAAACCCATTTCTGGGCACTGAAGCTGATGTCCGTGCTGTTCATGCTGGGATATATGCTGCTGGGAAAATATTATGTGGCAAAATTGTTTGATCGTAAGATTTCGGTGTATTTTATGCTGTTTTCCCTGCTGATGCCGATCTTCAGTGTACAGGCGGGAAATGTGAGAATGTATGCGGTGGCCCTGTTCTTTCTGACGTTGACGGGACTGTCTGCCTATGACATTTTCAGAGAGCCGGCCCGGAAAAAATGGATCGTATTCTGCATCGCCAGTATCGGCACGGTATATTGTCATACCTTTGCATTGATCCAGACGTTCTTATTCTATCTGCTGTTTTTCACAGTGATCCTGATCTGCCATAAGAAGGAGCTGATCAAGGGGTATTTTATCTCCGGATTTACGGTGGCGCTGGTGTTTTCTCCCTGGCTGGCGGTGACGATCCGGCAATTTGTCCTGCGGATGCGCTACGATGACGGTTCCACTGCGGAACTGGCAACGCTGTATTCCGTGATGGATTATTGTAAGGAATGGTTCTCAGCGGTGGAGACTCCCATCGGCATTGTCGTACTGTTGGGAATGGCATTATGTCTGGTACTCAGTTACGGAGCCGTGGACTGGGTGAGACAGAATCATAATATTGCACCGGCCATCGCGTTTGGCACATTTGCCCTGACGGGTATCGTGGGAGGCATGATCTCCGCTACGGTCAATAACTGTTTTATGGGCCGTTATGCGTTCCCGGGCATGGGCTTTGTCATGCTGTGGTATGCCGTGGGATTTGCACAGATCACGGAGAACACAAAAGGCAAAAGCAGGAAAATATGGGCTGCAGGCCTTCTGGGAACGGCAGGTCTCTGCTTCCTGTTACAGTATACCTCCGAGATCAGGCTGGAATATGATGACGGTCTGGCAACCTACGAGAATTTCGTGGAGGAATACATGACGGAGAATGATGCGATCATCGGACCGTATACGCATACGATCTTTTTGAATGTGTATCATCCTGAACTGCATTACTACACGATCGCATATAAGCTGTACAGTCTTCCTTTTGTGAATACGGAAGCACTGAGCAGTTACAGTCAGCTGGACACTTATGATAATCTGTGGTATATCTGCTTCCAGGGGGGCTACCCCAATGAAATGGAAGATGAGTACAGCTATGAACAGGTATTGGAATTTCATTATATGTATTATGATTTTGCAATCTTCCGCCTGGAGAAGCTGGAGGAAGAGTAGCACAGTAATGGATAAATAAGAAAAAGGAATGGATGAAAAGCATGGAAAAAGTGATGCAGAAATGGAAGAGCTACGGGAAACACTTCCAGCAGAACCGCCTGTATATGGGAATCCTGTTACTGACAGCGGTGTGTGCCTACGGCTATAAGGTGACAAATGCAACCATCGGCATCGATGATACGCCATCCTTATATTATTTTGAAGAAGGACTGATCGCCATTGTGGGGCGGTGGGTTCTGTTTTTGCTGAATAAGGTGGTATCGCTGGCAGAGTTTGTTCCCTTCGTGACGGATTTTGCGGCAGTTGTGATACTGGTGCTGGCAGCGGTCGTCTGGTCTGCATTGTTTTATTCTGTATTGGGAGAGAAGGTTCCGACGGCAGGCTATGCTTTCTTCGGTGCTGTCTTTCTCTCCAGTCCCCTGATCAGTGAAGTCTTTACTTATTTCCTGCATAACGGTATCGCCATTGGCTATCTGTGCTGTGGCATCAGCCTGTGCTGTGTCAGGGAATGGCAGAGCAGTACCCGGAAAATGCAAAAAGGATCCGGTATCCGGCAGAAACTGGGATGCCTGGCAGTGGCTAAGATCCTGACGGCGGCAGTCTTTTTATGGATCGCCATGGGATGTTACGAGTCCTTTATGATCCTGTGGCTGGCGGGGCTGATGCTCTTGCTGCTGACGGAGCGGATCGCACGGGGACGTCAGGAGAAGGACATATTTGCCACACTGGTGGCCGGTGCGGTGGCGGCGCTTGTGGCCATTGTGCTGCGTAGTGTGATGATCGTGGTAGTGACGAAAGCATTTCACCTGGAATATCTGCGGGGAGAGGCGGTACAGCGTTCCGTGACGGAAATGCTGGGCTGGATGCTGCAGCCGGGGGCTTTCGGGGAGCTTGCCATGATCCTCAAGAGGACCTTTGTGCTGTATGGGGTATTTGCCTATGCTTATCTGCCGATCCGGATTTTTATATTATCAGCGGCTGTGATCCTTGTGGTGACGCTGGTGCGGGTGATCCGCGGCAGAGATCTGTGGGCACTTCTGTTGTTGCCTGCCGCTTATTTGGCAGCATTTTCTCTTCTGTTCATTGAAGGAAAAGCCACATTGTACCGTTCGGCACAGTTCCTGCCGGTCTTCTGTGGATACGGAGCGCTGCTTTTTGTGTATGGGATCTGGCAGCTGACGGGAACTTTGTCCCCAAAAGCGAAGAATACGGCTGGCAGAAAAATCTCTGCTGGTGTGAGGGCACTTGCAGTTCTGGTGCTGGCGGTGATCCTCTGGAACCAGTGTATGGATATGACCAGATGGTTCTATATTGACAAGAAAAAATATGATGCGGCAGTGAAGACCGTGGATCAGATTGCAATGGATCTGGAACGGGACTTTGATACTTCAAAACCGGTGATCTTCACGGGAAATTATGATATTCCCTATAGCATAGTTCAGGGTGCCTATGTGAGCTACAGCAGCCCTGTTTATTATAAGATGAAACGATTGGCGGATCTGGTGGACCCGGATCTGCTGGATAAATACAATCGTGGATCCAGAGGAGTGTGGGTGGCACAGACACCGGCACTGTCTGTTATCGACTGGGGACGCTATGCCTTTGATTCCGATGCGGAGCTGGTGAAATTTTTTGAAATGCACGGGCATCAGCTGGTGGCTCTGGAGGACATCAGCCTCTATGCGGCAGCGGAAGAAGAGTCTCTGGATCTGCCGGAATATCCGCAGGAGGGATATATTGTAGATAAGGGGGACTATATTATTGTTCACTTCTGATGAAAAACCTGCAATAGGCAGACAGATCAACCGGTTCCTCCTGTGGCTGGACAGGATCCCTCTCTGGTGGACCGGAATTTTGATCGTGGTTGTATTTTTTTCCCCCTATTTTATTCTGGGGGATGGCTGCATCTTTGAGATCAACGACCAGCTGGATGAAAGCATTATGAATTATATGCTTCCCGCCAGACATTTATGGGACGGCAGTACGGTATATCCGGAGATGCTGGGAGGGGTCAATGCCAGCGGTATGCAGCCGTCGGCCATTCTATTCCTGCCGCTGTATTGTCTGTTTTCTGCCAGGGTGGCGTTTCTTACACAATACATGATCTGCTTTGTGCTGGCGTTTCTGGGAATGTATCTGTTGGTAAAGGAGAGCACGGAGAGCAGTATTCTGGCGGTGATAGCCGGGGCATGTTTCTGTGTGCTGCCCTTATATCCGGTCTACGGTCTTTCAGAATTCGGCATTCCTTTGGTGGCATATGCCTTTCTGTGCCTGTGGAAACGGAAAAGAATCCTTCCCGCATTGATGTGTACGTTACTGTTCGGCCTGACCAGCCACCTGGTGTATACCGGTTATGTGGTGCTGGGATTGTGGCTTTTGGCACTTCTTGCTACCTTCTTTCAAAAAAGAAAGAATAAATGGCCGGTTCTGGGATTTGCAGAATTGCTGGTGACTTATGTCATTGTCAACTGGTCACTGATCCTGGAGATTCTGCTGGGAGACAGCAGTTATGTCAGCCACCGGGAAGAAATGGTGTCTTCCGCGACTCCCTTTTTTGAGTCTTTTTGGAGCCTCTTCCGGAACAGCGCACAACACGCACCGTCCTTACATAAATATCTGATCCTGCCGATTGTCATATTCCTGCTTCTGGGAGCATTTTGCAAAAAGGAAGAAACGGACAGAATGATATACAAGGCGGCAGTTATCAATTTTTTATTCCTGATCGGCATCGCATTGTTTTATGCATTTTGTCATATGACGGTGGTCGTTGATTTCAAAAACAGCGTCACGGGATTTTTACACTATTTTCAGATCCACCGCTTCTATTGGCTGTATCCTGCGGACTGGTATCTGGAGTTCGCACTGGCGGCAGCGATATTGTGGAGAACGAAAGTGCCGCATACCGACAGCAGGATGCTGCCGGGAAAACTGGTGATCCTGGCAGTGTGTCTGTTGCCGACGCTTCAGCTGTTGAAAGTGAATTCCGGAATGTATCTCAATGTGAACCAGATCAATAACGGATCTGGAATCACGGGATATATCTCCTGGGAAAGCTGGTTTTCAGAGGATCTGATGCAGGAGATCGATGATGCGATTGGCCGGGACAAGAGCACCTATCGTGTGGCGCATCTGGGGATCAGTCCGGCACCGGCACTGATGCATGGTTTTTATACGGTGGACGGATATTCCAACAATTATCCTCTGGAGTACAAGCACAGATTCCGGGAAGTTATTGCACCGGAGATTGAGAAAAACGAAGAAGTGCGGGTATACTTTGATACGTGGGGGAACCGCTGTTATCTGTTCAACAGCATTACCGGCAATTACATGCGCCTGCAAAAGGAAAACACACTGGTCTATGAAGGCCTGGAATTTGACATGGAGGCATTGCGGGAACTGGGATGTGAGTACCTGTTCTCCGGAGCTGAGATCGGCGATGCCGACAGGATGGGCATGGAACTTGTGGGATACTTTGAAACAGAAGACTCTTACTGGGGGATCTGGGTGTATAGATTGTAAAGGTGCAGCCGTTGCAACAGTTCAGCGCAAGGCTAATTCATAAAAGCGTCTGCTTCGCAGCCGGCGCCGCATCGCGGCTCATCTTTTATTTCGTTGGCCTTGCGTTCTGCTCATAGAATGACAGAATCGTTGCCCCAACTTTCTTAAAATTTCATAAGATTTTTTACTGGAAGAGAAAAGTGTGCTATAGTGTAACTATTCATGGAATCCGCATTGCAGCGATTCTGCGGATGGGAAGTGAATAGTTACTAAATTATACAGCAATAAGCAATAATAGAGATTATATATGAAAGACAGAATCTATATCTGTCACACATACTATCATGTATATGTGACTTTTTTAAAAGAACTGAAATTAAGGGCGGAGGCAGATCCTGCGAAGAAAGCAGGGGCTGCTACTTTAGTGCTGTCCAAAATGTCCAATAATTTTGAGAACCTGAAATCCCGAGTGGAGAGCACGGGACTGTTCGAAGAGGTACTGGAATTCGATGAGAAGCGTGAAGATTTCTTCCCGGAACTGGAAAAATACCGGGAGGACACCGGAAGCTTTCTGGGGAATCTGAAGAACCGGATCCGCTTTACGAAGGAGTACGCCAGACTCGAGGCTTCTTATGTGCCGGTAGATCTTCGGACTTACAAGGACATTTATGTCTACTGCGATTCCGATCCCATCGGCTACTACCTGAATCAGAACCATATCCGCTATCATGCCGTGGAAGACGGCCTGAACTGTCTCAAGAATTTTGACGCAGCGCGATATGACAACCGTGGACATTTTAAGATCAAGGCATTCCTGTCCATGTATC
The DNA here is from genome assembly GCF_003478095.1 of Clostridium sp. AF34-10BH. Lineage (NCBI taxonomy): Bacteria > Bacillati > Bacillota > Clostridia > Eubacteriales > Clostridiaceae > Clostridium > Clostridium sp. AF34-10BH. Next base: position 68,105 of record NZ_QUEC01000007.1, read on the forward strand.
TGAACCTGATCTTTGTTCAGAACGGCTACGGAAAATACTGCATGGATATGGAAGTAAATGACATTTCCGCCATCCGCTATCCCTGTCCCCGATATATTGAACTTCCCAGAAAGCCGCTGGAAGACCGGCTGACAGCGGAGGATAAGCAGCTGCTCCTGCAGGCATTCGTGAGAAATAAAGACGAACTGGAACACCAGATCGAAGAGAGCAATAAGGTGGGAGATAAAATATTGATCCTCACGGATCCGGTATGTGCACTGGATGTGAGAGAACAGATTTTCCGGGATATTATCAAAATGTATGAAAAAGAGGGCACCATATTTTTAAAGCCCCATCCCAGAGACCTGCTGGATTACCAGAAGCTTTTTGCGGAATATCCCCAGTTCGATGCATCCATGCCCATGGAGATGCTGAACTTTTTCCCGAATCTGCGTTTTAAAAAGGTGGTAACCATATTTACGGAGGTAAAGGGACTTCCTTTTGCGGATGAAGCGGTACGCCTCGGACCTGATTTTATGGATGCCTATGAGGATCCACTGATCCACAGACAGAATGAACAGATATAAGTTTGGAGACCGTCAATGATACAGATCATCAAGAAATTACGTGTCCTGCTGGACAAAAAACAGAAAAGAACCATGGTGGGACTCATTATCCTCATGGTGATCAGTGCCTTTTTGCAGACTGCCGGTGTGGGAATGCTGGTGGAGGTCATGCAGATCGTCATTGATCCCGAAGCGGTACAACACAGCCGGGTGGCGGAAGCCTGCTATGAGATCATGGGTGTGGAGAGCTATCGTACGTTCTCCATTATTGTCATGGTGCTGCTGATTCTGGTATTTGTGGTGAAGAACCTGTTTACTTATGTACAGCAGAAGCTGACTTTATCCTTTGTCTATACGAACCAGTTCCGCACTTCCGAGCGCATGATGCGTAATTACCTGCGCAGAGGTTATGAATTTTATCTGAATGCGGATACCGCTGTGGTACAGCGCAGTATCACTTCCGATGTCAACAATATGTATGCACTGATCCTGGCACTGTTACAGCTGTTATCCGACAGCGTGGTTTCCCTGTTTGTCATCAGTTATTGCTTTATTTCCAGCGGTACCATGACGATCCTGATGGCGGTGGTATTGCTTCTGTTGATGTGGCTGATCAAGAGAGTGCTGAAGCCCATCATGTACAAGGCCGGTAAGGACAATCAGGACTATTACAGCAGTCTGTTCAAATGGATCTCCCAGACGGTACAGGGTATCAAGGAAGTAAAGATTTCCGGCAAGGAGCAGTATTTCGTATCCGAGTACCGCAAATGCGGAAAAGGCTACGTGGATGCCGTACAGCGTTACAGCCTGTACAATCAGGTGCCGAAGCTGCTGATCGAGACAGCCTGCGTTGCCACTATGGTAGGATACATGATCTTTCTGGTGGCCACCGGTGTGCCTACAGAAAATATGCTGACAGTGTTCGGAACTCTGGCGGCAGCGGCACTGGTACTGTTGCCCTGCGTGAACCGTATCAACAACCAGATCAATTCCATCGCCTATTTTGAACCTTTCTTCATGGGTGTCAGCGATAATTTACAGGATGAGATCAACGGACAGAATATCGACATGTCCTTTGCTACCGATGAGGATGAAAAGCTGGATGTAAAAGAAAGCATCGAGATGAAAGATATTACTTATGCCTATCCCAATACGGAGCGTCTGATCTTCGACCATGCGGATCTGAAGATCCCGGTGGGTGCATCGGTAGGTATCGTGGGTACTTCCGGTGCGGGCAAGAGTACCGTGGTGGATATTCTGTTGGGACTGCTGGAGCCCAGTACGGGACATATCTATGCAGACAGCGTGGATGTAAAGGATGCGGGCAATTACCGGAAATGGCTGAAGAATATCGGCTACATCCCCCAGATGATCTTCATGCTGGATGACACCATCCGTAAAAATGTAGCCTTCGGTGTGCCGGAGGACAAGATTGATGAGGACAGACTGTGGGAAGTATTGAAAGAGGCACAGCTGGATGAATTTATCAAGACTCTGCCGGAAGGTCTGGAGACTGGCATCGGCGAGCGGGGTATCCGCCTCTCCGGAGGACAGAGACAGCGTATCGGTATTGCCAGAGCGCTGTATAATGATCCGGAGGTACTGATCCTGGATGAGGCCACTTCCGCACTGGATAATGATACGGAAGCAGCCATCATGGAGTCTATCAACCGACTGCACGGCCGCAAGACCTTGATCATTATCGCCCACAGATTGCAGACCATTGAAAAATGTGACATTGTCTATCGGGTAGAAGACGGCAGAGCAAAAATAGAACGGGGAAATCTGTAACGCCTATGAGTAAAAAACTGAGCATCATCGTGCCCGTCTATAATATGGCGACGGAGGGAAAACTGAATTATTGTCTGGACAGCCTGGTGGGACAGACCATCCGGGGACTGTACGATTATGAGATCCTCTGCGTGGATGATGCTTCTACAGACGATTCTCTGGAGATCCTGCTGGATTATCAGAAGCGTTATCCGGAGCTGGTCTGTGTCATTCCGAACCCTGTGAACTTAAGACAGGGCGGTGCCAAAAATGCCGGACTGCGGGTGGCGCAGGGGGAATGGATCGGTTTCATCGACAGTGATGACTGGGTGTCACCGGACTATTACGAGAAGCTTCTGAAAAAAGCGGAAGCAACCGGAGCGGATCTGGTGGGCTGCGATTACAGTCTGGTGGATCATCATACCTTTGAGGTCGGGAAGGTCATCGTCAACAATACACCGGATCAGACCGGGGATCTGACGAAGGAAAAGCATGAGAGACTGTTCATGCGTCCCGGCAGTATGGTGCTGAAAATTTACAAACATAGTGTGATCCGGGAGAATCATCTGGATTTTCCGGAGCATATTTTCTATGAAGACAACTGTGCAGGCCCCTTGTGGAGCCTGTACTTTCGACGTTTTGAGAGAGTGGAGGAACCGCTGTATTATTATTACCAGCATGCGGTGTCCACGGTACATCACATCACGGAGGAAAAATGCCGTGATCGTATGAAAGCAGCAGAACTTTTGTACACGGAATGCGAGAACAGAGGGTTCCTTGCGGAATACCGGGAGCAGATCGAATACCGTTTTACGGAGCTGTATTATGTGATCACTTTATTCTCCTATCTGTCGGGAGTGGAGAAGCCGAAGCTGTCTTTTGTAAAAGAACTACGGGAGGGGACAGAACGACATTTTCCGGAGTTCGACAGGAACAAATATTATCTGGAATATACCGGGCCGGAGGAACGCAAATTCATCGCCATGCAGAAAAAGAGCGATCTGCGGTTCTATCTCTATTACAGGATCCGGCAGTTTGTATGGAAGCTACGGGCCTGAAGGGCGGCCATGGGGCATGAGAAAGATGAGGTTAGGAAAATGAGCAGATTAGCGATTATCACCGCCAGAGGTGGGAGCAAGCGGATCCCGAAGAAAAATATCAGAGATTTTTGTGGAAAACCGATTCTGGCATATTCCATCGAGGCGGCATTGTCCAGCAGACTTTTTGACCATGTGATGGTATCCACGGACGATACGGAGATTGCGGAGATTGCGAAAAAGTACGGTGCAGAGGTGCCGTTTTTCCGCAGTGAGGCGACTTCCGGAGACTTTGCCACCACCAATGATGTGCTGGCGGAAGTGTTGGCGGAATATGAGAAGCGTGACATGCATTTTGATGTGGCATGCTGCATCTATCCCACAGCGCCTTTTGTGACAGCGGAAAAACTGAAAGCAGCGGTAGAACAGCTGGAAGCAAGCGATGCGGACACCCTGATTCCGGTGGTCAGCTTTTCCTACCCGCCCCAGCGGGCCATGGTAGTGGAGCAGGAACGGTTGGTATTTAAATATCCCGAATATCTGGACAGCAGATCCCAGGACCTGCAGCCCCATTATCATGATGTGGGACAGTTCTATGTCTTCCGTACGGACCGCTTTGCAGTGAATAAGAAGCTGATGGTGGGAAATATTCTGCCCCTGATCGTATCGGAACTGGAAGTGCAGGATATCGATAATCTGACGGACTGGAAGATCGCAGAGATGAAATACCGTCTGATGACGGAGGAAAAATAATCCCGGAGGAATCTGAGACTATGGCAACAGGCAGACTGGCAGTATTGTCCAATGTAAATATGAATATGGTGATCCGTATGTTACAGAAACAGGCGGAAGTCTACGATGCGGAAGGCTATGGAAATGAACTGGGAGCTTTGCTGAACCCGGCTTCCTCCTATCATGCGTTTCAGCCGGACATTACCTTTCTGATCATGGATCTGGCAGAACTGCTGGAACATGACTATGATCCGCAGACAGCAAAAGAGCGGATCGGAAACTGGTTTCAGACGCTGGAAGGCTGTCTGCCGGAGCATGGTGTGTTCTATGTCTCCGATGCATATCTGTGGGCGGTGGAACTGGCTGTGCTGGCGGATCCGGAACGCAAACAGCAGCTGGAGAGTTTGTGGAGTGCTGCACTGCAGCAGCTGACGGAGAAACATTCCAATGTGCGGATATTTCCTTATCGCTGGATCATAGAGCATCAGGGCGAGGAGAGGGCGTTTTCCCTGAAAATGTGGTATATGGGAAAAGTATTGCTGGGGATGGAGACCCAGTCTCTTCTGGCGGAAAAAATAGTACAGCAGGCGGAACTGGAGGAACGCACCCCTAAAAAGGTGCTGGTTCTGGATCTGGACAATACCCTGTGGGGCGGTCTGGCCGGAGAGACGGATCACACACCGGTGCTTTTGTCGGAAGACCACAGCGGTCTGGCTTATAAAAATCTGCAACGGGTCATAAGGCTGATGCAGGAACAGGGTGTGCTGTTAGCCATAGCATCCAAAAATAATGAAGAGGATGCCATGGAGATCTTGGAACATCATCCCCATATGCTGCTTGGGCCGGAAGATTTCGCAGCCCGCAGGATCAACTGGGACCCGAAGCCGGACAATATCCGTAAGATGGCGGAAGAACTGAATCTGGGAACGGATTCCTTTGTCTTTTTTGATGACAGCGAAGCGGAACGGGAAATGGTACGGCAGATGCTGCCGGAGGTGACTGTGCCCGATTTCCCGGCAAGACCGGAGGAACTGGCGCCCTGCATGGCAAAGATTTATGAAGAATATTTTGCCCGGGCAGTGATCACGAAAGAGGACCGGGAGAAGACCGCACAGTACCGGGCCAATGCCGGCAGAAATGCCATGGCAGAGCAGGCGGTGAGCTTTGAAGACTATGTGAAAAAGCTGGAGATCTGTCTGATCCCGGTGGATCCGAAGGAACATCTGGACCGGCTGACACAGCTTTTGAATAAAACAAACCAGTTCAACCTGACCACCAGACGCTACACCAGAGAGCAGATGCAGCAGATCGTGGAAGATGCCGGAAAGAGAGTATTTCTGTATCAGGTGACGGATGCGTTTGGAGACAACGGAATCGTGGCAGCAGCCATCGTAGATACTGCCGGAGAACTGCCGGAGATCACGGATCTGGTCATGAGCTGTCGTGTCATGGGACGGAATATCGAGAATGCGGTGATCGACCGTATCGAGGAGCAGATGCAGGAGGAAGGATATACCGGACTCCGCGGCAGATATATCCCGACAGCCAGGAATAAGCCGGTGGAAGCTCTGTATGAAAAGCTGGGTTACCACAGGACGGAAAGTACACAGGAGGGCGGTACCTGCTATGAGATCACACTGGCAGAGAGACCGGAGAGGGCCTACTGGCTGAAGGAGACTTTATACGATTGACCTGGGGCTGGGTGACGGCTGCCGGACGGAAGACCGGACAGTGGTAAATGTTAGAAAAAATGAGGATAAGCAGAGGATAACCATATGAAAGAGAAGATCATAAAGCTGATTGAAGATGTATTAAAGGTTCCGGCGGGAACCATCACCGAGGATACCATGATCGAAGATGTGGAGCAGTGGGATTCCCTGGCGCATGTCATGATCATCGGACAGTTGGAGGAAGAGCTTGGTGTCAGCATTCCCTTAGACGAAGCCATTGAGTTAAAAGGAATGCGTGAACTGTTGGAAAAGGCGGGTTGCGAATGAGTGTTACATTAAGAAAAGTGACAGAGGGAGATCTGGAACAGATCATGCGCTGGCGCATGGATCCGGAGATTACCCGCTATATGAATACGGATCCGAAGCTGACTCTGGAAGGGCAGAAGAAATGGTTTGCCAAAGTGCAGCAGGATCCGGATGTGAGCTACTGGATCATTGAGATCGACGGTACAGCAGCCGGCGTCATCAATTACACAGGGCTGACGAATCCCACAGGAGATCTGGGATGGGCCTATTACGTGGGCGAGAAAAAACTGCGCAGCATCCAGACGGCACTGGCGCTGGAGATGAGTATGTATGACCATGCGTTTCTGGATCTTGGGAAAAATGCGGTATACAGTGATGTATTTACCCTGAATCAGGGAGTCATCCAGCTCCATAAGATCTGCGGCTGTGAAGTCGTGGAAGAGAAAAAAGCCCACGTGGTGAAAAACGGAGCTGCTTATGACGTGACATATATGCGCATGACAGCGGAACACTGGAAAGGGATCCGGGACAGCAAGAAGTACGAACATATTGTATTTCCTTAAGGAGGCACTATTATGAACAAAGAGATCATGATCGGGAATCATAAAATCAGTGAAGATTCTCCCACTTTTGTAATTGCAGAGATGTCTGCGAATCATCTGATGGATTTTGACAGAGCAGTGGCTATCATGCAGGCGGCAAAGGATGCCGGTGCGGATGCCATTAAAATACAGACTTACACCCCGGATACCATCACACTGGACTGTGATGATCCCTGCTTCCAGATCACACAGGGAACCATCTGGGACGGAACCACACTGCACAAGTTGTATGAGACCGCCTATACTCCCTGGGAGTGGCAGCCAAAGCTGAAAAAGATCGCAGAGGAGATGGGACTGGTATTCTTTTCTTCTCCCTTTGATCTGACCAGCATTGATTTTCTGGAAGAGATGGAGGTACCGGTATACAAGGTGGCATCCTTCGAGATTAACGACATTCCTTTCATCCGCAAGATCGCCCGTACCGGCAAGCCGATTATCATGTCTACCGGAATTGCCTATCTGGCGGATATCGAGCTGGCACTGCGTACCTGTAAGGAAGAGGGCAACGAGAATGTGATCCTGTTGAAATGTACCTCCGCTTATCCGGCACCCTATGAGGATATTAATCTGAAGACGATTCCTTCCATGAAGGAAGTCTTTGACTGTGTGGTAGGTCTTTCTGATCATACCATGGGCTGTGCCGTGGCAGGTGCCGGCGTGGCGCTGGGAGCCAAGGTGGTGGAGAAACATCTGACACTGCGCAGAGCAGACGGCGGTGCGGATGCGGCATTCTCCATGGAACCGGAAGAATTTAAAGAGATGGTGGATCACATCCGCATGATCGAGAAAGCAGTAGGAAAGGTGACCTACGATCTGACACCGAAGCAGAAAAAGAGCAGAGAACATTCCCGTTCCCTGTTCGTGGCACAGGATATGAAGGCCGGGGATGTGTTTACTCCGGAGAATCTGCGGTCTGTGAGACCTTCCTGCGGACTGCATACCAGATATTATGAGGAACTGTTGGGCAAACGGATCACCAGAGATGCCAGGCTGGGAACCCCTATGGACTGGTCTCTTGTGGATTTCACAGAGAAGGAACAGCAGTAAGGAGCGGAAATGTATTATTTTCGTGCGGACGGCAGTGCTGTTACGGGGGCAGGGCATCTGATGCGTTGCCTCACGGTGGCACAGGAATTACAAAAAAGAATAGAGCATCCGGAAGAACTCTGCTTTTTGTGCGCGGAGCAGGCATCTGCGGAACTGTTGCAGAGCTGGAACATGCCGGTGAAGATCCTTGGGACGGATCCTGCTGACCTGGAAGGAGAGCTTTCGGCGCTGGAAGGACTGATCCGGGGAAGCGGGCATGTTTTTCTGGTGGACAGCTATGCAGTGACGGATGCTTATTTGCAGGCATTGCACCGGTTTGGCAGGGTGTATCTGCTGGATGATATGCAGCAGCATGCATTTCCGGTGGACGGTGTGATCAATTACAATCTGTTTGCTTCCCGGGAAAAGTATCGGGAACTGTATGGCAGCAGTACCGGACAGTATCTCGGAGCTGCTTATGTGCCGGTGCGGCAGCAGTTCTGTGAGGCGGCAGCACAGTATATTTTGCAGGATGATGTAACGGATATCCTGATCACCACCGGTGGTGGAGACAAAGACAACATTGCGGGAGAAATCCTGCGGGAACTGTGTGAGCACAGTCTGGCGGGAAAAAATATAAGGTATCATCTGGTGGTGGGAAGGTTTAATCCGAACCGGGAAAAATTGGAGCAATATGCATCGGAGCACAACAACGTGGTTCTGCATTGCGATGTGAAAGACATGGCGGGACTGATGACGGCCTGTCAGCTGGCGGTGACTGCCGGTGGAACGACAATCTATGAATTGTCAGTTCTGGGAGTGCCTTTTGTCTGTTTTTCTTACGCAGAGAACCAGGAAGGGCTGACGGAATGGCTGGGAAAGCAGGAAATTGCTGGATATGCCGGAAAATGGCATTACACACCGGAAGAGACAAGGAAAGCCATCGGCAGATGGTGTCGGAATGTCTGTGAGAACAGGGAACTGCGGCAGAGAACCTATGAAGCGGAGAGAATTCTGATCGACGGGCAGGGAGCTGCCCGGATCGCAGAGATCCTGCAGACGGCGGGAATAGAAGAATAGAAGGATAATATCTGAGGTTTATGAAGAAAAACGGCAGCTGGAAGAAAAAAATTTTATATAGTGTGACAGCAGCTGTTTTGTTCGTGCTGCTTTTGGTACTGTTTTTTCCGGGGGACCGGGAATATCAGAGGATTCCTTATGATGTAGTGTTTCTGGGAGACAGTGTATATGGTCTGTGCCGTGATGAGACATCCATCGCAGCAAAGCTTCAGGAGAAGACAGGTTTAAAATGCTACAACGGTGGGCTGGGAGGAACGGTTCTTGGCAGAGCGGATGCGGAGAGAAGGCTGGGATATACCAAGGATTCCATTTCTGCGGCCGGACTGGTACGTTCCTTTGTGGTGAAGGATTTCGGTGTCCAGAGGACCGTGCACATCCGAGAAGCAGCCACGGATTATTTTGAGGATACTTTGGGAGATCTGGGACAGATCGATTTTGATCAGGTGAAGATCCTGTTTATCGGTTCCGGACTGAATGATTATCACTCCGGCACTCCCATCGAATCCACAGCAGACCCGTATGATGAATATACCTACTGTGGAGCTATCCGCAGTATTGTGAAGGAGTTGCGGGAAGCCTATCCGGAGCTGCGAATTATCTTCATCACCCCGCCCTATACCTGGTATACGGATCCGGAACTGACCTGTGAGGAATATGATCTGGGCGGTGGTGTGCTGGAGGATTATGTCAATGCGGAGATCGGATTGTGTGAGGCTTTGAATGTAGAAGTCATAGACATCTATCATGACTATTATCCACATGACACCTGGGATGATCTGTATCTCTATACCGATGACGGCCTGCATCCCAATGAGGCCGGCAGAGAGAAGATCGCACAGACGATCGCAGAAAGACTAAATAAGGAGTGACAGACGGATGAAGACCCCGTGGGATTTTTTTCAATCTAGTAGAACAAAAATAAAAAATACATGGAAGATCGCCTTTCTCTCAGCGTTTGTACTGGGAATTCTGATCCATCTGCCGGTGATGCTTTCAGATATTCCGAATCATGACGGCCTGAGCAGTATGTATTTTGATCAGAATATGATCACTTCCGGACGGTGGTTTCTGTCTGTGGCATGCGGCTTTTCTTCGTATTTTACCATTCCGTGGATCATTGGTCTGATCGGTCTGCTCTGGCTGGCGCTGACGGCGGTGGCATTGACGGAACTGCTGGAACTTGCAGACCCGTTGGTAATCATGGCAGTGAGCGGATTGCTGGTTTCTTTTCCGGCACTGGCATCCACTTTTGCCTATGTGTTTACCATGGATGGCTATATGATGGCACTGTTCCTCGCAATTCTGGCAGTACTTTTTACGAAAAAACAGAAAAAAGGCTGGCTGGCCGGGGCGGTATGTCTTGCGTTCAGTATGGGGATCTATCAGGCATATCTGCCCTTTGCCATTCTGCTGTGCGTATATGTGATCCTGCTCTTTTTTATGGAAGAGAAGGGCTGGAAAACGAAAGCGTTCTATGTACTTCGTTACCTGGGCATGGGAGTTGCCGGAGCCGCATTGTATTACGTAATCCTGCAGATTCTGTTGAAATTACAGGGAAAGGTGCTGGATACCTATCAGGGGATCAATTCCATGGAGCAGGGAGGTTCCGGTCTGGGGCTGTTTGCAACGATCCGGGGAATGTATGTTGATTTTCTGGCATTTACGGTGCATGGAAATGTGCTGGTGAACAATATTTTCTCTTTTACGGCCTGTGCGGCACTGGTGCTTCTGGTGGCTTATCTGCTGGTGAGAAGCATGCTGCGAAGAAAATGGTGGAAGAATCCGGCATTTTTCGTTATAATAATTCTGTTGGCGGCGGGACTTCCGCTTTTGACCAATGTGATTCTGGTGATTTCTCCGAATCTGACCTATCATTTGCTGATGCGGTATCAGTGGGTATTATATCTGATCCTGATGCTGGCATTTGTGGACAGATATGCGTCGGAGGACGGGAAAACAGATATCGGGATCCAGTGGGTGGCATTACTGGCGGCCGGAATCCTGGTATTCAATTATGGAGTATCGGATAATATCGGATATTCCAATCTGGAGAAAAAATACGAGAAGACCTATGCGTACTGTGTACGTCTGCTGGACAGGATCGAGCAGACGGAAGGGTACTATCAGGGAATTCCCATTGCATTGGTGGGTGTCATCGGGTATGATGAATTCCCCACTACGGATATTACCGGAAAAGTCACGGACGGTATGATCGGTCTCAGCGGAGACTATCTGATCTATAAGGGAGCGGATTATCAGGCATTTATGCAGAACTATCTGGGCGCAACCCTGAATTTTCTGGATCCGGATACTGTGGGTGAGATTTATATGACGCAGGAATACATTGACATGGATACTTTTCCGGGAGCGAATTCCACCAGGGTTGTGGATGGAATCCTGTATGTCAAGACCGAGAACTGCGGAAGGGATTAGAGGATGTCATTATTATCGATTGTTTTACCGGCATATAACGAAGAACAGAATATTGCCAATACCGCAAAAGTACTGGGGGAACTGCTGGAACAGCACGGGATCGATTATGAGCTGGTATTTATCAGTGATGGTTCGAAGGACGGAACCTTTGAACGTATTAAGGAAGAATCGGCCAAGAATCCGAGAGTACGGGGAGCGGAGTTTTCCCGGAATTTCGGAAAGGAAGCCGGAATTTTTGCAGGCCTGGAGCTGACTACGGGGGATGCGGTGATCGTTATGGACTGTGATCTGCAGCATCCGCCTGAGGTGATTCCACAGATGTGGGAAAAATGGCAGCAGGGTGCCGAGATCGTGGAAGGTATCAAGGCCGACCGCGGTAAGGAGAGTCTGGGATATAAGTTGTCTGCCGGACTTTTTTACAAGATCATGAGCAAACTGATCAAGATGGACATGAATGCTTCTTCCGATTTCAAACTTCTGGACAGAAAAGTAGTACAGGTCCTGTTGGAACTGCCGGAACGCAATACCTTTTTCCGGGCGTTGACCTTCTGGGCAGGGTTCCGTACGGAGACTGTGGAATATGAAGTACAGGAGCGGAAATACGGACAGAGCAAGTGGTCCTTCTGGAGTCTGATGAAATATGCCATTACCAATGCCACTTCTTTCAGCACACTGCCATTGCAGCTGGTGACGATCATGGGCGGGGTATCCATCCTGTTCAGTGTGATCCTGGCGATTCAGACCCTGGTGCGCTATCTGATGGGAACGGCGGTGGAAGGTTTTACCACGGTGATCCTGCTGATCCTCATTATTGGCGGATTTATTATGTTAAGCCTTGGTGTGATTGGCCATTATATTGCCAGAATCTATGAAGAAGTCAAGGGAAGACCGAAATATATTATCAGTCATGTGACGGAAAATGTGCCTGGGACAGCCGTAGGAAGCTGGAAGCGGGAACATAGAGAAAGCTAAAAGACAGTAGAAAAGAGGATGTGTTATGAGAGAGATTGATATTAAGTTTAACGTACCGCCTTATGTGGATAAAGCCGCAGATTACATTCAGGAATGTGTAAAAAATCAGAAGATCTGCGGAGATGGAGAATATACGAAAAAATGTAATGCCTGGATCGAGGAGAGGACCGGAGCCGGAAAATGTCTGTTGACGACCTCCTGCACCCATGCGACAGAACTGGCAGCACTTTTGTGTAACATTCGGCCCGGGGACGAAGTGATCATGCCTGCTTACACCTTCGTATCCACCGCAGATGCCTTTGTACTGCGCGGTGCGGTTCCTGTGTTCGTGGATATCCGCCCGGATACCATGAACATTGACGAGACACTGATCGAGGATGCCATCACGGAGAAGACGAAAGCCATCGTTCCGGTGCATTATGCCGGTGTGGCCTGCGAGATGGACACCATTATGGACATCGCAAAAAGACATAACTTAAAGGTAGTAGAGGATGCCGCACAGGGTGTACTGGCATCTTACAAGGGAAAAGCACTGGGAACCATCGGTGACTTCGGTGCCTACAGCTTCCATGAGACCAAAAACTACAGCATGGGTGAGGGCGGAGCACTGCTGATCCGTGATAAGAAGGACGTGGAAGAAGCGGAGATCATTAGGGAGAAGGGAACCAACCGCAGCAAGTTCTTCCGGGGCCAGATCGATAAATATACCTGGGTAAATTACGGATCTTCCTATCTTCCCAGTGATATGAATGCGGCTTATCTCTATGCACAGCTGGAGATCGCTGATGAGATCAATGAGGCAAGACTTGCCTGTTGGAACCGCTATTATGAGCAGCTGCTTCCCTTAAAGAAAGCGGGAAAGATCGACCTGCCCACCGTACCGGAAGGCTGTGTGCATAATGCGCATATGTTCTACATCAAGGCAAGAGATCTGGAACAGAGAACAAGATTTATCAGCTATATGAAGGAGAACGGTGTGCTTACGGTATTCCATTATATCCCGCTGCATACTTCTCCCGCAGGACAGAAGTTCGGCCGGTTCCACGGCGAGGACCGTTATACTACCAGAGAGAGCGAGCGCCTGGTAAGACTTCCCATGTACTATGGGCTGACACTGGATCAGGTGGATTTCATCTGTGGACTGGTGAAAAACTTTTTTGAATTAGAGGAGCAGTAACATGCAAAAAATTGGCAGAGCGTCTGCACAGGTTGCAGGCAGATTTCTGTTCCTGGGTGTCTCCGTGCAGATTCTTCTGGGAATCTGCTGGGGCGTCAGATCCTTTGGAATTTTTCCGGAATTCGGCGATAGCTACACATGGCTGAAAGCGTCAGAGACACTTGTGTGTGATGACTACATGGGGATCGGCTACCCTCTTTTTCTGATGCTTGTAAAAGGGATAGAATCCATAAGTTCTATCCCTTATACTTTTTTTGTATATACGGTACAGATCCTGATTGCATTTTATGCCGGTGTAGTATTTTTACGGGCATGCGGAGTGACAGGGAAAAAGATATTTTTGTGCTGGGGAAGCCTGGCGCTTCTGACCTTTCCCAGTGCCATGCAAAGTCATCTGGCCGTATTGCCGAATTCTCCGGGATATTCCTTTTTACTGCTGGAACTGTCGGCGGTGATCCGGATCCTGCGGCAGGATGCTGTGGCGGAGGATGGTGAGACGACAGCGCCGGCCAGACCGTTACATGGTCTGTTCGAAGCCGGAATCTGGTGGGCGCTCAGTACACTGTGTGTGGTGGAGAATCTGTATCTGGGGCTGGTACCGCTTATTGTTCTGTGGCTGATACATCTGTGGCAGCTACGGAGCAGAAAGACGGAGAAAAAGAGAGTAGGCCGGGAACTTTTGCTCCTTCTGGCAATGGCGGGAATTTTATTCACGCTGGTGCCCATGTGGCAGACACCGGGCAGCTATGGGAAGGCGGAGAATACGGTGAGCGCCGCCATGATGCGCCGGTTCAGCTGGACGCATATGAGAGAGGAAGAAGAATACGATGAATGGCCGGAACAGCTACGTACCTGGATGACCTGGAAAGAGATGAGGAATGCCGGGTATTATGCGGGAACCATGGAGTCCGGCATACAAAAGACGCTGGAGGATCGTTTCGGCAAGGCGGAAGCACAGAAGATATTCAGAGAGTATGCCGAGTATCATCTGAAGACGTATACTTCAGACAATATCCATCAGATCGCCTGGGATTGCCTCGGATATGCCATGCCTACGGTACTGTTGCAGCTGCTGTTGGACGGCAGGGGATATGACTCCTTCTCTGGCAGAAATGTAGACATTATGATGACGGGAGATCCAAGGCTGACAGAGCTTTTGCTAAAATACAGCAGCTGGTGGTTCCTGTCGGGAATCGCTGTTGTGGTCGTGAGCGGCATGATATGCGGGATCATTGCCATGCTCCGACAGAAAAAAGAAAAAACAGTACCGGACAGAAGCCTGTTCTGGAAGATCTCAGGAGTCTGTGTGATCACTGCGGCAGGCATGATCCTGTGGTATACCATGCGGGATGCCGGATGCCTGGATTACAAGAACGGATTGCTGCCGGGTTCTCTGTGGCTTGTGGGAATGATCCTCTGGACCGATAGGACCATAAGCGCCGGAGATACAGAAGACAACCCGGAGAAATAATAGAGTTGTGACAGCAGAAACGTGGGAAGGAGGAACCATGACGAAGATGACAACAAAAGTGAAAACGCAGAAATCAGAAAAAGTCTGGTTCTTTCTGGGAGCGTTGGCAGTATTTTTTATGGGAGTTCCGTATCTTGTATTAGGGAAGGACTCTGTGTTCGTGTATCACGATCAGCTGGACGGTGAGGTGATCGCCTATCTTCTGCAGGCAAGACATCTGTGGGATGGCAGCGGTGTATTGCCGGAATTCATGAACGGTGCAGCAAAAACAGCGCTTACCATGCCGGCCCCCGCCTGTGTGCTGTTATACCGGTGGCTGCCTGCGGAACTGGCACTGGCCTGTATGCAGGTGGCTGGCAGCTTTGCCGGATATCTGGGAATGTTCTGCCTGCTTGGATGGGCCGGAGAAACATCGGAAACACTGCGGAGAAGAAAAGGACTTGTCGGTTTCATAGCCATGCTGACCGGATGTATGTATGCGTATCTGCCGTTTTTGCCGGTGTACGGGCTGTCCCAGTATGGATTGCCGCTGTTAATGTATTGTGTACTGCGACTGGGGGAAAAGGACAGACCGAAGAATTTTCGGATTCTCTGTTATTTTTATGTACTGCTTTTCGGATGTAATTCTTCCCTGGTGTTATCCGGTTTTGCTGTGCTGGGAATCTGGGCGGTATGGGAGATCGTCACACTGGTGGACAAAAGGAAACAGTTCTCCGCCGGACAGGCTGCAGCCTGGGGGATTTTGCTGCTTACGTATATCGTTGAGAACGGTTCGTTATTGCTTCAGCTGTCCGGGGGACAGGGAGAAGAGATTTCTCACAAATCGGAATATCTGCTCAGCCCGGTGGACTTTTTCAGTCAGTTGAAAACAAACCTCCTGCAG
This sequence comes from Clostridium sp. AF34-10BH, assembly GCF_003478095.1. Classification (NCBI taxonomy): domain Bacteria; kingdom Bacillati; phylum Bacillota; class Clostridia; order Eubacteriales; family Clostridiaceae; genus Clostridium; species Clostridium sp. AF34-10BH. The sequence continues at coordinate 83,809 of NZ_QUEC01000007.1, forward strand.
GGAGGACAGCACAGTGTGGATTATCATGGACTGATCCTCGTGGTGCTGTTGATGACAACAGTTGTTTTATTTTTTCTAAATCGGGCAACGAAGAAGGACATAGCGGATAAAAAGAATGTACCTGAGGGCGGAGAAAAACGGTTATGGAAAGCCGTGGGCCTGTCACTGGCCGTTATTGCAGGCTTTGCGGCAGTGGCCGCACTGTGGGACAGCAGTATCGGAATCGCTATCCGTTCCAGTCTGGGTGCTCTGAAGGGCTTTCAGGCCAACAGAGTCCTGTGGCTGAGTCCCTGCCTGTGGTATTTTATTCTGGGGTGCAGCCTGTTATTGCTGACGGAACAGCTCCCGGAAAGAGACACAGGAGTGGAGAAAACAGGGAACGGACGCAGGAACGGTGTGATCCCGGGGATCATCGTAATGGCCGCAATGCTTCTTACCGTGGCAACAGCCGGGAAGATTTTGCTGGAGAGCAATCTGAAGCCCAATCTGCAAAAACTGGTGAACCGGAATTATGCAGCCATGAGCTTCCGGGATTATTATGCCGTGGATGTGCTGGATCAGGTACAGGAGTACCTGCGGGAGAATACCGGGGAAGAACCACAGGATTACCGGGTCGTAAGTCTGGGGATCGATCCCGCTGCGGCATTGTATCATGGATTTTACTGTCTGGACGGCTATTCAAATAACTATTCTCTGGAGTACAAGCACCGTTTCCGGGAGATCATTGCACCGGAGCTGGACAAGAGTGAATATCTGGAAGACAGCTTTGACCATTGGGGGAATCGTTGCTATTTGTTCAGCGCGGAATGCCCCGGCTATTATACGATCGAAAAAGGCGGCTTTTATTTTCAGGACTATACGATCGATGCGGAAAGTCTGAGGCAGCTGGGCGGAAGCTATCTGTTGTCGGCAGCCTATATCGATCACAGTGAGGATACCGGTCTGGAACTGATGAGGCCGGAGGCCTTTGAGACAGAGAACAGCTATTACCGCATTTATCTCTATCGGGTAATGGATAATGAATAATAACGGAGATGGGAAGATTCCTATGATTGGACAGGAAAAACGGGATAAATGGAAAAAAATCCTGCCGGAACTGCTGGCAGTTATATTGTGCCTGGTATTGATGGGTGCGGGAGTCAGCCGGAAGGAAGGCTATCACATGGACGAACTTCTGAGCTTTGAACTGGCAAATGCCAGGTATAATCCCTGGATCGTACCTACCCAGCCGGAAGGGCGTCTGGCCAAATTCGTGAACGAAGAGATCGAGGGGGACAGTGCGGGAGAGGCTCTGGAGAATCTGAAAAATACAGTAACAGATGTGCTTAGGAACCGGGAAAACAGCAAACTGTTGTCTTATAAAGCAGATGTCTATGAGGAACCGGTCTGGATCACGGACCGACAGTTTCAGGATTATGTTACGGTGGATCAGAAAGATGCCTTTGATTACCTGTCGGTTTATTTTAATGTAAAAGATGACAATCATCCGCCGGTACATTTTATGCTGTTGCATACCATGAGTTCTGTCTTTCGGGGAACATTGTCACCGTGGCTTGGATGCAGCATCAATCTGGTCTGTCTGGGAATTACATTGTGGCTTTTACTGCGGCTGGGGAGACAGCTGGCAGATGTGTTTTCCATGGAAGGAAAGGGAAGACAGCTGGGAATCCTGGCGGTGCTTCTCTATGGAATGAGTACCGGAGCACTGGGTACGGTGCTGCTGATCCGTATGTATGGGCTGCTTTCCTGTCTGTGTGTCGCCCTGTTTTCCATCCATGTGGAAAAATGGAAGAATAACGGGTTTGACAAGAAAAACAAGGGTCTTATCGCTATTACGGTGCTGGGTTTCCTGACACAGTATTTTTTCCTGTTTTACTGCCTTCTGCTGGCGGCGGTTACCGCAGTGATCCTGCTGTACCGGCACAGGAACAAAGAATTATGGTGCTATATCCGGTCCATGGTGATCGCTGCAGTGATCGGACTGGTATTGTTCCCTTTTGCAATTTCGGATGTGTTCTCCAGCGGAAGAGGGACGGAAGCTCTCGGCAATCTGGCCTCCGGATTTGCCGGTTACGGACAGAGACTGGCTGCATTTGGCAGAATTCTGGCGGATCGGACAGTGGGAGCGCCTCTTCTGACCGGCGGATGTGCCGCCGGCGCAATCCTGCTTCTGGGAAAGCTGTATCTGAGATTCCGGGCCGGGAAACAGGAACAGAAAGGTGAAAATTCCGGAAGAGATGCGGCCTGGATGCTGATGGTGCCGGTGGCCGGATATTTTCTGCTGGCATCCCGCATGTCACCGTATCTGGTGGACCGCTATATTATGCCTTTGTTTCCGTTTGTGGCATTGTTGCTTGCTTTGTTATTGTGCCTCCTTGGAAAAAAACTGACAGAGATCTCCGGATGGAAAGAACAGATCGTGGGAGGCATGCTGGTGCTGTTGCTCGTGGTGGTACAGGGGCTGCGGCTTGCGGCCTATGATGGGGAATACCTCTATCAGGGATATGCCAGACAGGAAGCATTGGCGGAAGAATATGAGGAGTTCCCATGCATCTGCGTTTATGCGGGAGTGGGCTATTATGAGAACCTGCCGGAATTTATGCGTTACACCAAAACTTTGCTGGTAACGGCAGAGGAACTGAAGGAACGTAAGGATACGGAATCCGTGGAGGCACTGGACCGGGTGATCGTATTGATCAAACCGGGTGTGGATAAAGAAGCAACAGTGTCTGTGCTCCGGGATAAGTATGGTTATACGTCGGAGGAACTTCTGCTTTCGGAAGGCGTGCACGGAGATATGATATATATGTTTTCCAGATAAGGAATGAAATGATAAGAAGACAGAAATGAGGTTGAAACATGATCGCAGTTCGTTTGCTGTGGCTTGCCGTTCTGCTGGTAGCGATACCGGCATGGGTGGGAAATTGTTTTTTAAATGTGGATAAACCCTGTAGAAATCCGGTATTTCTGTGGATTAGCGGTCAGATGCTGCTATGGGCGGGATTTCAGGTGATCTGTGTGCCGGTGATCCTGTTGGAAGGCCGTATGTGGATGGTGACCGTAGCTTATTGCGGCTACATCCTGGTGCTGCTGGCAGCGGCAACGGTCCGGTATTTCCGGCAGTCCCGTACTCTGCGGGCAGTCCGGGAAGCAAAGCCGGAGAAAGCAGAGATTATTTTGTGGGTGTTGGCTGGTGTGCTTTTGCTGGTGCAGCTGGTATTGGCAGTGCTGATGGTCTACGGTGATGGTGACGATGCCTATTATGTGGCAATCTCCGCAGCGGCAGAGGAATCCGGCAGGATGTATCAGAAGATCCCTTATACGGGAATGCATACGGAACTGGATGTGAGACACGGGCTGGCACCTTTTCCCATCTGGATCGCATGGCTGGCCCAGATGACCGGCATCACTACGGTGATCGTGGCGAAGACTCTGGTGCCGGTCGCTCTGATCTCCATGACTTACGGAGTATTCTATCTTCTGGGAAGCAGGGTATTATTCGCAGGAGAGGGCGCATACCGGAAGAAATGGGCGTTGCCTGCATTTTTACTCTGTACGGAAGTGTTGGTGCTTTTCGGAGATTATTCTTATTATACTGTAGAGAATTTTATGATTGCCAGGAGCAGACAGGGGAAGGCTGCATTGGGAAGTATCCTGATCCCCATGATATTTTTCCTGCTGCTGACACTGCTTCGAAAAATACAGGAAGAACAGAAGATCACTGTCGGTTTCTGGGTGCTGTTGGGATCTGTGATGACGGCCTGCTGTCTGGCCAGTACCATGGGAGCATTGCTGGCATGCATGCTGGTGGGAACGGCCGGGCTCTGTGGTGCGGTCAGTTACAGAAAATGGAAACTCATACTGCCATTGATCGGCTGTTGTATTCCCTGCATTGTGTATGCCGGAATGTATTTGCTGTTGGGATGATAGGACCGGAGGAGAAGAATGGATGCTTTAAAGCTGTTTCAGGAATATATGGGGACCGGACTGATCGTTCTGTGGTTCCTGGTGAGTCTGCTGTATCTGTGGCTCACAGAGAAAAGAAAATATATCCGGGTGATGTTTCTTTATGTGCCGTTAGTATTGCTGCTTGTCTTTTTTAATCCGCTGGTGGCGAAGATCGTCTCTCAGATGGCGGATGGGGAAATCTATTACCGGATCCTGTGGTTGTTGCCTGTGACACCGGTGATTGCTTTCGGTACGGTGCAGCTTTGTGGAAAACTCGGCGGTAGAAAAAGATATGTGGGGATAACGTTGGCTATTGTGCTGTTTACGATATCCGGCAGTCTGATCTACAGGAATCCCAATTTTCAGAAGGCGGAAAATGCGTATCATGTACCCCAGAGCGTTGTGGATATCTGTGATACCATTGAGGTTCCGGGCAGAGAAGTCATGGCGGCATTCCCGGGAGAACTGCTGCAGTATGTGAGACAGTATTCCAATGTGATTTGTATGCCCTACGGCCGGGACATTATGGTGAGCAAGTGGACGGTGCAGAATGATCTTTATGATGTTATGGAGCAGGAGGTCATTGATGCACAGGAGCTGGCAGAACTGGCCAGAGAAGAGGCCTGTGCCTATGTGATCCTGTCGGAAGATAAAAAACTGGTGGGGAAGATGCAGGATCAGGAATTTGAAGAATTCGGAAGAATGCACGGATATGTGATCTACAAAGATTCCACAGTGGATCTGTATTACTTTATGAAGGAATGAGATTTCAGGGAAAAACAAGTGGCTCCCGGAGCAGCAAAGTAACTGGCTGCTTCGGGAGCCTTTTTTGACCGGAATTATTTTTCCTGGGATGCATAATCCTTGGAATAGTAATTCAGGAAGTATTCAAAACGTTTGGCGATGAGCTTACGTCCTTTTACATTCAGGTGCAGATTGTCGACAAGATATTCATCGGCATTGTCTTCGGTAATGCTGCCGTACAGGTTATCCATGAAGGATACGCTGTGGATATTGGCGGAGTAACATTCCTTGATCACATAAGTGGATAAGACATCACGGCCGTTGTAAATATACATATCGGAGCTTACATAGTCGCCGTTCTCATCCACAGCATATGCATAGGTCGGAGACATAACGATAATGCGGATCTGGGGGTAATAGTTCTGCAATACTTCAATGCTGGCCTCCAGATTGCCGGTAAACTGCGTGGGATCCGTGGGATTCTCATCACTGTACATGGCATTGCCGGACAGATAATCGGTAGCATCATACATAATGGCAACGGTGTCGATCGTGTTGAAATCCAGAGTTTTCAGTGTGTTGATTACTTCCTCTGCTTCGGCCGGTGTCTTGTCGCCCAGAGCATTGGCTGCATCGGTGTAGTAGCCATCCAGAGGAACCCCAACGGCCAGGTTCACCAGCCAGTAGAGACAGTAAGCATCCATGGGGGCAACGGTGGGGTCGTAGTTTAACTGCTGTGCAGCAAGGTAACTTCCGCTGATGGAACAGTTATAAACGGTGGTATCGGTCTCTTTGGCGATCAGATTGGCCAGATTGTCGGAAGAGTCCCTGTCATCTGCGAAGGGAGCATTTCCGAAGACAACGATATTGGAAGCATCATTAATGATCATCTGACCGTTTTCGTCGGTCAGGGGAAGGATGGAATCCCAACTGTCGTCGTAGGAACCCTGTCCGTCCTTGAAGATGTCGGACTGGCTGATCCTCTGTCCCCAGTGTGTGACGCGGTATCCTACCACGCCGACAACAATAAGAAGCACGAGAGCAAACAGTACGTGAAAATTCAGAAAGCGCCGGATACCGGCAGGGGCCGCAGACTCTTCGCCCTCAGGGATTTCTTCATCGGCATCTACGTAAAGGTCTTCTATGTCGTCATCGGAATCGGTATGGAAATTGTGCACAGAACCGGAACGAGTATTCCCGGAATGGAAATTACCAGAATCTGTGTCTTGCATTGTGTCGTTTTCCAGATCTACAATCTCAATATCCGGCATGTCATTCACAGAAGATGCGTGGATATTATGGTTGTTATTGTTTCGTTTCATGTATTCTCTCCGTTTCAGGTAATTCAATAATGTAGTGGTAAAAAGAGTTATATTGATTTTACTATTATACGAAAAGAAAGTCCATAATATTAGAAAGATTTAAGAAATTCTGAAGAAATGGGTGAATGCCTTGATGTGGGGAAAATACAATGCTATAATGTTACGGAATTGTTACACCGAGAATTATGAGCAGAAGGGATAGATCAGATGAAAAAATTATTTAACCATACAAAACGTCCGGACCGTAACTGGGAAGAAGACGTACAGGATGGTTACGATTGGGACGAGGAAGAATATACCGGAGAAGACGACGGCGAGGAATACTATGCCGATGAGGAAGAGTACACCGGAGAAGAAGACGGCGAAGAGTACTATGCTGATGAGGAAGAGTACACCGGAGAAGACGACGGTGAGGAGTACTATGCTGATGAGGAAGAGTACACCGGAGAAGAAGACGGCGAGGAGTACTATGCTGATGAGGAAGAGTACACCGGAGAAGACGACGGTGAGGAGTACTACGCCGATGAGGAAGAGCACACCGGAGAAGAAGACGGTGAGGAGTACTATGCCGACGAGGATTACGAGGAAGAGCCGGCTCCCACGGGCAGGAGAAAGACCGGGGGCAAAAAGCAGGGCGGAATCGCTGTAATCTGGACAAAATTCCTGAACCTGAGTACCATGGACCGGATCATGGCAGCTACCGGAGTGGCGGTACTGATTCTGGCTATCGTGACCGGAAGTGTCTATGCCAGTGCCCGGGCAGTGGATGGACAGGTATCGGAGTTCGTCAGCGTGGGAACACAGCTGGACGGCATCCAGATGATCGGTGAGCAGGGACTTCTGGCAGTGGCAGACGCACAGATGGCAAAGATCGCGGCAGCCAATGCGGTAGAAGAAGATCCGGAAGAACAGAAGGAATATGAAGAGGCAGAGTACACCAACGGCGGTACGGTAGAACTGGAGCTGGTCTCTGTACAGAAGGATCTGAAGATCAAATTCAACAATAAAAAGACCGGCAAGCTGATCTCCAACGTACCCTTCAGCGTAACCATCACAGATCCCAACGGCAAGACCGAGACCTGGACTGATGACGATATGGACGGTATTATCTATAAAAAGGGTATTACGCCGGGGAATTATTCCGTAGCGGTAAACGCACTGACGGATGATAAATACAAGGACTATGTTCTGCCGACAGCAGCACAGAAAGTAGAAGTAAAGAAAGATATCGCCTATAAAAAGGTCGATGTCTCCAATGAGATCAAGAAAGAATCTGAGATCAATGCTGCAAAAGAGGATACACAGATCAAGGATACTACTGTAGAGTCCACACTGCAGGATACTGTGCAGTGGGTGGCAAGTACCGCAACTGCCAATACTTATAAAGAAGTATCCAAGGATACCATTACCAATCCGGAGACCGTAACGGTGGCTTACAGCGGTAAGTTCCTGCGGATGGCAGAAGTGTCTCCTACAGCAGGACCTACAGCAGAACCAACAGCGGAACCGACAGCAGAACCTACAAAAGAACCGACAGTATCCCCGACTGCAGAGCCCACAGTGGCTCCGACAGTAACCACGACTGCAGAGCCCACAGTGGCTCCGACAGTAACCCCGACGGCAACAGCAACTCCTACAGCGGCCCCTACGGCAACCCCGACAGCTGCCCCTACGGCAACTCCTACAGCGACCCCTACGGCAACCCCTACAGCGACTCCGGCGGCGACAATTACTCTGGATAAAACGGCAGTGACGACTTATCCGAAGGCAACGGATACAGTTACCGCAAAAGTCAGCGGAAGTGGAACCGTAAGTGCGGCTTCCAGTGATACCGGTATAGCAACTGTGGCTGTAAGCGGCAAGACCATTACTATCACCGGCGTGAAAGCGGGAAGTGCTACGGTAACGGTAACGTATACAGAAGGCAGCAACAAGGTGGAAGCCAAGTGCACAGTAACAGTAAAGGCTTCCAATGCGAGAGAAGATAAAACTACCAAGCTGAAAGACAAGAGCGGTGTACAGCTGTATGTACAGGATGGTGACAGCTATCGTGAAGCAGTCTATGCGGATTACTTTACTGCCTCTAAGTTCTTTATCAAAGGTGATGTGAAATACACCGGATGGCAGACACTGGACGGAAAGCTTTATTTCTTTACAGCGGATGGCAACAAGGTTACCGGAGAACAGGTCATTCAGGGCGCAAAATACAATTTTGCCAGTGACGGATCTCTGGTAGTTGGTTCCGGCACCATGGGAATCGATGTGTCCAAGTGGAATGGAAAAATTGACTGGAACGCCGTGAAGAATTCCGGTGTCAGCTACGTGATCATCCGTGTGGGTTATCGCGGTTCCTCTCAGGGAGCACTGATCGATGATCCTACCTTCAAGACCAACATCAAGGGAGCTACGGCAGCAGGACTGAAAGTGGGTGTATACTTCTTTACCCAGGCAGTGGATGAGGTCGAGGCAGTACAGGAAGCCTCCATGGTACTGGACCGTATCAGCGGTTACAAGATTTCCTATCCGGTATTCCTGGATGTGGAAGGAAGCGGCGGAAGAGGTGATAAGATCGATTCCGCTACCAGAACGGCAGTATGTAAGGCATTCTGCAATACCATTCAGAATGCAGGATACACCGCAGGTGTGTATGCCAACAAGACCTGGCTCAGCCAGAAGATGGATGCAAGTGCACTGAGTGGCTACAAGATCTGGCTGGCCCAGTATGCAGCAGCACCCACCTACACCGGACGCTATGATCTGTGGCAATACAAATCCACAGGAAAAGTCAGCGGCATCAGCGGCAATGTGGATCTGAACCTCAGCTACCTGGGATATTAAGATTTGCAATAAAGCCCAGACCGACTGCTTGCAGGCGAGGCTGGGACTTTATTAGCAAATCAAACACACATGAGCATGTAGGACGATAGTCCGGAATGCGAATGTGTGTCACGGGTCCGAGAGCACGAAGTGCGGAGGAGCCGTGTTAATACCCGGCGCTAAGAATGACGATAGTCCGGAATGCGAATGTGTGTCACGGATCCGAGAGCACGAAGTGCGAAGGAGCCGTGTTGATATCCTGCTTGTTTTATGGTAAAATACCCCTATCTATAACAAAAAATGTGCGCTGTGCGCAGAACGGAGAAAAAATGAGAACTTATCTGGTAACAGGAGGGGCCGGTTTTATCGGTTCCAACTATATTCATTACATGTTTAAAAAATACGATAATGAAATCCGTATCATCAACGTGGATGCACTGACCTATGCAGGCAATCTTGAGAATCTCAAGGACGTGGAGAAGCGTGAGAACTACACCTTTGTCAAGGCTAATATCTGTGACAAGGATGCCATCAGCAAAATTTTCGCAGAGAATGATATCGACCGTGTGGTACATTTTGCGGCAGAAAGCCATGTAGACAGAAGTATCCGCAACCCGGAGATCTTCGTACAGACCAATGTCCTGGGTACTGCAGTGATGCTGAACTGTGCCAAGGCAGCCTGGGAGCTTCCCGATGGCAGCTTCAAAGAAGGCAAGAAGTTCCTGCATGTATCTACAGATGAGGTCTACGGATCTCTTCCAGATGATGACAATGCATTCTTCTATGAGACCACTCCGTATGATCCCCACAGCCCTTACTCCGCAAGTAAGGCAAGCTCAGACATGCTGGTGAAGGCATATATGGATACCTATCATTTCCCTGCCAACATTACCAACTGCTCCAACAATTACGGCCCTTTCCAGTTCCCTGAGAAGCTGATCCCTCTGATCATCAATAATGCATTGCATGGCAAAAAGCTTCCGGTCTACGGTGACGGTAAGAACGTCCGTGACTGGCTGTATGTGGAAGACCATGCTAAGGCTATCGATATGGTACAGGAACAGGGAAGACTGTTCGAAACCTACAATGTGGGCGGACATAATGAGAAGCAGAATATCGAGATCATCCACATTATCATTGAGACTCTGCAGGAGATGCTTCCGGATTCCGATCCCCGCAAGGCGCATATTAACAACGACCTGATCACTTACGTGGAGGATCGTAAGGGACATGACAGAAGATATGCCATTGCACCGGACAAGATCAAGGCAGAGATCGGCTGGTATCCCGAGACCATGTTCAAGGAAGGCATCCGCAAGACCATCGCCTGGTACTTCGAGCATGAAGACTGGATGAATAATGTGACCAGCGGTGATTACCAGAAGTACTACAATGAGATGTACGAAGAAAAGTAAAGAATACCTGTTAAATGGGAACGATGAACGTCGTTCCCATTCGGTGTGTTAAAAAACAAGTAAAAAGAAGCCCGAAAAGGGCGGATCGGAGGACGAAATGAAAGGAATTATACTGGCGGGAGGTTCCGGAACCAGACTGTATCCCCTGACAAAAGCGATTTCCAAGCAGATCATGCCGGTGTACGATAAACCCATGATTTATTATCCCCTGTCAACACTGATGCTGGCAGATATCAGAGAGGTATTGATCATCTCCACCCCAAGAGACCTTCCGGTATTTCAGGAATTGCTGGGAGACGGCAGCCAGCTGGGCATGCGCCTGGAATATGCGGTGCAGGATCAGCCCCGCGGGCTGGCAGATGCCTTTATCATCGGTGCGGATTTCATCGGTAATGACAGAGTGGCACTGGTACTGGGAGATAATATTTTCTACGGACAGAGCTTTTCCGCAGTATTGCGCAGAGTAGCTGCCAGAGAAAAGGGCGCAACTATTTTCGGCTATTATGTGCGTGATCCCAGAGAATACGGTGTAGTGGAATTTGATGAGAACGGCAAGGCACTTTCCATCGAGGAGAAGCCGGAGCATCCCAAGAGCAATTATGCGGTTCCCGGACTGTATTTCTATGACAATGCTGTAGTGGAGATCGCAAAGAATGTAAAACCCTCTGCAAGAGGAGAGATCGAGATCACCAGCATCAACAACGAGTACCTGAACAGAGGCAGTTTACAGGTAGAGACACTGGGAAGAGGCTTTGCATGGCTGGATACCGGCAATCATGATGCCCTTCTGGATGCGGCAGATTTTGTGGCGGCTTTCCAGAAGAGACAGGGTCTGTACATTTCCTGTATTGAAGAGATCGCTTTCAAGCGAGGATTCATTGACAAAGAGCAGCTGCTTGCTCTTGCAGAGCCGCTGCTTAAGACGAACTACGGAAAATATCTGGTAGAGGTAGCAAATGGACTCTAAGCTGCGGAAAATGGCGATTCTGGCCTCCATGGCGGTGATCCTGCTGGTGGCACTGCTGGTCATGTATGTCAATAGGGAGCAGTTTACGGCAGCTTCCGGACCGCCGGCATCCGGCACTCAGAATGCCGGAGCGGGTGACAGTGCATCTCCGGCGGAAAATGGCGTTCAGGCAGAAGAGACGGTCTCACCGGATGGTCAGATCGGCAATGATCTGAAGGCATTTTTAAAAGATAATACGTTTTTTGATCAGGAAGTAAATCCAATTCTGGAAGCTGCAAAGGATAACAGCAACCGTCTGTCTCTGGTAGCCACCTCCATAGAAAAGGATCTGCGGATCCAGATCGTGGATAACGAAGGAATTCCGGTGACCGGTGAAAGCTTCTATGTGCGGCTGGATGGCCTGGGTGATTACAAGGATCTGGATCAGGACGGTATCATTTACATTGGAGATCTGGATTCCGGAGACTATTATATTGAGCTCCTTCCCATTGAGGGATATAAGGTTCCGGTCAGTGAGACAAGAGTTCACGTCAAGGATAAAGTGGAGTATCTGGCCATTGACGATATTTCCCTGTTGATCAAGACGGAGGATGAAGTGGATGCAGAAGCCGAGGACAGCGCCGTGGCAGATGCTCTGGCAGATGCGGACAAGACAGAGATCCAGAAGCTGCAGACCACGTCCGGTAATGCAAAGGTCGGTATCGATGTCTCCAAATGGAACAAGGAGATCGACTGGGATAAGGTGAAAAATGCAGGAGTGCAGTTTGCCATTATCCGTGCCGGATACCGCGGTTCGGTAACCGGAAGCCTGGTGGAAGATCCCATGTTCGTGACGAACATGAAGGGTGCACAGGCCGCAGGAATTCCGGTGGGCGTATACTTTTTCACCCAGGCTGTGGATGAGAAGGAAGCTGTGGAAGAGGCTTCCGCGGTGATCGAACTGATCCGGGATTACCGGCTGAACTATCCGGTATTTATCGATACCGAAGGTGCGGGCGGTAACGGCCGTGCGGACAATCTGGATGCTGAGACCAGAACACTGGTATGTGAAGCGTTCTGCAGGACCATAGAAAATGCCGGATACACGGCGGGTGTCTATGCCAGCCGTAACTGGTACAACAATAATCTGCAGACAGCAAGACTGGAAAACTATCATATCTGGCTGGCAGAGTATCGCAGTGTTCCGTTATATCAGGGATATTATAAGACCTGGCAGTATACCTCCAAGGGAAAAGTGGACGGCATCGAAGGTCGTGTGGACATGAATATCACCTACGAATAGTCAATAAAAATAAAGAGTGAGGACGAAATAAATGGGTAAAATAACAGTAGAAACCTGTGAAATTGAAGGATTAAAGATCATTACTCCTACGGTATTCGGAGATGCCAGAGGATATTTTATGGAGACTTACAATTATAACGATTTCAAGGCTGCGGGAATTCCTGAGGTGTTCGTACAGGACAATCAGTCCGCTTCCAAGAAGGGTGTATTGCGTGGACTGCATTTCCAGAAACATTTTCCTCAGGACAAGCTGGTGCGCGTAATCCGCGGAGAAGTCTATGACGTGGCAGTGGATCTGCGGGAAGGTTCCAGGACTTTCGGCCAGTGGTACGGAGTGCTTTTGTCTGAAGAGAACAAGAAGCAGTTCTTTATCCCGAAGAATTTTGCACATGGTTTTCTGGTACTGTCGGATTATGCGGAATTCTGCTATAAATGTACGGATTTTTATCATCCCGATGATGAGGGCGGTATTGCCTACAATACACCGGATATCGGTGTAAAATGGCCGATTCCCGAAGGTATGGAACTGACGCTTTCCGAGAAGGATACCAAGTGGGGCACACTGGAACAGTACGTGAAGGAAAAAGAGAATGAAGGTAAGTAAGAAAACGGGTATTACCCTGTTTGTGACAGCGGCAGTGATCATGGCGGTGCTCATTGTATTCCATAAGAATCCGGGACCTGCGGCAGATCCGGGACAGGAACTGGCCAAGAAGATCATTTCCTGCGTAGTGATCGCGGCGGCATGCGCTGCTTTTATTCACTGGTATGATAAATTCACCGGACTGCCGGTGGAACTGTTCCAGAACCGTCATCTGATCTGGAAACTGGCCAAAAATGATTTCAAAAAAAGATATGCGGGATCTTATCTGGGTGCGGTATGGGCCATGGCGCAGCCGGTGGTCACGGTGGCTATGTATTACATTGTTTTTGATAAGATCATGGGTAATACGAGTACTCCCCTGCGGGAGGGTGTGGAAGTACCCTTCGTATTGTTCCTGACGGCGGGACTGGTGCCCTGGTTCTATTTCAGTGAGGCATTGAACAATGGGACAAATGCACTGCTGGAATATAATTATCTGGTGAAAAAGGTAGTATTCAAGATCAGTATCCTGCCTATCATCAAGATCATTGCAGCCACCTTTATTCATGTATTTTTTGTGTGTCTGTTGTTGATCGTGGCCGCTATCTACGGATATTATCCTACCATATATACTACACAGATCATTTATTATAGTTTCTGCCTGTTTGTTTTCGTACTGGCGCTAAGCTACACGACCTGTGCAGTAGTAGTTTTTTTCCGGGATCTGTCCCAGATCATCAGTATCGGATTGCAGATCGGCATGTGGGCCACTCCCATTCTGTGGAATCTGGATGCATTGTCCGGCAAATGGATCATGATCCTGAAGCTGAATCCGCTGGTGTATATTGTAAACGGTTATCGAAGCGCTATTTATGAGAAGGAATGGTTTTTCCAGGATTTCTTTTCCACCATGTATTTCTGGATCGTAACGGTAGTACTGTTCGGGTTGGGAGCCGTTATTTTCAAACGATTGAAGGTACATTTCGCAGACGTTCTATAATACGAATGATTGTTACGATTTCGAGAGTTCGAAGAACGGAGAAATCGTATTATAAAAAACAGAGCATAGCAAAACTTTTATAGATGAAGAACCTTGTGGGAGGAGCTGCATTACAAAACTGTTGTGGGGAAAACAGAAAGGGTGAAAGTAATTGAAGGGTGCTCGTGAAAAATTTAGAAAATTTTGGTTATGGAAGCCGGGAAAGATCCTGCTGGCCGTGGGATGCTGCGGACTACTGCTGTTGACGATGATTCCATTGTTTCGTCTGACAGTCTATGCGGTTCCGTATTATGATGATTACAATTTCGGAAGATTTGCCAGAGCTGCCATGGAGCAGGAACAGTCAAAATGGGCTGCCATTTCCGGTGCACTGGATTGCTCCAGAACGCAGTGGTATGCGTGGCAGGGAACCTATTCTTCTATTTTCTTTATGGCATTGATGCCAGCAATCTGGGGAGAACAGTATTATTTCCTCGGTCCAGTGTTCATCCTGCTTCTATTGCTGGCGGGTACCATGACATTTACCCATGTGATCCTGCGGAAAGTACTGGGCATGGAGAAGTGGACCGGCCTGGCAGCACAGGCAGTGATTACAGTGGCAGTCTTTATGTTTATTTATTCCGCACAGAGTGGCTTCTACTGGTATAACGGCGGAGTTCATTACGTGGGAATGCACGGCTTTGGATTGTTGATGTTGTCTGTGGCAATCTGCCTGGAGAGAGCAGAAGGAAGAACTGCTACCGGGCTGCTATTTACGGCCTCGGTACTGCTTTCCATGATCACGGCCGGAAGCAATTTTGTCACGGCATTGCAGGGACTCTTATCGCTGTTGACGATTCTGTTTATAAGTGTGGTAGTGGAACACCGGAAAAAGGGACTGTGGCTGTTGCCTGCTACGCTGGTATACATTATAGGATTTGGGCTGAATGTAGCGGCACCGGGCAATTCCGTGCGGGCCCGCAGCTATGTCGGCTGGGGATACAGTCCCCTGGAGTCCATCGGCAGATCTTTTCTGGAAGGAGTAAAACATCTTCCAGAGTTTACGGGATCTATTGTTCTTATGGTAATGGTGATGCTGTTACCCCTGATCTGGCAGGCACTTAAGGAGACGGAGTATCGTTTCCGGTATCCGGGAGTCGTACTTCTGTGGTCCTTCTGCCTGTATGCCACCGGTTACACCCCAAGCCTGTATTCCCTCGGACATGCCGGATTGTCCAGAACTCTGAATGCGGTGAAGATCACATATTTATTGCTGTTGTTCCTGAACGAAATATACTGGTGTGGCTGGCTGCAGCAAAGACTGCAGAAGAAGGCATCAGGCAGCGCGGCAAGATGGCTGGCGAACTGGAACGGAGCCGCAGTGTGGTGGTTTTATGCGATTATGGGTCTGGAATTTATCATGATCTTTCAGGTGTCACCCAATCAGGCAGGACATTATTCGGCTTATGGGGCCTATTACTATGTGCATACCGGAGAAGCGTATAATTTCCATCAGGAATATCTGGAACGGGTGGAGAAGCTATTGGGAGATGAGGATGATGTACAGCTGCAACCTTATCACTACAAGCCCTGGTTTTTGTGCATGGGAGACCTCTCGGAGGATGAAAATAACGAGGCCAACCGTTCTCTGGCCATATGGTATGACAAAGACAGTGTAACGCTGATAAGCGAGGATTAAAATTGATGCAGGAAAAGAAAAAGCTAGCCATTGAAGTCGATAATGTCCAGAAGATCTATAAACTATATGATAAGCCCTCAGATCGGATGAAGGAGGCTTTCGGCTTCGGAAAAAAGACGAAGCATAAGCTTCACTATGCCCTGAAGGGTGTGGACATGAAGATCTATCAGGGAGAAACGGTGGGTATTATCGGTACCAACGGTTCCGGTAAATCCACGATCCTGAAGATCATCACCGGTGTATTGAATCCCACTTCGGGAAGAGTGCTGGTAAATGGCCGTATTTCCGCTCTGCTGGAGCTGGGTGCCGGATTCAATATGGAATATAACGGCATTGAAAATGTGTATCTGAACGGGACGATGATGGGATTTTCCGAGAAGGAGATCGAGGCAAAGCTTCCGGAGATCTTAAGTTTTGCGGATATCGGAGATTACGTCTATCAGCCGGTGAAGACTTATTCCAGCGGTATGTTCGTCCGGCTGGCCTTTGCGGTGGCCATCAATATCGAGCCGGAGATCCTGATCGTGGATGAGGCTCTGAGTGTCGGTGACGTATTTTTCCAGGCAAAATGTTATCATAAATTCGAAGAATTCAAGAAGATGGGCAAGACCATTGTGTTCGTCAGTCATGATCTGAGCAGCATCAGCAAATATTGTGACCGTGTATATCTGCTGAATCAGGGAAATATCCTGGGCGAAGGCAGTCCCAAGGCTATGATCGACACCTACAAGAGGGTATTGGTGGGACAGTATGACGGCCCGGAGAGTGTGGGAGAAGAGACTGCCAGTCTGCTGGATGATGAAGACCTGCAGAGAGCAGCTGCCCAAAAAGCAGATGAGAAGGGGACCGATGCTTCCCAGGCTTCCATGGAGGCCAAGGGGCAGAATCCCAATGCCCTGGAATACGGTACGAAGCAGGCACAGATTGAGGAATTTTACATTACGGATGACAGAGGGGTTCCCACCAATGCGATACTGAAGGGCAGTATGTTTACCATCCATATGCGGGTTCGTTTTATGGATCATATTCCGGCCCCCATTTTTGCATTTTCTGTAAAAAACGTCATCGGTGTGGAGATCACCGGTACAAATACCATGATTGAAAAGGCTTTTCTGGACAGCGTGGAGCCGGGAGAGGTGAAAAATGTGACTTTTACCCAGAAGATGAACTTACAGGGTGGTGAGTATCTGCTGTCTCTGGGAGTGACCGGCTACAATCAGGATACCTTCGAGGTATATCACAGACTGTATGATGCCTTGAATATTACGGTGGTATCGGACAAGAACACCGTAGGATATTATGATATGGATTCCGAAACAAAAGTATGGGATGCGGAGGAGAAGTAAGGAATGACAGAGACCATCGGGAAGATCACACTGAATCTGGATAAATATCCCGGCGAGGATTATTATTGCGACGGCAGTGTGGAGGACGAGATCTTAGACATTGTAAAAAAATACAGTACGGTGGAATATGACAGGATCATTGCGGAGCGAAAGAGCTGGCCGATCCTGTATCATTTGTCTGCTCTCCGGGAAAATATCGTGGATTTCCTTCCCATACAGAAAACAGAGAAAGTGCTGGAAGTGGGCAGTGGATGCGGAGCCATCACGGGTGCACTGGCAAGAAAAGCCGAGGAAGTGACCTGTGTGGATCTCTCGAAGAAGCGCAGCCTGATCAACGCCTACCGCCACAGCGAATGTGAAAATGTGACGATCCATGTGGGCAATTTCACGGATGTGGAACCGGAACTTCCCGCAGACTATGACTATATCTGTCTGATCGGTGTTTTTGAGTACGGACAGGCTTACATAGGCGGCAAGACGCCTTACGAGGATTTCCTTAAGATCCTGCAGAAGCATCTGGCACCGGACGGCAGGATCGTGATTGCCATTGAGAACAAATACGGATTGAAATATTTTGCCGGATGCAAGGAAGATCATCTGGGCAGCTGGTTTTCCGGCATTGAAAATTATCCGGAGGGCGGTGTGGTACGCACGTTTTCCCGGAAAAAGCTAGAGCGCATTTTCGATGCCTGCGGTGTGAGAGAGCGCAGTTTTTATTATCCGTATCCCGATTATAAATTTATGACCACAGTCTATTCCGATGCTTATCTTCCAGGACGTGGAGAGCTGTCCAACAATCTGCGGAATTTTGACCGGGACAGAATGCTGTTGTTCGATGAGAAGAGTGCTTTTGACGGAATTGTGGAGGAAGGATTGTTTTCCGTTTTTTCCAATTCCTATATGGCGGTGATCGGAGCACCTCTGGATCTGAAATATGCCAGATATTCCAATGACCGTGCGGAAAGCTTCCGGATCCGCACCGAGATCCTGCGGGACAAGGAAGGCTGTAAGACGGTCCGAAAATATCCGCTGACAAAAGAAGCGGAAGCCCATGTGCGTCATATGCCGGAGGCTTATGAAAAATTGAAGGAACGGTATGCGGGAAGCAGTCTGGATGTCAATGTCTGCCATCTGGGAGAAGAGAACGGCATACCTTATGCGGAATTTGAGTTCGTGCCGGGCAGACCGCTGTCGGAACTGATGGACGAATGCCTGGACAGACAGGATGTGGAGGGATTTCACAACCTGTTCGCAGAATATCTGGAGAGAGTGGGCTACGGGGAGGATGTGCCGGTGGCAGACTTTGATCTGATCTTTGCCAATATTCTGGTGGATGGTGACCACTGGACACTGATTGATTATGAATGGACTTTTGACCGTCCCATAGAGACCAGAGCTCTGGCCTTCCGGGCTGTATACTGTTATGTACTGGAAGATGAAAGACGTAATGCACTGGAACTGGATCGTATTCTGGATCGTCTGGGCATCACGGAAAACGAAGCCAGACAGTACAGAGAGCAGGAGATGGAATTTCAGAAATATGTGACCGGACAGAAATTGTCCATGGGTGAGATCCGCAATCTCTTAGGCGGCGAAATTTATAAGCCCACGGAATGGATCGGACGGTTCCGTCAGACGGAGGGAGAACTCAGGGTACAGATCTATGAGGACAAGGGACAGGGATTTTCCGAAGAAAATTCTTATTTCCCGGAGAACGTCTATGCAGAGGAAAAACAGGCGGAATTTACGGTGAATTTCGATGGAAATGTCCATTATTTACGGCTGGATCCGGCCATGTGCGCCTGCGTGTGTAAAATCCGGGAGCTTACCATGAACGGACAGCCGGTTCCTGTGCAGGACAAAAAGATCGTTACCACCAATGGAAAAATCTTAAAGTCCGCAGACGGTGCGGAGCATCCCAGCGTGGTATTTCCCACGGAGGATCCGAATCTGACGATCCGGGTGGATGCATTGAACAGAAAGGCAGAGAACATCCTGACTGTGAAAATGGAGATCGTGCAGATTCCCCTTGCTGTGGCAAGTGACATGGCGGGAGCGGTGAAAAAATTTTTCTAAGGAGACAGGAAACTTGAGCATTCGGACGTCAGTAAAGCAGATGCTTGTCAGACAACAGGATAAAAAGTATGAAGCAGAACTGGCAAAGCTGCGGGTGACCTACGCGCAATGGGCTGTGGAGCAGGAAAAAAAGATTGCGGAAACAGTGGTCACAGAGATCGGGGAAAGAGCCGGTCTTGCGGAATTCGTGATCTACAGGCAGCAGAAAGGAGAGCTGGCGGAAAATGCTGTGGAGCGGATCAATGCGTATTTTGTGAAGCATCCGGAGGCAGAGATCGTCTATGGAGATGAAGATCTGCTGTCAGAGAACGGAGAGCGTATGATCCCATGGTTCAAGCCTTGCTGGGCTCCGGATACCTACCGGGCTTTCTTCTATGTGGGAAGCGTCGTGGCAGTGCGGAGCAGACTGTTGCAGAAACTGGGGGAGCCCGGGGCTGTGACAGAAGGAGAGAGCACCGGCAGGGAAATAGTATTTTCGAAAGCGGAAGAGATCCGTCCCCTGATGGACCGGCTGTTTCTGGTGGCCGGTGGATTTGAGAGAGGCTGTCATACCATTGGACATCTGGAAGAAGTGCTGTTTCACGGCACTTTTGGTACTGCGGGAATCGGACTGCAGGGACCGGCAGAAACCAGCCGGGAGAAAGCGGAAGATGAGCAGAACCCCTGGGAAGAGTACCGGACGGCAGCGGAATCCGCAAAACTGTCCGTGGAACTGGCGGCCAAAGCGGCAGAGGAAGCCAGAGAACTGTTCGCCGGAGAACTTAGGGTCTCTGTGATCATTCCTTCCAAAGATAATCCTTCCGTACTGGGAAAATGTCTGCGGTCGCTGACGCAACGCCCGGAGGGCAGTGTTCCGGTGGAAATCCTGCTGATAGATAACGGAAGTAACGAGGAAAACAGGAAAAAAACAGAACAGCTGGTGGAAGAAATCCGGACAGCCGGAACACCGATCCGGTATGTATATGAGCCTGCGGAGTTCAATTTTTCCACCATGTGTAATCGTGGCGCAGAACTGGCAGATGGCAAGCTGCTGCTGTTCTTAAATGATGATATTGAATTATGTGAGAATGACTGGCTGGATAAAATGGTGTCCAGAGCCTTGCAGCCTTATGTGGGCAGTGTGGGACTGAAACTTTATTATCCGGATTCCGTGAAGATCCAGCATGACGGCATTGTCAATCTGCCGGTGGGACCGGTGCATAAGCTACAGTTTATGGAGGATGACAGAAGCTACTATTTTGGACGGAACCGTTTTACACAGGATTGTGTGGCCGTGACGGGAGCCTGTCTCCTGATCCGGACAGAGGTGTTCCGGGAGGCCGGAGGATTCCGGGAAGTGTTGCGGGTAGCCTATAATGATGTGGAACTGGGCTTCCGGCTTCTGGAAATGGGATACTACAATGTGGTGTGGAACGACCGCTTTGCATATCACCATGAATCTCTCAGCCGGGGAAGCGATGAAAGTCCTGAGAAAATGCAGCGTCTGGTACAGGAGAGAGAACTGCTCTACCAGATGCATCCACAGTTCCGGGGAGAGGATCCTTTTTACCCGAAGGGGCTGAACCGGGAGGGACTGGACAGCCGTGTGGTTCCGGCATATCTGACAGATCGGAATGTTTTACAGGAGCCTTTCTGGAAAAGGGGACTTCCTGGCGGAGAGGAATTACAGAAGATCCGCAGGGATAACTGCCTGATGGCCAGAGTAGAGACAGCGGGACCGGAGCGGATCCAGGGATATAGTGTGATTCTGGGGGACGATAATGCCTGCTATGAAAAACATCTGTTGCTGATTCCCTGTGGGGAAACAGAAGGACAGGGTGTGTGGTCCATGCAGTTGATGCCTGCCTACCGACAGGAACTGGAGGAAAATCTTCCGGATCAGAAAAATGTGGCATTGGGCGGCTTTTGTGTCCTCAGAGAAGGAGAACAACTGCCGGCTGGAAACTATACGATCGCTGTTCTTGTGGTGAATCGTGTCAGCAAGCTGAAACTTTGGAATACTACGGGAAAATATCTGACCGTAGAGCTTCCGGCAGCAAAAGAATAAAACAGATGCATGATCTGCTAAAATGCGGTGAAAGCATCACGGAGGAGACATATGTCAGAGAGCAACACCGAGATCAATTATAAGGAAGCCTACGAGAGAGAGCATGAAAAATGTGCGGATCTGGCGGACAAGATCGTAGTACTGGAATCGGAGAAGGAAGATCTGCAGTTCAAACTGGACCGAATCAAGAAAAATAAATTCTGGAAGGCTACAGGACCTGCCAGGAGTGTGATCCATTTTGCCCAGAGACAGAAGGAACGGCTGTCTCATTGCGGTGGTCCCAAAGATATTCTGCGGAAGATCCGTAACAAGAGTCACCAGAAGAGCCTGATGGAATCCTACGGTACCGGAAGCTTTCCCGACGCGGAACAGAGGAAGAAAGAGGAAGAAACGGTATTCCCCTATATGCCGAAGATCAGTATTCTCGTGCCGTTGTGGAATAACAAGAGAGAGTTCCAGATACAGATGCTGGACTGCGTCATGAACCAGACCTATCAGAACTGGGAACTGTGTCTGGCGGACGGTTCCGATGCGGAACATGCTTACATCGAAGAACTCTGCAAGGAGTACGCGGCGAAATCAGATGGCCGTATTGTATATAAGCACCTGGACCATAACGGAGGTATTTCCTACAACACCAATGAGTGTTACAAGCTGGCCACCGGAGACTATATCGGACTGTTCGATCAGGATGACATTCTGCATCCTTCCGTATTGTATGCCTATGTCAAGGAAATCAATGAACAGGGTGCGGATTATCTGTACTGTGATGAGACCACCTTCCAGGAGGACAATATTAATAAAATGCTGACCATGCATTTTAAGCCGGATTATGCACCGGATAATCTGCGGGCCAACAATTATATCTGTCATTTCAGCGTCTTTTCCAGAAAACTTCTGGAAGGCGAGGAACTGTTCCGTACGGCTTTTGACGGTGCGCAGGACCACGATATGATCCTGCGTCTGACGGACAGAGCACAAAAGATCGTACATGTGCCCAGACTGATGTATTACTGGAGAAGCCATGCGGGCAGTACCGCCGCCAGTATTGACGCAAAGCCCTATGCCATCGAGGCGGCAAAGGGTGCCGTGGCGGATCATCTGAAAAAGCATGGATTCAAACATTTTCAGATCACCAGTACCAGAGCCTGTGCCACAATTTTCCGGATCCGCTATCAGATTCTGGGAGATCCGAAGATCTCCATCGTGATCGCCAACAAGGATCACGTGGAAGATCTGAAGAGATGTATTACTTCTATTCAGAAGAACAGCGCCTGGAGCAACTACGAGATCATCGTGGTGGAGAACAACAGCACCACACCGGAAATCCGGGATTACTATTCCCAGCTGCTGGGATTGTCCGGCAATGATTCCTACGCAGAGAGATGCAAGCTGCATACCGTCTGCGGTCATGACGGCGGGATTCTGCACAGCGAGGACGGCCGGATCTCTGTGGTGACCTATCATGGTGACTTTAATTATTCTGCTGTAAATAATCTGGGAGTATCCTATGCCACCGGAGATTATATCCTTTTGCTGAACAATGATACGGAAGTGATCACTGCCAACTGGATGGAAGAGATGCTGATGTATGCACAGCGGGAAGATGTGGGTGCCGTAGGTGCAAAGCTGTATTATGCGGACAAGACGATCCAGCATGCCGGTGTAGTCATCGGACTGGGGGCACATCGCACCGCAGGACATACCCATTATCGTATTCCGGTACAGAACCTCGGCTACATGGGACGCCTGTGTTATACCCAGGATGCCACGGCAGTGACCGGAGCATGTCTGTTGGTGAAAAAGAGTCTGTATGAGCAGGTGGGAGGACTGGACGAGAGCTTTGTGATCTCTCTGAATGACGTGGATTTCTGCCTGAAACTGCGCAAACTGGGACTGCTGAATGTATGGACCCCTTTTGCGGAACTGTATCATTATGAATCTATTTCCAGAGGTCTGGATGATCAGGGAGAGAAGGCGGAGCGTTACAACAAAGAATCCGAGCATTTCCGTGAAAAATGGAAGGCAGAGCTGGAAGCAGGAGACCCCTATTACAACCCGAATTTCTCTCTGGATCGCAGTGACTATGCGCTGAGAGATCCGGTTAGCGGACGTTAAATTGCTCTTTTCAGTAAAGGTAATCTATGGTAGAATAATGGCGGAGAGCGTTTACTGAAGAAAGATAAAGATAGCGATAAAACAGGAGGATAGGAAAATGAGTTATATGGACGAACTGAATTTCTGGTTGAATGATGATTATTTTGACCAGAAGACCAAGGATGAACTTCTGGCAATCCGCAACAACGAGGCAGAAGTGGAAGATCGTTTTTACAAGGAACTGGAATTCGGTACCGGCGGTTTACGTGGCGTGATCGGTGCAGGAACCAACCGCATGAACGTATATACCGTTCGTAAGGCAACTCAGGGTCTTGCTAATTATATCATTAAGCGCGGCACCCAGAGCAAGGGTGTGGCTATCGCATTTGACTCCCGCCGCATGTCTCCCGAGTTTTCCGATGAGGCAGCAAGATGTCTGGCAGCCAATGGCATCAAGGCATACATTTTTGAATCTTTAAGACCTACCCCGGAACTGTCCTTTGCCCTTCGTACGCTGGGATGTACCGCAGGTATCGTAGTGACCGCAAGCCACAACCCTCCTGAGTACAACGGCTACAAAGTATACTGGGAGGACGGCGCACAGGTAACCGCTCCTATTGATAAGGACATCATCACCGAAGTACAGGCCATCAAGGATTATCATACCGTGAAGACCATGAGCAGAGAAGATGCGGAAAAAGCAGGCCTCTATCAGGTGATCGGTAAAGAGATCGATGACAAGTACATGGCTGAGCTGAAGAAGCAGATCATTCATCCCGATGTTATTCAGGAAATGGCTGATGACATCAAGATCGTATATACTCCGTTATGCGGTACCGGTAACAAGCCGGTAAGACGTATCCTGTCCGAGCTGGGATTTAAGCACGTCTATGTAGTTCCCGAACAGGAGAATCCGGATCCAAACTTCACCACACTGGATTACCCGAACCCTGAGGATCCCAAGGCATTTACATACGCACTGCGTCTGGCCAAGGAGAAGGATGCGGACATCGTTCTGGCAACCGATCCCGATGCAGACCGTCTGGGTGTGTATGCCAAGGATACCAAGACCGGCGAGTATGTGGCATTTACCGGTAACATGTCCGGTATGCTGATCGCAGAATATATCCTGAGAGAGAAGACTGCTACCGGCGCTATGCCCGAGAATCCAGCACTGGTAACCACCATCGTTACCACCAATATGACCAAGCCCATCACCGAAGCTTATGGTGTAAAGCTGATCGAAGTACTGACCGGCTTCAAGTTCATCGGTGAGCAGATCAAGTTCTTCGAGCAGACCGGCAGCAACAATTATGTATTCGGTCTGGAAGAGAGCTACGGCTGTCTGGCAGGTACTCATGCAAGAGATAAGGATGCAGTTGTAGCAGTTATGTGTCTGTGTGAAGTGGCGGCTTACTGCAAGAAGCACAACATGACTCTGTGGGATATGATGGTATCCATGTATGAGAAATACGGTTACTTCAAGGAGACCCAGTACACCATTACCATGAAGGGTATCGACGGTGCAAGACAGATCGCCGAGATCATGGATAAGCTTCGTAAGAATCCGCCCAAGGCATTCGGTGACCTGAAAGTGGAGAAATTCCGTGACTATCTGAACGATGTAGTCATCGACATGGAGAGCGGCGAGAAGACTACTACCGGACTTCCCAAGTCTAATGTCCTGTATTTTGAACTTCCCGACAATGCATGGTGCTGCGCCCGTCCTTCCGGAACCGAGCCCAAGATCAAGTTCTACATGGGTGTTAAAGGTAACAGCATAGAGGATGCACAGGCCAAGGTAGAGAAGCTGACCGAGGATGTAAAGGCTGTACTGTAACCACCATGAGCAAATAGCATGCAAGTATGTTATTCAGGAAAGCTCTGGAAGAGCGATTTTGCGAATGGGGTTCTGAATAGTTAATGTTATTTTTAAGAGCGAATCGCCCGGGAAGGGCGATTTGCTCTTTTATAAAAGTGGAGGTATCCGTGGCAAAGCTGAACATAGCAAACCTTAAGAAAACTCTATATTATTTGCAACGCAACGGCCTGAGGGAAACCTGGATCTCTGTAAGGGAACGCCTGACAGAGACAGACCGCTATTTTTATGTGCCCTGTCCGGAAGAGGAACTGGAAAGGCAAAGTTGCAGAAAATGGGATAATCCGGTTACACTCAGCATTGTGGTGCCGTTGTACCGCACCCCGGAAATCTATCTGAACAGAATGATAACAAGCGTTATGCAACAGAGCTATCCTCACTGGGAACTGATTCTGGCGGATGCCACAGAGGATCACAGTGTGGAGGAGACGTTGACAAATCAGGGATTCCTGACAGAACGGCTCCTGGAAAATGCGGAAACTATTGCAGCGGATGCAAGGATCCACTATATACACCTTACGGAAAATGCCGGAATTGCGGCGAATACCAATCAGGCATTACCCTATGCAAGGGGAGAATATATCGGCCTGCTGGATCATGATGATGTATTGACACCGGATGCTCTGTATGAGATGGCAGATGCTATTACCAAAGCAAATGACAGAGGTGTCAGAGTCGCATTCGCTTATTCGGATGAAGACAAATGCAACGGGGATGAGACAAAATATTACGATCCCAACCATAAAGAAGACTTTAATTACGATTTAATCCTGAGTAATAACTATATCTGCCATTTTCTGGTGATGGATGCAGATCTGATGAAGAAACTTGCCTTCCGGCCAGAATGCGACGGTGCCCAGGACTATGATCTGGTGCTGCGGGCAGTGTCAGAGGTGCTGGCTGCAGATGGCCGCTCCGGGGAGGAGAGAATTCTTCATATTCCCAGAGTGCTGTATCACTGGAGATGCCATGAAGCATCTACAGCAGCCAATCCCCACAGCAAGAAATATGCTTACGAAGCGGGGCTGCGTGCACTGCAGGATCATGCGGCAGAACGTGGGATCCCGGCAAAGGCAGAGGAGACCAGACATGTAGGATTTTATCGGTTACAATATACAGAGGTATTACAGGAGAGACCGGATGTGGCTGCCGTAGGTGGCAGAGTGCTGTCTGGGAAAAACCGCGGCAGGATCGCCGGCGGCAGAATGACTGCGGACGGAAAGGTGTTCTACGAGGGACTGCCGAAGGACTTTGGCGGTTATCTTCACCGGGCGGAGCTGTCCCAGGATGCAGAAGCGTTAGACCTTCGGTGCATCAGGATCCGGTCAGCTGACAGGGAATTGTTTGAAAAAATCGTGGGAGTGCCTTATACGGAAGTAGTAAGAGGTCCGGAACAACAGCCGGTATTTGACAGCTCCACACTGCCTGCCGGGGCAGATATCCGGCTTTTAAGTCTGCAATTATCGGACGCATTACGAAAACGGGGAAGACTGCTGTATCTGCCGGAGTATCCGGAGAAATGGGAGAGACTATGAAGGAAGTAACCGTCGTTATACCCAATTACAACGGAATGAAATATTTACCGGAATGCATGGCCTCCCTGTGTCAGGGACAGGAAAATGCACCGGAATATGAAGTGCTGATCATAGACAATGGTTCTGCTGACGGGAGCGTGGAATATCTGGACAGCGAATGGTGTCGCAAAAAAGAGGCACCGGCAGAAGAGGGGGGAAAACCGCAGGTGCGTCTGATCGCCCTGCCGGAGAACACCGGCTTCTGTCATGCGGTGAATCTGGGAATCCGGGAGGCACGAAGCTCC
The DNA here is from genome assembly GCF_003478095.1 of Clostridium sp. AF34-10BH. Taxonomy (NCBI): domain Bacteria; kingdom Bacillati; phylum Bacillota; class Clostridia; order Eubacteriales; family Clostridiaceae; genus Clostridium; species Clostridium sp. AF34-10BH. The sequence continues at coordinate 110,829 of NZ_QUEC01000007.1, forward strand.
TATGTGATCCTGTTGAACAACGATACCAGAGTAGAAGCTGGATTTGTGAAAGGACTGTATGATGCCATTCGGAAGGATGAAAAGATATTTTCCGTCAGCGCCAAAATGCTTATGTGGGATAAGCCAGAGCTGCTGGATGATGCGGGAGACCGCTACTGCGTTCTGGGATGGGCATATTCCCGGGGAAAAGGCCGGCCTGCTGTGGATTATGACAAGAATGTCAGCATATTCTCAGCCTGTGGCGGAGCGGCAATTTACAGACGTCAGGTATTTGAGGAGATCGGCTATTTTGACGAGGCGCATTTTGCTTATCTGGAAGATCTTGATATCGGTTACCGTGCCCGGATCTACGGCTATGAGAACCGGTACGAGCCGACGGCATCCGTTCTGCATTACGGCAGTGCTTCTACGGGATCCCGCTACAATTCCCGGAAAACGGAACTTTCTTCTTCCAATAATATCTATGTCATCGGCAAAAATATGCCGCTACTACAGTGGATCCTGAATCTGCCGTTCTTTTTGCTTGGATTTGGCATAAAATTTCTGTTTTTTTGTAAGAAGAGAATGGGAAAACTATATTTAAAGGGATTGGCCGAAGGGTGGAAACGTACCGTGGGTCCTGTGGGAAAGCAGGCAAAGGTGCACTTTCAATGGAGCCATCTATGGAATTATGTGAAGATTCAGTGGCAATTATACCTGAATGTTTTTCGAATTCTTATGAAATCTTAAGAAATTGCTTCATAAATTCTTAAGTTGAGAAAAAACCACCGTTATTGTAGAATGAAATCGTTGAAAAGAAGCTTTTCGGACTTAAAGATTGGGTGACCCGTATGATAAAAGACAACCAGAAAGTCTTTAACAGGCTTCTTGTGATAATAGATGCGCTGATCACAGCAGTATCTTTTGTCCTTGCCTATTATATCAAATTTTATATCTTAAATGACGGTCCGGGGATCGGTGTCCTGCCGGTGCAGGATTATTATATGCTGCTTCCCTTTATTGTACCCGGTTATATGTTCCTGTATTACCGGTGCAGTGTGTATTCCCCTAAGCGTACGGTTCGCCGCAGACATGAGATATACAGTATCCTGCAGGCGAATACCATTGGCCTGGCGGCTTTGATCATTATTTTGTATATGATCATCCGTGAGATCAATTTTTCACGATCCGTCATGGCAATTTTTTATGTCCTGAATGTTTTTCTGACTTCCGTATTCCGTATCATCATGCGCAAGGCATTGCGTTCCATACGGAAAAAGGGGTACAACCTGAAGCACATTTTGCTGGTAGGTTATTCCCGGGCGGCGGAGGAATATATTGACAGAATCCTCAGCAATCCCCAATGGGGATATGTAGTGTGTGGTATTCTGGATGAGCACATCCCGGGCGGCACGACCTATAAGGGAGTGAAAGTACTGGGAACGCTTGGTAATCTGGAATACATCCTTCCGGAGAACAAGCTGGATGAAATCGCGATCACACTTTCCCTGAAGGATTATGATTATCTGGAAGGTGTGGTGGATATCTGTGAGAAATCCGGGGTGCACACCAAATTCATTCCGGATTACAGCAGTCTGATCCCCAGCAGACCATATACGGAGGATCTGATGGGATTACCGGTGATCAATATCCGGTATGTACCGCTGACGAACACAGGCAATATGGTGATCAAGCGGGCAATGGATATCGTTGGTTCCATTTTCGGTATCATTATTACCTCACCGATCATGCTCATATCAGCAATTCTGGTAAAGCTGTCAAGCCCGGGACCGGTGATCTTTAAGCAGGAACGGGTAGGACTTCATAATAAGCCGTTTTATATGTACAAATTCCGCAGCATGGCAATGCAGACGGCGGCGGAAGAGAAAAAGGGATGGACGGTACGCAATGACCCCAGAGTCACCGGTATCGGTAAGGTTCTCAGACGTACCAGTATCGATGAACTTCCCCAGCTGTTCAATATCTTAAAAGGAGATATGAGTCTGGTCGGTCCCAGACCGGAAAGACCGCAGTTTGTGGAAAAGTTCAAGGAAGAGATTCCCCGTTACATGGTAAAACATCAGGTACGGCCGGGACTGACCGGATGGGCACAGGTGAATGGCTTGCGCGGTGATTCCTCCATCAAGAAGAGAATCGAATATGATATTTACTATATTGAGAACTGGACCATTGGATTTGATATCAAGATCATTCTTATGACGTTCTTTACAGGATTTATCAATAAAAATGCTTATTAGTACAAGGAGAAGACAAGATGGCAACAAATTCTAACAACAATGGCGGCAATAGTCAGAGACCTGCCGGAAGCGGAAGAAAACCTTCCGGAAGCGCACAGAGACCTACAGGACAGAGACCTGCCGGCAGTGGACAGAGAACCGGAGCTGCGAACGGACAGAAGAGAATGTCTGCCAAACAGCGTGCAGCCAGGAAGAGAAGAAAGGTTATCATCTTTGGCGTAGAGATCGTAGTGATCCTGTTCATGGTAGCAGTATTGTATCTGGTAATGACTCATACCAGCAATGAGGGCCCCAAGGTAACCGTTCTGGAGACAGAAGAACTTCAGATTCCCGAAGAGGTGCAGCAGGATGAAACTATGAAGGGCTATATGAACATTGCCCTGTTCGGTGTGGATGCCACCAAGGAAAGCCAGCTGTACAAGGGCAGCCGAAGCGATAGTATCATGATCGCCAGCATCAACATGGATACCGGTGATATCAAACTGGTCAGCGTATATCGTGATACGTACCTGAATATCGGTACGGATTCCTACCAGAAATGTAATTCCGCTTATTCCTATGGCGGAGCAGAGCAGGCGGTTAAGATGCTGAACATGAATCTGGATATGGATATTACGAACTTTGTGACCGTAGGCTATAAAGGACTGAGCGAAGTGATCGACGGTCTGGGCGGTGTCTATATTGATGTGGACTCTGAGGAGATCAAGCATATCAACAACTATCAGATCGGTATTGCAGAAGTTTTGAAATGCGATTATACACCGGTAACTGAGACCGGTATGCAGCTGTTGAATGGTCTGCAGGCTACTGCTTACTGCCGTATCCGTTATACCGCTGGTAACGACTTTAAGCGTGCTGCCCGTCAGCGTGAAGTCATTCAGGCAATCGAAGATCAGGCAAAGAAAGCAGATTATGCAACATTGTCCAAGGTATTCAACAGTGTCATCGACGATATTTACACCAGTCTGGATTCCAAGGACATCCTGGATCTGCTGAGCAATATTTCAAATTATCGCATAGTGGACGAAGGAGGTTTCCCCGAAGAGACCATGCGTGACACCGGCAATATCGGTGCAAAGGGAAGCTGTGTTATTCCGGTAAATCTCGAAAGCAATGTAGTATGGCTGCATCAGTTCCTGTTTGATGATGCCAGCTATTCCGTAACCAGCAACGTGAAGGAATACAGCAATAAGATTGAATCTGACACATCACCTTATCTGAATAAGTAAGAAACAGTGTATAGAGTAAAGCAACAGGAATACAAGGGAGTCTTCCGGAATCTGCCGGGGCTCCCTTGTGCATTACCCAGAAGGTTATAAGCCTTTTGGACAGTAGGAAAAGGCTTGTGCCGCAATAAGAGTTAAAGTATAATGAACCAGAGATTGGAAAAGTGAGGAGCGCTCTGACATGGAGATAGATGTGATCATTCCCCTGTATAAGCCGGGAAAAGAATTATTTACATTATTGGATAAACTGGGCAGTCAGAGCGTACCGGTACATCAGGTGATTCTTCTGAATACGGAAGAAAAATATTTTGATCAGCTGATCTACGGAATCAGATTTCTGGAAACCTATCAGAATATCAAGGTATACCATGTATCCAAAAGAGAGTTCGATCATGGCGGTACGAGACGGATGGGAGTAAAAAAGTCTTCTGCGGATGTCTTCGTGATGATGACACAGGATGCCATGCCGAAAGATGACAGGCTGATCGAAAAACTGGTGGAACCCCTGCAGGGGGAAGTGGCGGTGGCCTATGCGAGACAGCTGCCCAGAGAGGATTCGACACCGGTGGAGAGCTATACCAGAGAATTTAACTATCCGGCAAAGTCCCGGATCAAATCGGCAGCAGACCTGGACAGCCTGGGGATCAAGACCTTTTTCTGCTCCAATGTCTGTGCGGCCTATCGCCGGGAGATCTATGAGGAACTGGGCGGGTTCGTCAGACATACGATATTTAATGAAGATATGATCTATGCGGCAAAGGCGGTGGAAGCAGGATACTCTGTGGCTTATGCGGCGGATGCGCAGGTGGTGCATTCTCATAATTATACCAACGGGCAGCAGTTCCACAGAAACTTTGACCTGGGAGTATCGCAGGCAGAGCATCCCGAGATTTTTGCAGCATATCCTTCGGAGTCCGAGGGAAAACGAATGGTGAAAGATGTGACGGTATATTTGCGCAGCAACCATATGTCTGCCGGATTGCCCCATTTTTATATGCAATGCGCCTGTAAATATGCAGGTTATTTACTGGGAAAGAACTATCGCAGGCTCCCGAAAAAATGGGTACTTGCTTTTACTTCCAACAAGGAATACTGGAAACAGAACAGAAAGGATGTATGACTATGTGTGGTATTGTAGGTTATATTGGAACAGAACAGGCAGCGCCGATCATTCTGGACGGTCTGTCCAAGCTGGAATACCGTGGATATGATTCCGCAGGTATGGCGATTTTTGACGGTGAGAAGATCAACACCAGAAAAGCAGTGGGAAGACTTAAGGTTCTGGAGAACCTGACCCACGGCGGAGAGAATATGAAAGGAACCTCCGGTATCGGACATACCCGTTGGGCAACTCACGGAGCTCCCAGCGATATCAATTCCCATCCGCATATGAACAATGCGGGAACCATTGCCGTGGTACACAACGGCATTATCGAGAACTATATTCCCCTGAAGAAAAAGATGCAGGATAAGGGGTATCAGTTCGTATCCGAGACTGATACCGAGGTATTGGCACATCTGTTAGACTATTATTACAAGGGAAATCCTCTGGAAGCCATCACGAAGGTGCTTCATCGTGTGGAAGGCTCTTATGCGCTGGGAATCATGTTTGCAGATCAGCCGGATAAGATTTTTGCAGCCCGCAAGGACAGCCCGCTGATCGTGGGAAAGAGCGACAACGGCAGCTTTATCGCTTCCGATGTTCCTGCGATATTGAAATATACCAGAACCGTATATTATGTAGACAATCAGGAAGTTGTGGAATTACAGCAGGGTAGTCTGCGTTTCTTCTCCGTGGATGAGGAAGAGATCGAGAAGCAGCCGGTGACCATTGACTGGGATGCCAATGCGGCAGAAAAGGCTGGATATGAGCACTTCATGCTGAAAGAGATCTATGAGCAGCCGAAGACCATCAACGATACCATCTCTCCGAGAATCAAGGATAATGATATTGTGATCGAAGAGCTGAACATGAGTGATGAAGAGATCAAAGAGATCACGAAGATCCATATTGTGGCCTGCGGCTCCGCATATCATACCGGAGTTACCGCAAAATATGTGATCGAGGGTCTGGCAAGAATCCCGGTAGAAGTGGATGTGGCCAGTGAATTCCGTTATCGTGATCCGATTCTTCAGAAGGGTAATATGGTCATTGTCATCAGCCAGTCCGGTGAGACGGCAGATACTCTGGCAGCACTGAGAGAGTCCAGGGAAAGGGGCTTCAAGGTACTGGGCATTGTCAATGTGGTGGGAAGCTCCATTGCCAGAGAGGCAGACAGTGTTATGTATACCTGGGCAGGTCCCGAGATCGCAGTGGCTACCACCAAGGCTTACAGTGCACAGCTAACTGCACTTTACATGCTGGCTATGAAATTCGCCAGGGTACGTGGTACTATTGATCAGGAGAAGTTCGCCGGTATGCTGACAGATTTAAGATGCCTGCCGGATCAGATCGAACTGCTTCTGGGACAGAAGGAGAAGATTCAGCATTTTGCCAATCGTTACGTGGGAGCAAGAGATATTTTCTTCATCGGACGCGGTATTGACTATGCAATCTCGCTGGAAGGATCCCTGAAACTGAAAGAGATTTCCTATATTCATTCTGAGGCTTATGCAGCCGGAGAACTGAAACATGGTACGATTTCTCTGATCGAAGATGGTACGCTGGTAGTGGCTTTGGCAACCCAGCCGGATCTGTTCCAGAAGACCATCAGTAATATGGTAGAAGTAAAAGCAAGAGGAGCCTTTGTTATGGCAGTCACCATTGAAGGCAACAAGGCCATTGAGAAAGCGGCGGATTATGTAATATACATCCCCGAGACCAATCCGTACTTTACCAATTCTCTGGCAATCATTCCTTTGCAGTTGTTCTCCTACTATGTGGCAGTGGGACGCGGCTGTGACGTGGATAAACCCAGAAACCTGGCAAAATCCGTTACTGTTGAGTAGAGTGTAATAACTTACCCATAGAGAGACTGAGGACTGCTTGCAGGCAGAACAGACTCTCTGTTTTTTCAGGATTCATAATTGCTTCAGAAAGTTATCACAATTCGGACACAATTGACGGATATACTGTGTTCATAAGGTGAGAGGAAGAAATGAAACAGGTAATGGTAAAAAGAGTTTCTCACTTGCAACAGGATAGGAGGAAGCAATATGTACGAGAATGATAATTTTTCCGGTTACGGAACCGGCAATGAAAATACAACCGGTACATTCAGTGGAGCAGATCTGAATGAGACAAGAACAGAAAACAGTTATGGCTATGAAAATCATAGTACTACCCAGAGTGCAGCAGGAAGCACGAATGGTTACACCACATATCAGATGGGCGGAACCACAGGCAGCAACAATACGGAGCCTAAGAAAACCCAAAAACATGGCGGTTACTTCCGGAAGGCAATGGTAAGTGTCAGCCTGGGATTGTTCTTTGGACTGTTCGCAGGAATCGGTTTCTATGCAGTACAGCAGGGAACCGGGATGTTTACTACCAGCACAGATACCGCAGTGGTAGATAAGATCGCTTCTGAGGCAACGACAGAAAGTACCCAGAGTGCACAGCTGGCTACCAATGTTACTTATGTAGAATCCGATGTATCCAATGTGGTAGAAAAAGTAATGCCTGCCATGGTATCCATCGTAAATAACTTTACCGAGACAGCCAATGTCTTCGGACAGCAGTATACACAGGAAGAAGCAGCCAGCGGTTCCGGTATCATTGTAGGTAAGACCGATGATGAACTGCTGATCGTATCCAATAATCATGTAGTAGAGAGTGCAGATACTCTGACCGTTACTTTTATCGATGGCAGTGAAGCACAGGCACAGGTCAAAGGACTGGATTCCGATATGGATCTGGCAGTGATCGCAGTATCTTTAAATGATCTGAGTGATGATACCAAGAATGCTATTACAGTAGCAACACTTGGCAGCAGTGATGATCTGAAGCTTGGTGAGCCGGTCATCGCTATCGGTAATGCCCTTGGCTATGGTCAGTCTGTTACCAACGGTATTGTAAGTGCCCTGAATCGTGAGATCACTCTGGAGAACGGCTCTACCGGTACTTTCATCCAGACCAACGCAGCCATCAACCCCGGTAACTCCGGCGGTGCACTGCTGAACATGAATGGTGAGGTTATCGGTATCAACTCCAACAAGATCGGTGGTACTGCCGTAGAAGGTATGGGATATGCTATCCCGATTACTTCGGCAAGTCCTATCATTGCAGATCTGATGGAGCGTCAGACCAGAACCAAGGTAGCTGAGGATGAAGTCGGTTACATCGGCATCTCCCTGCGGGAAGTAACTTCCCAGATCTCCCAGATGTACAACATGCCGGAAGGTATCTATGTAGTATCTGTAGAGGAAGGCAGCGCAGCAGCCAATGCCGGTATCATGAAAGGTGATATCATTACCAAATTTGACGGCAGCAGTATCTCTTCTTACTCTGATCTGCAGAAAACGTTACAGTATTATGCGGTCGGTGATTCCGTAACCGTAACGGTACAGAGACCTCAGAACGGTGAATATGTATCCATCGAGCTGAATCTGACACTTGGCAGCAGACCTGCAAGCCAGAAATAAAGAAATAACAGGTAAATAAAAGGAAATGGAAAGAGACCCGGGCGAGACATATGGTTTTGCCCGGGTCTTGTAATATTTACCAAAATATGAATAGTTATAAATGGTTTAGAAAAACTTAACTTGTGCCCCGCTACTTCATTGAGTATAATAAGCGTAGGCAATGAGAAGTGTCAGACACGGGTATTATGCAATATGACTGCTTGCAGGCATTATTGCGTAATGGCCGGGGATGATAGGGCGAAGCCCGGATATCGAGGGAACACGAAGTGTTGCCGAGATACACTGCGAAGATGCTTTGGAGCCGGGGATGATAGGGCGAAGCCCGGATATCGAGGGAACACGAAGTGTTACCGAGATACACTGCGGAATAGTGGTAGGAAACAAAGAGGAGAATAACATGACAGATAATTATAATGATGATTATAGAGAAGTGATCCCTGAGGAGGAAAAAACAGAGACCAATGTGAGTGAAACTCAGGATAACGAAAAAAATAATGGAAACACACAGGTGGCGGATACTGCAAAAGAAAATTCCACCGAAAAAAAGTCAGAGGACAAAAAGGACAGCAGCGAATACGAAGATGTCTGCTTTATCTGCCGCAGACCGGAGAGCAAAGCCGGCAGAATGTTCAAGCTGCCCAACCATATCTGCATCTGCGATGATTGCATGCACAAGACCATGGAGACTGTGAGCCAGTTCGATTATCAGGGAATGTTGAACAATCCCAATGATTTCAACCAGTTTAACGGACAGAACGGATTCCCCAACATCAGTTTTGTGAATCTGGCGGATCTTCAGGGAGACGGCGGTATTCCCAACAAGCAGAAACTCAAGAAGAAAAAGAAGGCGGAAGGTCCCAAACCGGTATTCAATATCAAGGACATTCCGGCACCTCATAAGATCAAGGCCAGTCTGGATGAATACGTGGTAGGACAGGAAAAAGCCAAGAAGGTCATCTCCGTAGCAGTATACAACCATTACAAGAGAGTGGCCACTGACACTATGGATGAGATTGAGATCGAAAAGTCCAACATCCTCATGATCGGCCCCACCGGTTCCGGTAAGACCTATCTGGTAAAGACACTGGCAAAACTTCTGGATGTGCCTCTGGCTATTGCTGATGCCACCTCTCTGACTGAGGCCGGTTATATCGGTGATGATATCGAGAGCGTGGTATCCAAATTGCTGGCAGCGGCGGGCAATGACGTAGAAAAGGCGGAAAAAGGTATCATCTTCATCGATGAGATTGACAAGATCGCCAAGAAGAAAAACACCAACTCCCGGGATGTCAGCGGAGAGAGTGTACAGCAGGGTATGTTGAAGCTTCTGGAAGGTGCGGAAGTGGAGGTGCCGGTAGGTGCCAACAGCAAAAATGCCATGGTACCTCTGGCAACGGTGAACACCCGCAATATCCTGTTTATCTGCGGTGGTGCGTTCCCGGATCTGGACGAGATCATCAAGGAGCGCCTGACCAAGACCGCATCCATCGGTTTCAACTCGGAACTGAAGGATAAATACGATAAAGATACCGATATTTTATCCAAGGTGACTGTGGAGGATATCCGCAAGTTTGGTATGATTCCGGAATTTATCGGTCGTCTGCCGATCATTTGTACTTTACAGGGATTGTCAAAGGATATGCTGGTGAAGATCCTGAAAGAGCCGAAGAATGCGATTCTTAAGCAGTACCAGAAGCTGTTGGAGCTGGATGAGGTAAAACTGGAGTTCACAGACGATGCCCTGGATGCCATTGCCGAGAAGGCAATGAAGCGCGATACCGGTGCCAGAGCCCTGCGCTCCATCATCGAGGACTTCATGCTGGATATCATGTATGAGATCCCGAAGGATGATAACATCGGAAGGGTTACCATTACCAGAGAGTACATTGAAGGAACCGGCGGTCCCATCATTGACATCCGCAGCAATGAAATTCTGGAACAGGTGGAGAACCTGAAGCAGATTCCGGTGGAAGAGAAATAAATTGAGAGTTAGTGAAATACATTGGCAAAATCCACGAACTCCCGGAGCATGCGATACACATGTCTCG
>NZ_QUEC01000070.1:0-1638 GCF_003478095.1 Clostridium sp. AF34-10BH
GCAGGAAGAACAGAAATGTTCTTCCTGTTTTTTAACAGAACTTCAGCAGCTGGCGGGGAAAGGAGACAGTATGGCAAAGTTCTTAAATTATGAGGACCGGCTGGAGATAGAAAGCGGACTAAAGGAGCATATGACTTTCACAGAGCTTGGAGAGAAAATTGGAAGAGACAGGACTACCATTACAAAGGAGATCCGGAACTATTCCATCGAACAGGATACCGGTTATGGAGGTTATCCGCACAATACCTGCAAATACAGAAAGGCGTGCAGGAGAAAAAAAGTGTGTGGAACAAATGATTGCAGGCATCCGTTGGTAGCTGTCTGCAAACAGTGTGAACTCATATGCAACCGATACTGTGAGCACTTTGAAGAGGAAATATGTACCCACCGTTTTAAACCGCCATATGTATGCAACGGATGCAGTGAAGTGAAAAAGTGCACGCTGACCAAAACCGTGTACGATGCGTTGGAAGCCCAGAGACAGGCGACGGAAAAGATATCAGAGTCCCGGAGCGGGATCCTTGCAACAGAAGGGGAGCTTGCCAGGCTTAATGCAATCCTGGTGCCGCTGGTAAAGCAGGGACAGTCCATCCATCAGATCTACCTGACACATAAGGATGAACTGATGTGCAGTGAAAAGACCCTCTACAACTACGTGGATGGATGCCTGTTTGATATCAGGAACATAGACCTGCCAAGAAAGGTAAAGTACCGTCCGAGATATAAAAAACCGGAGCTGAAAGTAGACCGTGGATGCCGTGTGGGAAGGAATTATCATGATTATGAAGTATATATGGAACAGCATCCGGACACAGCAGTGGTGCAGATGGATTCCGTGATCGGGAGCAAGGGAGGAAAAGTCCTGTTGACGATATATTTCGTAAATGTGTCACTGATGCTGGGATTTTTGCGGGAAGCAAATACCTCAAAATCGGTGATAGATATTTATGATGAACTGTACCACCGTCTGGGAGGACAGGATTTCAGAAAGCTGTTTCCGGTCATTCTGACGGATAACGGAAGTGAGTTTTCCAATCCGAAGTGTATAGAGAATGGACCGGATGGAAAAGGATTTCAAAGGACGAGGATCTATTACTGCAATCCAAGTGCGCCGTATCAGAAAGCAGAGATCGAGGTGGGGCATGAGTTTATACGCAGGATCCTACCGAAAGGAAGAAGCTTTGATGAACTGACGCAGGGAGACATAGAGCTGATGATGAACCATATCAATTCCTACCGTAGAAGGAAACTGAATGGAAAAAGTCCGTATGAAGCGTTCTGCTTTTATTATGGAGAAGACCTGGCGGAGAGGCTGGGATGCCAAGAGGTTGCAGCCAAAGACATCAACCTCACCGCAAGACTTCTCAAAAAGTAACCTGAAGACAGAATAAAGCACAGACCGCCGGCTGAAATAAGAACAGCAAAAGACGTGAATTTTGGCTTACAAAATTTGTAAGCCAAAACTGACGTCCGGTTTTTGTGCAAAAAAATACTCTGCCATAAGGTGATTATATCATAAAAGCAAGGAAAAAAACGGGAAAGTCATTACAAAAGTGGAAAGTCGGGTACAAAATTTGAAGGTCGCTTTCAAAATGTGAAACTCGTTTACAAAACGGGAAACTCGGGTGACTATTGAGC
>NZ_QUEC01000071.1:0-1608 GCF_003478095.1 Clostridium sp. AF34-10BH
CCAAGAACAATGGTATGAATATGAGGATGATAATTCATTGCAGAACCCCAGGTATGAAGAATGCAGATATACCCTATATTAGCTCCCAGGTACTTTGCGTCTTTTGCCAATTCATTCAAGGTTGCTGAGGCAGCATGATACAGTGCATCATACAACAGCTTCTGGTTGCTGTAAATGATGGAATTCAATTCCTCAGGAACTGTGAATACTACATGATAATAGGGTGCATCAAGTACGTTCTCTTTTTGTGCATCAATCCATTTCTCTTTCGGAAACTCCTGGCACATGGGACAGCATCTGCTTCTGCAGGAGTTATTATGAATGCTGATACATCCGCAGTCCTCACAAACACTGATGTTTACACCAAAAGCGCCTGTTTTACAGTTCATGATATGATAAGCTGTTTTTCTATGATGAGCAGGAGGGCTATTCCTCTTTTCATAAGAAGGATAAAACCGTTCAAATACATCTTGTATCGTACATGATTTCTCCATAATCATTCACCGCCCATCTCATCAAATGGACTCCTAATTCCAAGCATAGTTTTATTGCTTACATGCAGATAAACCTCTGTTGATTTTGGATCACGATGTCCCAGAAGCGCTTGAATATATTTTACATCACAGCCGGATTCAAACAGATGACTTGCAAAGCTGTGACGTAAACAATGCGTGGAGACGTGTTTCTGAATGCCTGCTCTTTTGGCACTTTCACGAAAAAACTGAATGACACTATCTTTTGTAAGATAATCCCCTGTCCATGAACTTGGGAACAAAATCCCTCTTGGTCTGCCACATTGAAACCAGTATTCTGTCAATATTTCGAGCGTCCGGTCTGCAAGCAAAGTATAACGATCAGAGCGACTTTTCCCATCACGGATGTGTATGGTTTTTTTCGTGCGTGAAATATCATCATAATGAAGATGTGTGACTTCTGAAACACGAAGTCCGCCTGAATACATAGTAGCAATCATAGCTTTGTGCTTCAGATTTGGCGTAGCATCAAGAATAGCTGATATTTCTGTTTTTGTAAGCACCGTTGGTAACTTCCTGTCCCTTTTCATACGAGGTATGTCATCATCATCCCAATTCTTCTTCAATATTTTTTTGTAAAAGAAGCGGATTCCTGAATGGTAGTGATTGTATGTTTCCGGTGAAATCCCGGAAAGTTTCTTTTCAGTTAGGAATATATCAACATCGTCAGTTGTTAATGCATCTATATCCTTGGCTGTGTGGTTCAAAAAATGAGCAACACTGGTACAGTATGCATGAATCGTGGAATCCTTGAGATTCCGTTTATCCGCAGCAGATTGAATCTGATTAAAAATTTCTTCGTACATAATAAAATCCTCCATGTAAAATCAGTAGTTAATGAAAAATCCTGCTTACATGGAGGTGCATTAGCATAATAAAACCGCTTGTCAGAAAAGCGGTCAAATGGTATTCTTTTCATAGGCAGTGGTGTCTTTCTTTATTGAATTGTTTTGTGTGGTAACTTTACAATATCAAATACTGGTAAGAATTGCCATTGCCTATTTTATTATTGAGAAAAAGAAAGCTGCGCCACAGCCTTGGCAGGCCATCGCGCAGCGATTTTGTTCAACTTGAA
>NZ_QUEC01000072.1:0-1050 GCF_003478095.1 Clostridium sp. AF34-10BH
ACAAAGCTGGTTCTCCTGCCGTTTTCCAGCAGTTCAAAACGCAGGCCTTCCGCATCGTAGCGGTTCTCCTGCACGCTGCCGGTTTCGGTTTCCACCCTTGTCTGCTGGTGGCGGCTGTTATAGGAGAACAGGCGGATCCCGGCTGCATTTTTCTCCTCTATTATACCGCCCTGACGGTCATAAGAAAACTGTTTTCTATCGGCAGGGCTTTCTTCTGCAATTAGCTGGTTCTTCTCATTATAAAGATAGCGGATTTCTCCCTGTACATCCGTCTTCCGGATTCTGTTTCCGGCTTTGTCATAGGCATAGCAAACAGAAGCGCCGTTCCGCCGCTCTTCCAGAAGCTGTCCCCGGACATCATAATTGTAGGAGATATCCAGCGCATTATTCCCTGTGGTGATTTCGGAAGTGATGCCGCCCAGAGCTGCCTGTGTGCCTGTCTTCGCCGTGCGGTTTCCGTTGCCGTCATACCGGTATGCAAAGGAGAGCAGGACATTTTCACCCGCTCTGGTTTCCAGCGTGCGGACGTTTCCGTCCCCGTCATAGGTATAGGCGGTCTTCACGCCATTGCCGTAACGGATATCGCAGATGCGGTTCAGGGCATCGTAGCCGTAGCGCACTTCCAGTCCGTCATCATTAAAGATGCGGCTTCGTCTGCCCAGAATGTCATACTCATACCGGGTGCAGACTCCCGCGGGATCCCTGATCTCCGTGATCTGCCCTGCCCTGTCATGGGTATAGGAAACTAAGCGTTTCCCGTTGGAACGCTTTTCTTTCAGGTTACCATATGCATCGTAGATGTATTCATAGGACTTTCCGTCGCAGACAGCACGGGTCACCCGGCCCAGGCTGTCATAGTGCCAGGTGCTGATGTTGGTATGTTTTCCCTCTGCATCGGACGCCTTCTCATACACAGGCTGTCCGAATACGTTGCAGGCGCGCTGCAGCTGTCTTCCGTCCCGGTCGATATGCAGGGACAGGTTGCCCTCCTCGTCATACCGGAAGGTCTCTGTGAATCCCAGCTGATCCGTCCGCTCGCTGACCTTGCCG
>NZ_QUEC01000072.1:1060-1591 GCF_003478095.1 Clostridium sp. AF34-10BH
GAATCCCAGCTGATCCGTCCGCTCGCTGACCTTGCCGAGACTGTTGTAACGGTACTGCACCGCATTACCGTTACCGTCTATAGTCCTGCTGACCTGTCCGGCGGGGGTGTACTCGTAGCCTTCCTTCACCCCGTCCGCAAAGCCAATGCCTGTGATGCGTCCCCAGCTGTCCACGTCATAGGAGATGGGATTCTGGTTGCCGTCCACGACTCCCGTGATCTGGCCTCTGGCATTATACTCATACTGCTGGAGGGTGCGCTGATGGTTCCGGTTACCGTTCCCTAATCGCCGGACATCCTTGATCTTTCCGTCCAGTTCATAGGAAAGCTCTGTCCGGTTTCCAAACGTATCCTCTTGGATAACCGGCTGATTCCGCAGATTGTAAGAAAGCTCCTGTACCACTTCACCTAATGCATTGGTGGTACGGATGCGGTTGCCACGGCTGTCATAGGTGTAGGATACCCCCGCCCCGTCATCACTCTCCGGCTCGTAGCCGTAGGGACTGATCTCTTTCCGCAGCCTGTCATTCCG
>NZ_QUEC01000073.1:0-1585 GCF_003478095.1 Clostridium sp. AF34-10BH
ACGTATAATCCAATTATCCTCTTTTGAGGGTAATGGATTATTCTCCTTTCTCCCAAACTCTTGGGTTTTATTGAATACTCCATTATAATACTTAAAGCACTGTGGATCTGTACCTATAGCTTTACAGCTTTGACTGTTCGGAGGTGACTCAGACCACAGCTTTTCGTCTATTACTGGTAATTAGTTTGTTAACGCTCGACGTTTTTATTTACGTGATTACACAGCCGAATTCTCTGTGGAAGACAACAGTGCTAAAATATTTATTCAGGAGGTTTTTTCTATGCCCATGTACTTTGTTGGAATTGATATTTCCAAGTACAAACATGATTGCTGCATCATTTCTGCAGCCGACCAGCAGATTATTTCTAAATTTACCATCACTAATGACAAAGATGGCTTTGAACAACTGCTTACTGCTCTTAATTCTCTCTCCAATCCTGAGGATATAAAAATAGGGTTTGAATCAACTGCCCATTATGCCCTCAATCTTGAACTCTTCCTTGAGAATGCCCACCACAGCTTCATGGAAGTTAATCCAGTTCTCATCAAGGAATACAAAAAGTCTACAACTTTAAGGCGAACCAAAACCGATTCTGTTGACTGCGAATCAATAGCCCGGTGGTTAATTACCGTTGAGTACAAACCCCATTCAAAAGGATTTTACCACGCTTATTCCCTAAAGTCACTAACTCGTTTGCGTGACAGGCTAATTCGTCAGCGTTCTTTTTATCTTGTTAAGATAACTAATGTTTTAGACCATACCTTTCCGGAATTTAAACCATTCTTCAATGAACGGCTTTCTAAAACAGCTTTGTATCTTCTTGAAAACTACGGCTCCGCTGAAAAAATGGCTCGTATGAACTCTGCTTCCTACGATAAACTCCGCTGTATTTCCAGAGGTAAGTTTTCTATCCAGCAGTTCCTTCGTCTTAAAGAGCTTGCTGCTAACACTGTCGGTGTCAATAATTCTATATTCGATTTAGAATTAAACACTTTATTGACACTATACAAATCTCTTTCCGATGAAATAAACACTTTGGAAACTGAGATTATTAAACTTATCGAAGAAGTACATCCTCACTATATGTCTATCCCTGGTATTGGTCCCATTTCATCCGCTGTTATTTACGCTGAATACGGTGATATATCCAACTTTTCCAATCCCGGTCAGATGCTTGCATTTGCCGGAATTGAACCCGGAATAAACGATTCTGGAACAGAATCCCACGGTGGACGAATGGTAAAACACGGTTCTTCACAACTCCGTTACGTTCTTCTTAACGCCTGCTTACCCTTAATACGTTTTGACTTAACCTTTGCAACTTATTATGAAAAGAAACGTGCAGAAGGCAAGAAACACAGGGTAGCGATTACTCACGTAGCAAAGAAACTGATTAGAGTCATCTATGCATTGGAGAGGCAGGATGTAGACTTTAACGCTCAGAAACTACGCTAATATCTACCTTACATATATTTATCTGTTCCATCTGAAATACGATATTTTCAGATGGTCTGTTAAAATTACCCATTTTTAGGTCACAAATGTTTTTCAAAAAACACTTGACTATTTATAGTTTGTCACCTC
>NZ_QUEC01000074.1:0-1170 GCF_003478095.1 Clostridium sp. AF34-10BH
TTTCTGCATTCCTTATATCATTCAAAAAATTTATCATAATTACCCTCACAAATCCCGATTTCTCAGTTTCAAAAACTGGAAGTTGTTAGTTGTTTGGAATCACTTCTCCATTTTCATCTAAAAGATAGATTGCATAAACCGTTCCTATCTGCAATGGATCACTTTCCATTACATCACCATTAAATACAACACGGATATTATCATCTACATTCAATTCTGGTGCTCCTCCTGCTGATACTACATCTTTTGTAACAGAAAATTCCTCATCAACAGAAATCCCACTATTAAATGCTTCTATACACCTAACATCAACATATTCTTTATTTACTTCCAAAACTTTTGCATTAAAATATGCTTGTTCTGCTTCATTTTTACATCCAGACAACGCTACTATACAGCCCAATACTGCTAAAATAGATAACCACCTTTTCATACTCAACACCTCTTTAAATCCCGATTTTTCGTTCTCTGCGCCTTCCCAATAAACGGGAAGTTGGTTACTTCTTGTAGTTCATTTTCTTACTTAATACCCCAAACAAAGCCAATAAAAATATTCCTATTCCAAGCAATACGCCAGCCACTTTCATTAATTCATTGTTTGTATACTCTGTATCCGGAAGAATCCCATACTTGTAATAAGAATAACTAACATGGTCTGTGGTATATGCAGCTATGGAATCTCCTACATCATATTCCGAATATACAAATTCCGGTACTTGCATTCGCTTGTGATAATCATTCACTTTTCCATTGTTGTAGTAGAAGAAATAATTCTGAGATATTGTATCAGCCGAAGCATCTTCAGCCCTTTTACCTGTAATCACAATATCCTCCATATAATAATCTTCTCCCAGTACCATCTCTTCCATTTGTGTATTAAATGCTTTAGATGTCAAAAGTATATTTATCAAGACTGTAATGAAAGATATACTTAAAATAATGAAACAAATCCAAAACAAAATTTCCTTTTGCTTTCCACTTAATAGTTCTTTTAATTCTTGATGCTTAACCAATTTATTACTCATTCCATAATACCTCTAAAGTACTTTTCCTTCTTCCTTCCCTTCGCCCAAGAAGTGTATCTCACTCAAAGAACTCGGGCAATCCCGATTTTTCGTTCTCTGCGACTTCCCAATAAACGGGAAGTTGTCAAACAGCGTTCGTTGTTTC
>NZ_QUEC01000075.1:0-505 GCF_003478095.1 Clostridium sp. AF34-10BH
TTTTTTGAAAAAACCATCTTTGGTCATGGGGCGTTTATACGGCAGAAGCGGTGTGATACCATCATCCAGAAGTAACTTTGCTATCGCTGGTGTTTTGTATCCTGCATCGGCTACCAGTGTCTGAATGCCAATGTCTTTTATCTTATCATACAGGGATTTAAATGTCCGGCTGTCATGCTGGTTGCCGGGATTTACACTATAACCCAGAATCCATCCGTTTTTGTCACAGGCTGTCTGCACGGAATACGCAAAAACATTTTTATGTTCACCCTTTCGGAACCATCCGCTTTCCGGATCCGTTGTACTTTCCTTGACCGTTTTTTCTTCTTTTCCATCAGAGCTGCCACCACAGGAGGGGGGATCTTTGGGATCTTCCTTCTTTTCTTTCAGAGGCTTTTTCCCATGCGCTTCCCGGTCTTCATTGATTTCCTTCTTTAACTGCTCTTCGAAGAACAGTGCTTCCTCATCTGCAATCCGTTTCCGCATCTTTTTGCTGTTTGCCCGT
>NZ_QUEC01000075.1:515-1169 GCF_003478095.1 Clostridium sp. AF34-10BH
ATTTCCGCATCTTTTTGCTGTTTGCCCGTGCTTTTACATGGGTGGCATCCACGGAGACCTCGGAAGGATCGATCAGTCTGTATTTATAGCATTCCTGCAGGATACGGGAAAAGATCTGTTCAAAAAGATCAGTATTCTTAAAGCGTCTGGTATAATTCTTTCCAAACGTAGAGAAATGGGGAACCTTGTCCATCATTTCCAGACCGAGGAACCATCGGTATGCGACATTGACTTCGATTTCTTTTACTGTCTGGCGCATGCTTCGGATGCCGTACAGATACTGGATGAATGGAATTTTAATGAGCATGACCGGATCCATGCTGGGGCGGCCATTGTCTGCACTGTATTTATCGATCACAAGATCATAGATAAAACTCCAGTCGATTGCCTGGTCAATCAGGCGCAGCAGATGATCCTGCGGAACAAGGTCATCCATGCAGAACATCTGAATCTGTTCTCTTTTCTTATCTGCATTCTGTGTCATCATAGGAAACACCGCCTTTATTTTGATACTTTCATTATACCAAAAAAGTAGTGAAAAGTCCCGTAAATACGGCATTTTCACTACTTCTTATATGCTTGTAAGTACATAATTTTTGCAGTCATGACACAAGAAAAGCTCCCTCACAGGAAGGAGCTTTGTCTACAGTCTGA
>NZ_QUEC01000076.1:0-1124 GCF_003478095.1 Clostridium sp. AF34-10BH
AATTTGCACAATTCTTGAACTCAACACAAACTGCCATCAGTGTTGTTCCGTTGCCCGTTCTTTGCTGGTAGAATAAAACCATCAAATGAAGGAGGCAACAAGCCATGAATACAGATAAAATCTATGCAGAACAACTCGCAAACGAATATGCACTCAAGGACACCTCCAAGGTGATCGCTCTTCGCAAGCTGGATGCAAAAGCCAAGCTTCCCGCAACCGTTTTTACCTATACCTTCGGCATTATCACTGCGCTGGTAGCCGGTGTTGGAATGTGCCTTTCCATGAAGGTCATCGGCAGCGGTAGCACCACTATGTTTGTCCTCGGCGTGATTGTCGGCATTATTGGGCTACTGGGCATGGGCGTTAATTACCCCATCTACAAAAAATTGCTGGCACAGGGCAAGCAGAAATACGCTTTTGAAATCATGGAACTGGCAAAAGAAATCAGCGAGATGTAAACAACAACACGAAAGAAGGTGAGAACGATTGAATAGATCGGAAAGCAGATATTTTGCTACCGCAGCCAGAATGGACGAAGCCTTTCTGACCCTTCTGGCAAAAAAGGATTTTGAGTATATTACAATCAAAGAAATCTGTGAAGTAGCAGGGGTCAATCGTTCCACCTTCTATCTGCATTATGAAACGATGTCAGACCTGCTCTCGGAGAGTGTCGGTCGTATGAACGAGCAATTTCTTGCTTCTATGGAGAAAGATTCGGATGCCTTTTTTACAAAGCTGCGGAATTGCCCGAGGGATGAATTATATCTAATTACGCCGGATTATTTAACACCTTACCTCAGCTACATTAAGAATAACAAGCGACTGTTTCGCACAGCAACAGAAAATGCGGCGGTGTTGGGGATGGATAAAAGCTATGATAGGATGTTCCGTCATGTGTTTACGCCTATTCTCGACCGCTACGGTGTACTACAGCAAGATCGACCTTATATCATGGCCTTTTATATTCGGGGACTAATGGCAATTATCTCAGAATGGCTCAAGAACGACTGCACCGATTCCATTACGTATGTTACAGGTGTGATTCAGCAGTGTGTAAAAATGCCACAAAGCGAAACAACGAACGCTGTTTGACAACTTCCCGTTTATTGGGAAGTCGCAGAGAA
>NZ_QUEC01000077.1:0-967 GCF_003478095.1 Clostridium sp. AF34-10BH
CAAACTGTTAAGGAAACAATCGGAGTTGGTGTAAACGAAAAAGCAGCCTTGAGTTCTGATAAAAACTGCCCTTTCGTTTACATCAATTTCGATTTTACCTTGGTGAACAAAGTCGCGTCCCTTTAGCCGATAGCTATGGGGATTCAATCGTTGCTCTTTTCCTTAAGTTTATCATACCGGATGTTTTGGTAAAAGTTTTTTTATTCAAGAAATCAATTTCAGGCATGACAAACAAACCTCCTATGAGGAAGTCATTTATTCTATGCAATTGTAGATCTTAACATCTCATATGTGCACGAAAAGAAGAACTGTATTTATCTTTGCGGGGTGATACCATATTCCCTCCACAAGAAGAACATTTGCATACATCGATGTGATATAAAACCCTTATCATTTCTACTGCATTTAGATTTTTTAATGTAGAAATGTATTTCTTACATCCAAGCAGGTTTCTGCAATGAGTTATCTTTTTTCTCTTGTTTCTACATGATAGCAGACCATAGTGCCGGATTCTGACAAATCGTTTGGGAGGAACATGCATCATGAATCGACGGATGAATTCTTCTCCTGAAATTGTTTTCTCTTTCCAGCAGCCTTCGTTTTTATAGTCTTTTACTACATATGTAACTGTCGTATCTGTCATGGATTTGATTCGATGATTACTGATTGCTATCCTGTGGGTATATTTTCCAAGATAATTGATAACCGACTGTGCACCATTGAAAGTTTCTTTACAGTAAGTGACCCAGTTCTTTTCATAACACTTATCAAGAAGTTCTTTAAAACGATAGCTGTTCTGATATTTCTCTGCTGTACCATGAAATTTAAGCTTAGAATCATTCCACAGGCTTTTTAACTCATCCAGATATTTTCCACGGAACACTTTCGAGATAACACCATATGGGAGAAAAAATTTTCCACCTGTTTCTTTCCATTTATTTTCATCATCAAGCCCACCTCCAAGAAC
>NZ_QUEC01000078.1:0-673 GCF_003478095.1 Clostridium sp. AF34-10BH
CGAATGACAATAATGTCATTTAATTTTAATATCGTATCTTTTTGAGGCAGAATGGACAGATCCTCCCGCAGAATGAGGAAGATCGTGACCTGTTCTGCCTCTTCCATTTCTTCCACGGATTTGCCGGCGAAGCGTTTATCCACGAAGATCTCGGCGATCTCATGAATATCTGCCGCTTTAATATTAGAGAGACTGCTTTTGCGCTGGTACTGTTCCACGAAACCGGCACTGATGATACCGGTGGGGATAGCCACGGCACCGACACCGAGATAGGCGATACAGATCGCCATGATCCGGCCGAGTGTGGTGATGGGATAGATGTCTCCGTAGCCCACGGTGAGCAGCGTTGACATGCTCCACCAGATGCCGCTGAAGGCATTGCGGAATACTTCCGGCTGGGAATCATGTTCCACGCTGTACATGCACAGACTGCTGGCGAGCATCAGAATCAGTACGATGAACACGGAGGAAATGATCTGATTGCGTTTTTCATACAATACCGTAGTGATGACATTGAAGGAATCATACCGTGCATTCAGGCGGAACAAATGGAAGATCCTCGCCACCCGCAGCATCCGGAAGATGACCATGCCGGACAGGAAGAAAAAGGGTAAAATTGTCAGCAGGTCGATAATGCCGTCGAAGGAGATCAGAAACCGCAGCCGGGAGCGGA
>NZ_QUEC01000079.1:0-671 GCF_003478095.1 Clostridium sp. AF34-10BH
AGGATACGGATGCAGTTCCCGTCAGAATCGTACTCATAGCGGGTTCCTTCTCCCTCATCGCCTTTCAGGGCATAGCTGACCGGATGGATCCGACTGGTGATGTCCCCGTCAAAGTTGCGGAATACACGGTGATGTTCCTGCAGGGGAGATATGGTATCTACCACACGTTCCAGAAAATCGTGGCGGTACTCATAGCCGCTCTCTTTCTTTTCCCACTGCACGGGTGGATAGTAAGTGGTCAGATTGCCCATGCGGTCATAGAATCTGCGGGTGGTGTAGCCTTCCCCGTCGATGCGGCTGGTGACAAAGTTCCTGGAATTGTAAGCCAGCTCCACCGTGCCGTAAGTATTGCTGATGGACAGTCTGCGGCCTACGGTATCGTAGCCGTAGGCAGTCTCCTCCCCCTTCGGCGTAATGACACGGCTGGGGTATGCCCGGTTGGCTTCATATTCCTTAAGGCTTTCGTTTCCGAGGGCATCCCGCTCCAGAATGCATCTTCCCCTGAAATCATACTTCCGGGCCGTTTCTTTCCATTTGCCCTCTTTGATCTTTTCCATCGTCCTGACCGGATTGTGTTCCTGGTCATAAGTATAGAGGGTCTCTCTTCCGTCGCTGTCCCATGTATGTACCAGATCATGGTGCTCATTATATTCATGGTGCACTTCAAAGCC
>NZ_QUEC01000008.1:0-93561 GCF_003478095.1 Clostridium sp. AF34-10BH
GTTTCATATATATTCCACCTTCCTACTTGCTCAGTTTTCTCCCTAAATTTCGTAGAACATACCAATTTTGTCTTTTATTCTCTGCATTTCATTATCTGCTTCAATGATAGCTCTTGCAGAATGAAGTAATTCTTCACTTATCTCATCATAGCCAGGCATTTCTTCAATTCCTTTTTTATAGCGAAGTTGATGTTCCAATGTTGCCCAGAAATCCATACCATTGGTTCGAATCTGTAATTCTGCACGCATAGGTGTTTTACCCTTAGCAAAAAATACTGGTATTTCAACAATCATATGATAGCTTCGATAACCATTCGATTTTGGATTTTTTATATAATCTTTTATTTCAATAACTTTAATATCATCCTGTTGGGTAATCAAATCTGATATCATATAAATATCGTCAATAAACGCACAAACTATTCGAACGCCTGCTACATCATTGAGATATGTCTGTATATTTTCTGTTGTAAATTCATATCCCATCTTCTGCAGTTTATCGTAAATACTATTGGGCTTCTTAATTCTTGTTTTTATAAAAGAAATAGGATTTCGATTGTTCTCAGCTGAAAATTCATCATCCAAAACCTCAAGTTTAGTTTGTATCTCCCGAATAGCACAACGATACATCATCATTAAATTATAAAATTTTGTAGCATTATTTAAAAACTGTAGTGATTCCGGACTGTCCATCCTGAGTTTTTTTACTTCATCTTTTGTCATGGAACTTTCCTTTCTACCTCATCCCTGATTTCAAAACATTATTTATTTTGATAGTTGATTCGTTCTCCTTGAATTACTGGATAACAAATCATTTTATCACTATCCAGATTTTCTACATGCATATCTACTGCACTGATCTGATGGTTTTCATAAGTATTGTAATAATAAATACCTTTTGTAACATTACAACACGACGTATACAATGTGATTTCATATTTTCCATCCGCTACTTCGCAACATCCTCGTTGCTGATCCACAGATCCGAGAATGTGGAAGAATTGGCTAACGCTTTCTTCCCCTGATTCACCTGAAATTGCATTTACCTTTGTAAAAGCCACACGTACAAAGCGTGAGGAAGATGAGAGATCTCCCGGAAGACCTAATCCTCCCATACCTCTACTATATGCATCAAGAGCCAAATTCTCGCAGAAAGTATTTCTGGGCTGTTTAGGAGATAAATACATATAATTATTTAGTTGAAACATCTGCTGTGGAAATGGCGGATTATTCGTAAGCACTCCTACTGGATTGTCATAAATATGTAAACCATCTGACATAGATTCTACCGTAATTGACTCATTCTCATCAGAAATGATCCAGTGTAATTGTGCTAATGGGAATTGCTCGCTGAAAGGAGTATTAACAATATTAATTCGTTCAAGAAGCTCGCGAACTTCAACTAAAGAAGAACACTGACTTAAAATCCACGGAATAAATTCAAACTGTGCAATATTTTCCACATCTGGCTTAATCGCGGCATAAACAGCATTTCCGACAAAATTCAGTCCTGCCATTGCCACTCCTTTTTCATTCATAGCATCATAATACAAAGGATAATCCTCTGCAACATGAGCCATTCCAATAATTGCATAATGATTTTTCATATCGCCAACATGGCGAAAATTAAACGCATAATTACGTGGTGTAATTACTATCTGATCACCATAAGAGAATTCATAATCGAGGGTTCGTCCAAAGTAAAAATCTTTTGTTTTATAAGTTGCTGCTGTACACATGATCGTTTATCCTCCTAAATAGATTGAAATATGTCAATGAGTTTTTTTCTTGAACAATAGTATAGCACAATCTTTATTTTGTTCCAACTTCATACATGATCATAACATGTAAACTTTAAACTATTTTCCTAGATTATTTCTCCATCAGTTTTTCAAACCAAGTATCCATAGCTAGGATGAATTGACCTACGTCTGGCAATTCTTGCAGCATTTCGTTTCTCGTATATATATTTTACCACATACTTTTTCCAAAGGCACTGACTTCTCAGCCCTTAATTTTCATCTCTGCTATTATACGTTCTTCCCTCTGTCTCTCTTCACAATAATCCCAGAAGTCTTTCAATGCTTCCTCATCCGATTTCCACGGCAATGGTATGGGATCCAATTCATCTAATCGCTTCACAAGTTTGCGTACCTCTTCGGTATCGAACTCCTCATCACTTGCCTCCATTACATAAAAAATCCAGTTTTTCATTTATCATTCTGATTTCTTCGTCTTTAGTCATGTTAAAACCTCACTACATTATATACGTGACAGTTTTCGACAAAATCTTATAAATTTTTTGAAATTATTTTCTATTATTTTCTATTCCAGACTGCTTCGGATGCACAAACCTCAGATGCACAAAAGATCCCGGGCTGCTCACCCGGGATCCTTTGAAAAGAGATGTATGAAACTATGCGTTGCATTTGTTCCTGTCGATCCATAATGTAAGCTCTTACATTTTGAATCATAATTATTCTACCATTATTTCGACTATTTGGCAAACAGATTTCTTACAGTTGCGAGTTTTTCGCACTTTTAGCCAAAATCAGGACTTCTTTTTTGTCTAATCCTCATATTTAAAGTAGTCAAAATCCGCTGCTTTGCGGCTTCCACAGCCTCCGTTGTTGGCATAGATGCCTACCAGCGTACCGGTATGGCGTTTAGGATCATCGGGAACACCCTCGTCACAGAGGTAAATGCAGTTCTCCAGAACTCCGACCTGCTCCCAGTTCTCTCCGTCATAGCTGTAATAGAAAGTTCTGGTCAGCTTCTCCACCACTACTTTCAGATACAGAGCGCCTTCCTTCACATGGTCCACTTCCGCCACCAGCTCCTCGCCGTGGTTGCGGTTGATGACCAGTTGGATCTTCCGTCCGCCCTCATAGCACAGAGAGCATCTGGCATAGGTGGCTGTACTGTAGTAGCAGGTCAGTCCCGCCTGTTCTCCGTCCTTATCCGGGTAGAATTCCAGCTTCGTCTCTGCCACGTAGGACAACTCCTGTTCTCTGCGTAACAACGTATTTTTCGCACGGATCTCATTCAACTGTCCGTCTCTGGTCCAGATCCTGTAATACCCGGGACGTTCCGTCAGTGACCAGGATCCGTTATCCGGGTTGCGCACGAACTCCCATTCCAGATTCAGCCTGGTATCGTTAAAATCATCAAATAAGTTTCTCTCGTAGATACACTCGGGAAGATCCGGTGCAATCTGTGTCAGGCTGGGGCCTTTTCCTTCGTTGACGGTAAACCAGCCGTCCTCCGTCCACTGTACGGGATCCAGAGCAGACTCTCTGCCTACGGTAGTATAGTTGCCCTCGTTAGGTCTTCCGCAGAGATAATAACACCACCACTGACCGTTCTGATCCTGTACCAGCTTGCCGTGTCCGGCTCTCTGAATGGGTGCCGCAGGGTCCTTCTGACGCATGACCGGATTATAGGGAGAACACTCATAAGGACCGTAGAAATTCTTACTTCTTCCCACATTGATGCCATGGCCGTAACCGGTGCCACCCTCAGCCACGATAGCGTAATAATAACCGTCCTTTTTCATGATATGGGGACCTTCAGA
Organism: Clostridium sp. AF34-10BH; assembly: GCF_003478095.1. NCBI lineage: Bacteria > Bacillati > Bacillota > Clostridia > Eubacteriales > Clostridiaceae > Clostridium > Clostridium sp. AF34-10BH. Next base: position 3,575 of record NZ_QUEC01000008.1, read on the forward strand.
GCAACGCTCGCCCGTGCCTTCCCATGCGGTCTTCGCCGGACCCGCCACTGCCAGTCCGTCCGCCGTCAGGGGAACCGCCTGTGCTGCCTTGGCAATGATCATATATCTGCTGCCGTCATCATCCACGAACAGAGACGGATCGATATCGTCCACTTCCAGACATACCGGCTTACTATAAGGACCCTCCGGCCTGTCGGACACCATCACCAGTTGTCTGCGCATTACGTTGTTATCACGCTTGCCGTCCGCATTCAGGCGTAAGGTAACATAGATATAGTATTTTCCGTCCACATATTCAATATCCGGTGCCCAGATTCCGTGGGAATCCCGGATGTCGCTGAGATCCAGCCATTCCGGATTCGTGATGGCATGACCGATAATATGCCAGTGTACCATATCCCTGGAATGGGAAATGGGGATCGCCGGAAAATACTGGAAACTGGAATTCACCATGTAATAATCGTTACCGACACGGATCACCGAAGGATCCGGGAAAAAACCGCGTTGTACAGGGTTATGATAAGTTCTAGGTTCACTCATAGGGAGTCTCCTTTTTACATGTATTAGTCTTTCTATTTGCGCAAAGCTGCGTGTACCACGCTCATACTATAAGTGTATTCTTTACCAACTCTCCTGTCGTGCCAGTTTCCCTTTTATTTTATGACAAATATTGCGTTTTCTCCGGACATTTCAAAATTTGGCATAATTATTCCATAATGGAATACTGCATCCACTCGTATAACAGCTTCGTGCCCTCCATGATCTCGGGCGGAAGCAGCGCGCGGGCCACCAGCTTTAATTCATCGGATTCGATGTCTGTTCTGCGAAGATGGGCATAATCGCCGTCAATGCTTTCTACGATGTATTCAAAACGATTCATAAGGGTATACCTCTTTCTTTGATGTGTTTGAGATAAGTTTAAGAGGTTTTTGGGGGAGAGTCAAGGGGATCTGACGCAGCAGCGGCTTATCGCATAAATTGCTTCGCAATTCATGCGATATCCGCTGGACTTCGCCATATCCGCACTAAAAAAGAAGCGCACTATTGCAAGCTAGCTTGCATAGTGTGCTCCCTTTTTAGCACGGCTGCGTCGAAGCGGTCCTGACGCTTACATCATTCCGCCCATGCCTGCGCCGCCGGCGGGCATTGCGGGGGTGTCTTCTTTGATATTAGCTACAACGCTTTCGGTAGTAAGTAGTGTGCTTGCTACGCTGGTAGCGTTCTGCAGAGCGCTTCTGGTAACCTTAGCGGGATCCAGGATGCCTGCGCTTACCATATCTACATATTCCTCTTTCAGAGCATCGAAACCGACACCGACCTCAGACTCACGTACCTTGTTGATGATAACGCTGCCTTCCAGTCCTGCGTTTGCTGCGATGTGATACAGAGGTGCTTCCAGTGCTTTCAGGACAATGCCTGCACCGGTCTTCTCATCACCTTCCAGACTTGCTGCCAGTTTGGCAACTTCCTTGGATGCATGAATGTATGCGGAACCGCCACCACAGATGATACCTTCCTCTACGGCTGCTCTGGTAGCTGCCAGAGCATCTTCCAGACGAAGCTTAGCTTCCTTCATCTCGGTCTCGGTAGCAGCACCTACACGGATAACTGCAACACCACCGGACAGCTTAGCCAGTCTCTCCTGTAATTTCTCTCTGTCGAAATCAGAAGTGGTCTCTTCGATCTGCTTCTTGATCTGTGCGATTCTGGACTGTAATGCTTCCTTATCGCCTTCACCGTCTACGATCACGGTGTTCTCTTTCTGTACCTTAACGGATTTTGCACGACCCAGCATATCCATTGTGGTATCTTTCAGTTCATAACCAAGCTCGGAGCTGATCACGGTACCACCGGTCAGGATTGCGATATCCTCCAGCATAGCTTTTCTTCTGTCACCATAGCCGGGAGCCTTAACGGCTACTACGTTGAAAGTACCACGCAGCTTGTTAACGATCAGGGTGGTCAGTGCCTCGCCCTCTACATCCTCAGCGATGATCAGCAGCTTAGCGCCGGACTGAACGATCTGCTCTAACAGAGGCAGGATCTCCTGAATGTTGGAGATCTTCTTGTCAGTGATCAGGATATAAGGGTTATCCAGAACAGCTTCCATCTTATCCATATCGGTTGCCATGTAAGCGGAAATATAACCTCTGTCGAACTGCATACCTTCTACCAGATCCAGTTCGGTCTGCATGGTCTTGGACTCTTCAATGGTGATAACACCGTTGTTGCTTACCTTCTCCATAGCATCTGCAACCAGCTGTCCTACAGCCTCATCCCCTGCGGAGATTGCAGCTACTCTTGCGATGTGCTCCTTGCCGTTTACTTTCTGGCTCATCTTACCGATGGCTTCTACTGCACATGCGGTTGCTTTCTTCATACCTTTTCTCAGGATGATGGGGTTAGCACCTGCTGCCAGGTTCTTCATCCCTGCATTTACCATAGCCTGTGCCAGAACGGTTGCGGTGGTAGTACCATCACCGGCTACATCGTTGGTCTTGGTAGCTACTTCCTTTACCAGCTGTGCACCCATGTTCTCGAATGCATCTTCCAGCTCGATCTCTTTTGCAATGGTAACACCATCGTTGGTGATCAGGGGTGCGCCGAAGGACTTATCCAGTACTACGTTTCTTCCTTTGGGTCCTAAGGTTACTCTTACGGTATCTGCCAGCTGGTTTACACCAGCCTCTAATGCTGCACGGGCTTCTGCGCCGTATTTAATCTCTTTTGCCATAATAATCAGCCTCCAATTTATTTGTTCTTAGTCTTAATTTCTTTTTAGGTTTGCAATTACTGAATGATTGCAAGGATGTCGCTCTGCTTTACGATGATGTACTCTTCATCATCCAGCTTTACTTCGGTTCCTGAGTATTTGGAATAGATGACCTGATCGCCAACCTTAACTTCCATCTTTACTTCCTTACCGTCTACGACACCGCCGGGGCCGACAGCAACAACTTCTGCCTGCTGGGGCTTTTCCTTATTCTGACCGGGGAGCACGATACCGGACTTGGTAGTCTCCTCTGCAACTAACTGTTTTAATACTACTCTGTCACCTAAAGGTTTCAAACTCATGACAACTGCCTCCTTATAACTATTTAAATATCATATTACTCTTTTTCATTTGTTAGCACTCATTTTTATCGAGTGCTAATTTCTATAGTTTATATTAGTTTTATATGCCGAGTTTTTCAAACGCATTCACCGTTATTTAAATAACTATTTCTTTTATTTTCTCGTTTTATCTCCGTTTTTCTAATGTTTTTATATTACATGTGTAAAAATGCGATTTAATATTTCGTTTATAATTCTGAAAATCCATATCCGGTTCATCCCTTGCAAACTCCTGTGCAGACATAAAGCTATACCGGTTACATCGTATAAGCAAAAAGCAGCCGGGGATCTTATCATTATCCCAAGCTGCTTCTGTTCCGCTCTGTATTTACTTTCCCGTCCTATGCGTTCTTGGATTCCTCATGCCATTTCTGCCACTTCTTCTTATAAATAAAGTAGCAGGGGATTCCTACGAATACCATTCCGCCTAAGATATTGCCGATGGTAACGGGAATAAAGTTGTTCAGGCTGTGCAGTACTGTCAGTCCCTGGATCTGCTCTGCGGTCAGGCCGTATGCTTCCTGTGCCTTTGCAACATACGCGGGATTCTGTGCAGCCATCATGCCTACGGGAATGTAGAACATATTTGCAACACAGTGCTCGAAACCGCCGACTACGAAGGCCATGATCGGGAAGAAGATCGCCCAGATCTTACCGACGATATCCGTAGCTGCCGCTGCCATCAGGATCGCAATACATACCAGAATGTTACACAGGATACCGGAGGTAATTCCTTTCAGCGGAGAAATGCCTACCTTGCCGACTGCCACTTTGATGGCATAAGCCCCCAGCAATCCGCCGGTGTAGTCCAGATTTCCGGAAAAGTAGATCAGGGTATCAATGATCAGCGCGCCGATCAGGTTGCTGAAATATACCACGATCAGATTGCGGATACATTCGAACCAGGTCACCTTTTTGCCTACCACGTCCATGACGATCAGGCAGTTGCCGGTGAAAAGTTCTCCACCTACAAATACAATGATCATCAGTCCCACAGGGAAGATGATACCGGCTACGAATCGGGCCAGACCTACGTTGTCAATAGCATGCGCCGCAGTACTGCTGGTAGCTCCGCCCAGTGCAATGAAAGCACCTGCCATAATGCCTAACAGGATCATCTTGCCCAGAGGAAGATGTGCCTTGCCCTCTCCGGCCTTCATGTTATTATCAATGACTTCTGCCGGGGTATTAAAATGCTGTTCCATATTTTCCCTCATTTCCGTACAGCCCTTATCTGCCGTACTTTCTCATACTCATTTACTACCTATATTACACGAAATCTGCGGCGGGAATCAAGCTTTTCCCCCTATGTATCTGATTATATACATTTCCTCTCACCGTTTTTGTCATAACACAATCTTTTTTTGTAAAATTTATGCAAAAAAATAGTAGACAAAAGCCGAAATGTGTAATATACTTAGGATGTTCGGCGAGAGCCGAACCGCTTATATAAGTAGATTTCCGGAAGAATTCCCCTTTTACACAATTAAAGTGGCTGCAGGTTTCCCGCCTGCGGCTGCTTTAATTGTGTTATAAGGTATTCTTTGTGGTTTTCCCCGGAATTGCAAAAGTTTTTGCAAAAATTTAAAATTTTCACTTGCTAAATGATAAACATCTATGCTATAATAGCTTTCGTCAGTGATTCAGCTGATACAATTTCATAGGGGAATAGTACAGCGGTAGTGCGGCGGTCTCCAAAACCGTTAACGGGGGTTCGATCCCCTCTTCCCCTGCTTTCAAAAGTCGATGTTATCGGCTTTTTTTATTTTCTGTTTTGGTAACACTTTTTACCTCACCATGGCGCGATCTGAAGAATCACGCCATGATGGGGTGTTATTTTAATGTGAATTAACAGGAATGTTTTTCATCATGATATTGAACATACGTTCGATTTATGTTATACTGTATTTGTGTAATCGAACAGAAAGCGGATGCGATTTTCCGATTGTTAGATGCCCTCTAGTCTTACAAAGGAGGGTGATGCCCATGAATACGATGGAAGTACTTACTCTGTTGTTAGTTGTCTTTGCAGCTTTATCATACATTGACAGACATGGTGACGATAATAACAAAAAGAAATAGCATCCCCTCGCCAAAGTAGATGCTATTTCTTTTCTAGTATTTTACTGAGGGCAAATCGGAATTTTCACCTCCGACTTACTTTCTAAATAGATTATACACCAAGAGGGATTGAGAAATCAATCCCTCTTACTTTTTTATTTCTCAAATCTCCTCTTTCTCCGCATCCGGCGCAATCACCGCCCCAATAGCGGTAGCATAATCAGAATACTCCGGAATAGTAATCTTTACATCCCACAGGCTCTTGAAGTCTTCGATGATCTGGCGGCACTCGAAGAATTTGGTCAGGCCGCCGATGAGGATATAATCCTTGATGCCGGTGTTCCGGGAGGCCAGGATTCCGGCCTGGCAGATGTTCTCGATGACCATATGGACGATACCAGCCGCGATGTCCTCGGGCTTGGACTGGGCATCCGCTTTGCCGAAGTTGGACGCAGTCACGTCCAGGTTCAGGCCGGGGAGCTTTTCCTTGGCCAGATCGCCGATCCGCAGGTCGATCTTTGCCACATCACCTTTCCGGGACAGAGGGACGATCTCATGGATGTCCCCGGTATTCAGTATGATCGAGGACAGTCCGCAGATGGTTCCGCCTCCTAAGCCGACACCGCCTAAATGCTTCATCTCATTCTCCGTCACCTTGACGAAAAAGCTTCCGGTTCCCATACTGATAACGATAACTTCCTTTTTATCCGTCAGATAATAGCCTCCGGTTCCTGTGGCAACGAATTCATCTACCTTATAGGTCGGACGATCGTATACCGCTTTCTCCACATATTTGCTTCCCACGCCGGTGATATAGACACCTTCCACATCTAAAAGCTGCAGATTATTCTCATACAGATATCTTCCGAAAGCACCGTAGAGGGATGCCACCTGGCTGTCTGCCTTGACTGCCATGGGCGGAAGCATATGTTCTCCTTCAAAAGCTACGATCTTGGTGGTACTGCTGCCGATATCAATTCCTATTCTTACGGCCATATCTTTGTCCTCCTCATAATGAAATGCTAAAAAGCTTCTTTAGAACAATCGGTCCATGGCATCCTGCACGGAGCTGACGCCGATGACACGGATTTTGCTTCCTTTTTTGCACTCTTCCAGTGACACGTAGGGCACCACGCATTCCTCGAAGCCCAGTTTCTCCGCCTCCGCCACACGCTGTTTTGCCATGCTGACCGCGCGGACTTCGCCGCTTAATCCCACTTCTCCGAAAGCTACCATTTTCGGATTCAATGCCTTATTCCGGAAGCTGGACAGAATCGCCAGCACGATTCCCAGATCAATGGCCGGCTCCTGGATCTTGATACCTCCCGTAATATTCACGTAGGCATCGCAGGAGGACAGCTGCACTCCCGATCTCTTCTCCAATACCGCCATCAGCAGGTTCACACGGTTGAAATCCGTACCGGTGGTCTGTCTTCTGGGGATGCCGAAATTACTGTGGCACACCAGTGCCTGCAATTCGATCAGAAGCGGTCTGGTGCCCTCCATGGTACACGCCACCACAGAGCCGCTGGCATTCTCCGGCCGTCCGTTCAGCATATATTCCGAAGGATTCTTGACCTCTGCCAGTCCCGTTTCCCGCATCTCGAAAACACCGATCTCGTTCGTAGATCCAAAACGGTTCTTCACCCCCCGCAGAATACGGTAGGACGCATGTCTGTCCCCTTCAAAATAAAGAACGGTATCCACCATATGTTCCAGCACTCTGGGACCTGCCACCGTACCTTCCTTCGTCACATGGCCTACAATGAAGATTGAGATTCCCAGTCCCTTTGCCAGCTGCAGCAAAATACCGGTGGATTCCCGCACCTGAGACACGCTTCCCGGCGCCGCCGACACGTTCTCGTTGTACATGGTCTGTATGGAGTCGATGATCACGACCTCCGGCTTGCTCTTGCGGATCACTTCACTGATGATATCCAGATTCGTCTCACACAGTAGCAGCATATGCTCCGAAAAAGCCCCCAGACGGTCCGCCCGCATCTTGATCTGTACCTTGGATTCCTCACCGGAAATATACAATACTTTATGTCCCGCCGTGGATAAGTTATGGCAGACCTGCAATAACAGTGTGGATTTACCGATACCGGGGTCTCCGCCTACCAGCGTCAGAGATCCCTGCACAATGCCGCCTCCCAGCACCCGGTCCAGTTCCTTAATTCCGGTGAGAGTCTTATTTTCCTCCCGGATAGCGATCTCCGACAGCACACAGGGCTCCGAAGCCTCTCTCCTGTCTCTCTTTGCACCGTTTCCGGTATTTTTCAATTCCGTTTTATCTATCGTCTCTTCCACGAAAGTATTCCACTCTCTGCAGCCGGGACATTGTCCCAGCCATTTCGTGGATTCATAGCCACAGTTCTGACAGAAAAATACAGTGGCCGTCTTTCCTTTTGCCATGCTCTCTCCTCAATCATTGTAATACCTATTCAGCCCCCGCAAAACCGCCTCCGGAAACTCTGAATATTTAAAAAAAGCCCAGTCACGAAGTACTACAATATCCTCCGTGCCTGGACTCCTTTGCAGTGCGTCCTTACGCCTCTACGATCTTAACAGGTACTTCACCTGCTGCTTCCAGTTCTACGCTCAGGCTCAGTTTGCCGCCAAGTCCGGTTTTCATGATTCCTACGTTCTTACCGTCGATAAATACTTCGTACTCGGTATCGTCCTTCAGTCCTACAGTGATCTGGGAATCCTCGTCACCTTCTACGATGAACTCCACACTGTTGTCAGCTTCCTTGAACTCCAGTACACTGGTTCCGGGAACAGATTCATATAAAAACATGCCGTTCTTTTCCAGCTTTGTCATCTCATTGTAGGTCTTAACCTTCAGCAGATCTCCTGCATGCTCATAATCTTCCACTTTTGCCTTCTTGGCCAGCTTGTGATTACCAAAGCTGATAGATCCGTCTGCTTCACTGCGAAGTATTTCTTCCACTACTGCCATCTGTCTGTCCTCCTGAAAGTAACTGCATCCGCAATACATCTTTCTCTTTCGTTCTTTGCGAATGGGGTTTGAATAGTTACAGTATAATATATCTCACCCTGTTTTTCTACAAAAAGTTTTATTTATTTTGTAACTATTCAGAGTCATGTAAATTGTGTCATAGGTACGTCGAATGCTTGCATTCGTAAGAACCTTTGACGTAATTTATAGGACGAAGTAACCTCAATGAGCAAAAGGAACGCTCTGCAAGAGCGATTTTGCAAATTGAGTGACTGAATAGTTACAAATACTTAATTTTTCACAGTAAATACAACTTTTCCATCCTTGAATCCGGCGGATACCTTATCTCCCGGTACCACCTTTTTCTGCAGGATCTCCTCTGCCAGAGCATCCTCTACCACGGACTGGATCGCACGCTTCAAGGGTCTTGCTCCCATCTTGTTATCCGCATATTTGGATACCAGATGCTCCTTCAGCGCTGCTGTGATGGTCAGATGGATCCCCAGCTGATCCTCACATCTCTTGTACAGATTGGATGCCAGAAGATTCACGATCTCCTTCATGTTCTCATTGTTCAGCTGATGGAACACGATAATATCATCAATACGGTTGATAAATTCCGGCTTGAAGCTGCGCTTTACTTCTTCCATGACATTGGATTTCATCTTCTCGTAATCCTTTGTCTCGCTCTTCTCTGTGGCAAAGCCCAGATTCTTGGGATCCACGATACGCTGTGCACCCGCATTGGAAGTCATGATCAGCACAGTGTTCTTGAAGCTGACCTTGCGTCCCTTGGAGTCCGTGATATGACCGTCATCCAGTACCTGCAAAAGAACATTAAATACATCCGGATGCGCTTTCTCGATCTCGTCAAACAGAACAACAGAGTAGGGATTACGGCGAACCTTCTCGCTCAGCTGTCCGCCTTCTTCAAAGCCTACATATCCGGGCGGTGATCCGATCATCTTGGAGACCGAATGGCCTTCCATGTATTCGGACATATCAACACGGATCATGGCATCTTCAGAGCCGAACATGGCTTCTGCCAATGCCTTGGACAGTTCCGTCTTACCAACACCGGTAGGACCTAAGAACAGGAAGGAGCCGATGGGACGGTTGGGATCCTTCAGACCCACACGGCCTCTGCGCATGGCCCTGGCCACTGCAGTCACTGCTTCCTCCTGGCCGATGACACGCTTATGCAGCGTCTTCTCCAGTTTTAACAGTCGTTCGCTCTCTTTTTCCGCCAGCTTCTGTACGGGGATCTTGGTCCACTGGGCAACGACCTCGGCGATCTCATTCTCACCGATACTGATAACATTGCCCGCTTCCTGTTTCTCCCGCTTTTTCATCAGGCGGTCATATTTTTTCACCAGCGCATCCTGCTGCTTCTTGATCTCTGCCATCTGGTCAAATGCTTCCATGCGGATAGCTCTCTCCATCTCCTGATCCATCTCGTGGATACGGTCAGCGATCTCCTTCGCTTTATCCGGGGCATCCAATGCACTCAGTCTTGCGCTTGCCGAAGCTTCATCGATCAGATCGATGGCCTTATCCGGCAGATTTCTGTCATTGATATAACGGCTGGACAATCTGACAGCAGCCTCAATGGCCTCCGGGGTGATCTGCACATGGTGATGATCCTCATATTTTCCTTTGATGCCCTCCAGAATACGGACCGCCTCTTCCTCTGTAGGTTCTTCCACAGTCACCGGCTGGAATCTGCGCTCCAGAGCCGCATCCTTCTCAATATACTTGCGGTATTCCGCAATGGTGGTGGCACCAATCAGCTGGATCTCTCCACGGGCCAGGGAAGGCTTCATGATATTGGAAGCGTCAATGGCGCCTTCCGCACCTCCGGCACCAATGATCGTATGAAGTTCATCCAGGAATAAAATAATATTCCCGTCCTCCGTCACTTCCTTCAATACCTTCTTGATACGTTCCTCGAACTCGCCACGGTACTTACTTCCTGCCACCATTCCCGACAAATCTAATGTCAGTACTCTCTTATTCTGCACGGTAAAAGGTACGTCTCCTGCCACAATGCGGGCTGCCAGACCTTCTACCACGGCGGTCTTACCTACACCGGGTTCTCCGACGAGACAGGGATTGTTCTTCGTGCGGCGACTTAAGATCTGCACTACTCTGCGGATCTCTTCTTCTCTGCCTACCACAGGATCCAATTTTCCTTCTCTGGCCAGAGCCGTCAGGTCTCTGCTGTATTGTTCCAGTGTAGACTGCTTCGCCTTACGGTCTCCCTTTTTCCCAAGATCTTCCTTGTACAGATTGCCGTCCTGTCCGATGGCGATCAGGGTATCTACATAGATCTTCTGCACATTGGCTCCCAACGTGTTCAGCAGACGCACGGCAACATTCTCGCCCTCTTTGATCAGTGCAAGAAGCAGATGCTCCGTGCCGGTCTGCTTCTGTCCGAAACGGGCAGCCTGGCGGTGTGCCTCTTCCAGAATCCGGGCAGCTCTGGGAGAATATCCCTCTTTGTCCTTCACGGCCACACCGTTTTCAAAGGCGATCAGATCCCGGATCATTTCCATGACCTGATCCACTTCTACTCCGTTATCCGCCAACACTTTTGCGGCTACACCGGTATCTTCCTTTAGGAGTCCCACCAGAATGTGTTCGGTCCCGATATAGCCCTGTTTCAGGCCTCTGGCACATCTGCCGGCCTGGGCAAGCGCATTCTGCGCTTTATCCGTAAACTGTGACTGCATCAATTCAGTCCTCCATATTCTTCATAAATTTCATCAATCAATTCATGTACTTCCTGCCTGGAAATATTTTTGCAGCTGCTCTTAGCAAGTATTACCTGCAGTTCCTTCCGCAATTCATCCACCGCACGCATACGGTCCACATCCAGAGCGATCACGGCTCCCTTTCGCCTGTCGACCTTGACATAGCCCTCCTGCTTCAGAACCGTATAGGCCTTATTTACAGTATGCATATTGATCCCGATGGTATCCGCCAGCTGCCGTACACTCGGCAGGGAATCTCCCTCATGAAACTGTGACGTGGCAATTCCCATGATGATCTGATTGCGCAGTTGCATATAGAGCGCTTCATTACTGTTGAAATCTATCTCTATTATCATCAAAATCACTCCCTTCCCACTGTCACCGATTGTTATACGTCTATTATAACAGTGAGGGCGGTGCTGTCAACTGCAGACCGGGAAAGTTTATCAAAATTTTAAAAAGAAAGCGGCATCCCACTCTCGTAAGATGCCGTTTCCGGTCTTTTTATTCCTATTGTTCTTCGTCGCCGTCCCAGTTCAGGAATTCGAATTCGAACTCGTCATCATCGGACATGAAGTTCTTGGACTTCCAGCCGGGATCCTGCGGATTATCGTTATTCTGTGCCGGTTTTACCGGTCTGTCTACTTGCGGTGCGGATCTTCCGGTCTGGGGTGCTGCAGGTCTGGTTCCCTGCGGTGCGGGTCTTCCGGTCTGGGGTGCTGCAGGTCTGGTTCCCTGCGGTGCGGGTCTTCCGGTCTGGGGTGCTGCAGGTCTGGTTCCCTGCGGTGCCGGTCTTCCGGCCTGGGGTGCCGTAGGTCTGGCTCCCTGTGTCGCGGGTCTTGCCTGCTGGCCTGCCGGTCTCTGTCCCTGCACCGGTCTGCCGCCCTGTCCGGCGGGCTTTCCTGCGGGACGTCTCTCTGCTCCCACTTCATGCATCACTTTCTGGCCACCCTGGGTTCTGCCGCCCTGAGGTGCCGGTCTTCCACCCTGACCTCTGCCGGTCTGGGGTCTGTCCACTCTTCTTCTGCGAAGTGCTGCTTCCTCCGCATCAGAGAAATCAGCCGCATCCGTCATATCCTTAATCTTGAAGATCAGCAGAGTGACTGCTGCCGCCGCTGCCACCAGAAGAATGACAAGAATAATGATCACGACCTTCTGACTGGTGATCTTCTTCTGATTGGTCTCAAACTGCGCATTGATCTCAGTAATCTGGTCAATAGAGCTGAACAGATCATCGATCTTGTATTGTTTCTGTCCTACCATATCTAACAGATACCATGCATCTCCCTGCAACTGGGTATCCCAGTCCTTGGAAGTGGTCTGTGTATCTTCGGCGGGCTGTTCTTCCGAAGGCTGTTCTTCCGCAGGCTGCTCTGTGGAAGGTGCCTGCAGTTCTCCGGATAACGCCACATAATCGGAACGGATAAATCCGGTCACTTCGGTATTGTTGGCGATGAAATTCACCTGATACCAGGTATTGCCGTCCGTACCGGTAGCCTGTCCGGTGACGGTCAGAGCCATTCCGTTCTCTGCTGTGGTTACGATCTGGCTCGTGGTAGATGCATTGCTGCGCACACGCACCGACTGTCCGCCCGTCACGGTAGCACTTACAGGCTCCACCGCTGTGACATCCACCGGTGTTTCATTCACTGCCGGAGCCGGTGTTGCTGCGGTAGTCGTCGTTGTAGTTGTCGTGGTGGTCGTAGTTGAAGAAGACGGCGGGGTAGATCCGTCGGTAATGCTTACCAGATCGGAACGAATATATCCCAGCGTATTCGCATCCACATATACCTCATACCAGGTATAGCCATCCGCTCCCTTGGTCTGGCTCTTGATGGAAATGGTCTTATCCTTTGCCGCACTGCCGATGACTTCACTGGAAGAATCCGCGCTCTTACGGATCTTTGCACTGGATGCTGTTACCTTGGCTGCGCTTTCCGCATGGCTGACAAACGCCAGATTCTCGGCAAAAAGTCCTGCTCCCAGCACAAGCACCAATGCAAACATTCCCCAGAAAGCCTTGAATTTACTTGTTCTCTGTACTGTCTTTTTCATCTGCAACTCCTTCTGTATCCTGACATGTCTTACGCTTCATCGATTGCCTTGCCAATGTCATGACGCATGTATTTGTTCTCGAAGGTGATCCATTCCGTTGCCGCATAGGCATTGGCACGGGCCTCCTTCAGGGTAGCTCCCTTGGCTGTCACTCCCAGAACACGTCCGCCGTTTGTCACGATTCCCTTGTCTGTGAGCTTCGTTCCCGCATGGAAACAATAATAGCCGTCTTTTCCGTTGAACTTCTCCAGTCCATTTATCACATAACCCTTCTCATAGGATACCGGATAGCCATCACTGGCCAGGACAACACAGACTGCAGCATTGTCTTCAAACTGCAGATCGATCTGATCCAGAGTACCGTCCACACAAGCCTCCATGACCTCGATAATATCGTTCTTCATGCGGGGCAGTACCACCTGTGCCTCCGGGTCACCGAATCTTGCATTGTACTCCAGTACTTTGGGGCCGTTCGGTGTCAGCATCAGTCCGAAGAAAATAACGCCTTTGAAAGGTCTGCCTTCCGCTGCCATGGCATCCACCGTAGCCTGGTAAATATATTTCTTGCAGAATGCATCCACTTCTTCGGTATAGAACGGGCTGGGAGAAAAGGTTCCCATACCGCCGGTATTCAGTCCCTGATCGCCGTCCTTCGCTCTCTTGTGATCCTGTGCAGAAGTCATGATCCGGATGGTCTTGCCATCTACAAAGGAAAGTACACTGACTTCTCTTCCGGTCATAAACTCTTCGATGACCATACGATTACCAGCCGCACCGAATTTCTTGTCCAGCATGATCTCATCCACGCCTTCCAGAGCTTCCTCCAACGTATTGCAGATCAGTACGCCTTTTCCCAGTGCCAGGCCGTCTGCCTTCAGCACGATAGGGAAACTTGCCTGCTCCTTCAGATATTTGATGGCATCCTCCGCATTATCGAAATTCTCATAGGCTGCGGTAGGAATATTATATTTTTTCATAAGATCCTTGGAAAAAGCCTTGCTGCCCTCCAGGATTGCTGCATTTTTACGGGGTCCGAAAGCACGCAGGCCCTCTGCCTCCAGTGCATCTACCAGTCCGCCTACCAGAGGATCGTCCATACCTACGATGGTCAGGTCAACGGCCTGTTCCTTCGCAAAAGCAACGATCTTGTCAAATTCCATGGCTCCGATGGGAACACATTCTGCGATCTGACCGATTCCGGCATTGCCCGGAGCACAATAGATCTTATCTACCTTAGGACTCTTTGCAACACAGGTTGCAATGGCATGCTCTCTGCCACCGCCACCTACGATCAATACTTTCATACCCATATTATGTTTCTCCTTATTCCGTAACTATTCACCCCCCATTCGCAAAACCGCCTCTGCGAGGCTTTCCTGAATAACATGTTTGTATGCTATTTGCTCATGGTGATTACTTCGCCCATTGGCTCTGAATAGTTACTCATTTGTTATGCTTTACTTTGCCGTCTACGACGCAGATCCGTCCATTGGCAATGTCATCCACCGCCTGAGGCAGAAGCAGCCACTCAGCCTGTTCCATGACACGTCTCTGTAAGATTTCCGGGGTATCATCATCTTCCACTGCCACTGCTTTCTGTGCAATGATAGGGCCTTCATCCATGCCTTCATTCACAAAATGCACGGTGGCTCCGGTGACCTTCACACCGCGCTCCAGTGCCTTTTCATGCACATGAAGTCCATAGTATCCCACACCACAGAAAGAGGGGATCAGAGACGGATGAATATTGATGATACGATTACTGTATTCATGCACCATAGCCTCCGGGATCTTCACCAGGAAGCCTGCCAGCACGATCAGATCCGGGGTAAATTCCTTCACCTTTGCAAGCAACGCATCGTTAAATACTTCTCTGCTCTCATAATCCTTCGTAGACACACATACCGCAGGAATTCCTGCATTACGTGCTCTCTCCAGGCTCTTCACCGTCTTGTTGTTGCTGATGACACCGACGATCTGCGCATTGGTGACCTTGCCCGCTGCGATAGCATCAATGATCGCCTGCAGATTCGTTCCGCCGCCGGATACCAGTACGACTACTCTTAACATATGGTCACACCCTTTTCACCGGCTTCGCAGGTACCTACCACGTAAGCGGTCTCCCCTGCTGCTTTCAGCGCTTCCAGAGTCTTGTCCACATCTGCGGGATCCAGTGCCAGCACCATGCCAAGACCCATGTTGTAGGTGTTGTACATCATCTCGTCAGCAATGTTGCCCTTTTTCTGCATCAGACGGAAAATAGCGGGTACTTCGTAGCTGTCCTTCTTCACAACTGCGCGGATGCCTTCAGGAAGCATTCTGGGAATATTCTCATAGAAACCGCCGCCGGTAATATGGCTGCAGCCCTTTACCTTAACGCCTGCGTTCTTCACAGACTTCATAGCCTTCACATAGATTCTGGTGGGAGCAAGCAGTGCTTCACCCAGAGTCTTGCCCAGTTCGTCATAATAGGTATCCAGGCTCTCTTTGGTCATATCGAATACCTTTCTCACCAGGGAGAAACCGTTGGAATGTACACCGGAGGAAGCGATTCCCACCAGTACATCACCGGGCTTGATGTTCTCGCCGGTGATCAGATCCTTACGCTCTACCACACCTACTGCAAATCCGGCCAGATCGTACTCATCCTCAGGCATCAGTCCGGGATGCTCTGCGGTCTCACCGCCTACCAGTGCTGCGTCAGACTGCTTACAGCCCTCTGCCACGCCCTTTACGATGGTAGCGATCTTCTCGGGAATATTGCGTCCGCATGCGATATAATCCAGGAAAAATAAAGGTTCACCGCCTGCACATGCCACATCGTTCACACACATGGCTACACAGTCGATTCCGATGGTATCATGCTTGTCCATTAAAAATGCCAGCTTCAGCTTGGTGCCTACACCATCGGTTCCGGACAGGAGCACGGGATCCTCCATATCTTTAATGGCACTTAAGGAAAATGCTCCGGAGAAACCACCGATGCCGCCCATTACTTCGGGACGCATGGTCTCCTTCACGTACTTCTTCATCAGTTCTACAGACTTGTAGCCTGCTTCGATGTCTACTCCAGCTTTCTTGTAATCCATTTTCTCCTCATTTCCGCCGCAGGGGCTCTTTCGTTTTATTTAGTGGGACAGCCTCTTAAGAGGTCCCGGATTCTCTGTCTTATCTTCTTATTTTTTCATGCCTTCCAGATATGCTTTATAGCCGATTTCCTGCAATTTTGCATCCTTGGCTTCTACCTGTTCTTTTAATTTGGTGCTGTATGCTTTTAACTTTCCGAGAAGTTCTGCGTCGGAAGTAGCCAGGATCTTGGCTGCCAGAAGTCCTGCATTGGCGCCGCCGTTAATGGCTACTGTGGCAACCGGGATGCCGGAGGGCATCTGAACGATGGAATACAGAGAATCTCTGCCTCCCAGGGAAGTGGTGTGCATCGGGATTCCGATGACGGGCATAGGGAAAATAGCGGCACACATGCCGGGCAGATGCGCTGCCATACCGGCTCCGGCAATGATCACCTTGAAGCCTTTTTCCTCCGCACTTTTTGCATACTCAAAAAACACATCCGGCTCTCTGTGAGCGCTGATCACGGTCATCTCATAAGGGATGCCCAGTTCTTCCAGAATGTCTGCGGCTTTCGCCATCACAGGCATATCGGAATCACTACCCATTACAATGCCAACCTTAGGGCAATTCTCTGTATTTGCCATAATGTCCTCCTCATGTATCGGTTGCACCGATTTTATCCATATATATTTTATCTTACTAAAATCTTTTCAATGATGCAATGGTTTTATGAAATCTTATGATAACTATTCAGAACCATGCAAAATTGCTTTCTGCAAATGCTTGCTGAATAGTTTTAATCCAACTCCCTCAGCGGCTCATTCAGTTCTTCCGTTCCGTGAAGGACAAATCTGCCGTTCGCAATAATGGGGATCCGCCCGCCGTCCTTTTTCACTGCGGTCAGCTCTGCCAGTTCATCGTAAGGAATGGTAATGTCCGTATGGCAGTTAAAATAAGCCTTGGAAGGGTTCACACTGCGAAGGGCGGCCACCTCATTGTCTCTGGCCACGATCTCTTTACCGTCGGGATTGTATACCTTCACCTCTTCCGCATGGGAATAGCAGGTATCGCCCACTGCAAAATGCGGTCCCATCTTCTCCGCGATCAGGATCGGCATCCTGGCTTCCACGCCCAGACGCTTTGCCGCCACATAAGCCGTAGTGTTTGTGCCGATGGCAAATTCTCCCAGCGGCAGTGTCTTATGGCGGAACAGGATATTTTCCTTAATGAATGCCTTGTTCTCTTCCTCCGTGGCAAAATTAGCACAGTTGTAGTTTTTAATCCTGCCGTTTTCGAAGGTGATCTCCAGATTCTTATATTCCAAGCCGTTCAGGAACACTTTTGTCACATGCAGCACACCGTTTGTGCCTTCCAGCACCGGAGAGGTAAATACTTCTCCCACGGGAATATTCACGTCTGCCACGCAGTTTTCAAAAATAGTTTCTTTGGCAGGATCTTTGAGCTTCCACAGATTCACTGTGATATCCGTGTGATTACCGTTACAGCCCTTCACCTCACAGTGGTCTGCCTGATCCAGCGCATCGATGATGGTCTGCTGGATCCTCTGATATTTTTTATAATCCAGGGTGTTGATCCGAATAGTCTCCCGGAAAAGTTCTTCAAAGCAGTCCCCTACCTCCGGGATGGGGAACGCAATAATCGTAAAGCTACGCTCTTCCTCAATAATATACTGTCTCTGCAACTGTCCCATCTGGGCGCGGTGCTCCACCATAAGAGTGCTCTGCTCATCCGTCATTTTCACCGCTTCCGGCTTGTTCACCGGTGCGAAATCTTTCTCACCGAAGGTCTCCACCACGGCCGGGCCCGCATAGCCTCTGGCCTCTGTCTTATATTTTTCAAAAGCGGTATGCATGACTTCCAGTTTCCGGCTGCAATACATTTTATCCAGGAACAGTGCTTTGTCATCCTTGTGATCGAACTCATACTGTCTGTTGGGGCTGACACTGTAGAAGCCGTTTTTATAAATGGAGGGATTATATAAAATACTGGCAGCTGCACGGTAGATCACAGGCTGCAATCCCATTTTGTCAAAATTCTCCAGAGCTCTCCGCATCATGCGTTCGAAGCCCAGCTGATAACGGACATCCACCGCAGCTTTTTTCGACAGATCCTTGCCGGTCACTTCAAAACCGATGCGGTACCCCTCGGTATAAGTGTCTGCCATGGTATTTATGGTCTCTTCCGGCAGGGAATTCAGGAATTTCGCCATTGCCAGTTCATTTTCCCCCACGTATTCTCCATAGGCATAGAGATAACGCAGATCGGTCAGTTCCGCCCTTCGGATAATGTCTGCCGCAAAATTATTCCCCGGGCATACCAGTTCCCGTACCCGTGCTTCCGCCGCCACATCCGCGTAATCGCTGACGAACCAGTAAAGGATCTCACGGATGGACGCATAAGACGGAAGTCTGTGATTCTCCTGCTCCTCATATACAAATGCCGCATATACCTCAGAAAACAGTTCCATACGGATCACCAGTTCGTCCAGTCTTCCCTCATAGGTAAAACCGATCAGGCTCCGCATTTCCGTATAAAGGAAGGCGGCCAGTGCGCCGAATTCTTCTCCCAGACACTTTACAGCTACCGCAGGATTAGCAAAGCTGTTCTCATAATTTTCCGGTAAAATATCTTCATACAGGGCATGGTTACGCTGTTTCAGCTCTTCCAAAGTGGCAGTGTTCTGTTTTCCCTGCTCCAGGAACTGTCTGGTATCCTCGATCAGCAGTAAAAATTTTGCTACCGCTGTAAAATATTCTTTCCAGTGCTGCAGGCTTTCTTCCTGCCAGTCCTCCCCGGGGATCTCCCGGATCCGGTCTAAGGCCAGTTCCAGACGTTCCAGTAATAATTCTCTTTCTTCCATAGATCTGATTGCTCCTTCTATCTAAATAACTGCTGTGTGATCCAATGCTTCTGTTCCAGAATATCCGTTACAGACGGCTTCCCAGATACAGCAAAAAGCTGACACCTCCAAGGGCAACAACATTTAATATTGTTCCCAGCACGGGAAAGATACGATAGATATCTTTTTCCCGAAGGGTCAGTATTCCCAGGATCAGTCCGATCAGGGAATAGATGGTGGCCAACACACCGGTAACACCGTATCCACCGTGCATCACGCCGCCCTGACTGTAGGACAGATACGTCACGATCCCCAGGGACACCAGACTGATGCCCCCCAGGATGGTCGACATGATCGCCCTGTTGGAATGTTTTTTATTCGTAAAAATGTAGTTCTTTTTCCGCATACTATTTTCAAGCCTTTCAGTAACCTGCAATCCCCCATGGAACCCGAAAAGGGCACTTCCGGTATGGAAATGCCCAATTTTCACGCCCTGACGGCGTTTTCCTTCTCATTTGTGATCAGAACAGAATACGTGATTTGCCGGAGACCAGCTTGCCGCCACTGATGATCAGCAACACACCTGCCGCGATTCCGACTACCAGGGAAATGACTCCCAGTACAATATTCAGAGCACCTGCTCCACGCATGATCTTATAGATTTTCTCTTCCATGGAATCCTCCTGTCTTCTATCCAAAACTTTCGAAGCCGTCTGCTTAAGCACCGTATACAGCATAATATTCGTCGATTGCCTTCTTCAGAGTATCATCAATGTATACCTGTCCCTTGTAAGGCTTGTTGTACAGATGATCGATGACATCCTGCATGGTTACGATGGCATGTGCATCAAATCCGTACTTTTCCTTGATCTCTTCCAGTGCGCTGACCTTGCCGCCCAGACCCTTTTCCATACGGTTCAGGGATACCATCAGACCAACGATTTCTACATTGGCTGCTCCTCTTACCTTGGGAACAGTCTCTTCCATAGATTTGCCGGAAGTGGTAACATCCTCGATCATGATGACTCTGTCGCCATCTTTTAAGGAGCTTCCCAGGAAGCTTCCCTTATCTGCGCCGTGATCCTTCTCTTCCTTGCGGTCGGAACAGTAACGAATCTCTTTGCCGTATAATTTGCTGTAAGCCACTGCGGTTACCACACTGATGGGAATGCCCTTATAGGCAGGTCCGAACAATACATCGAAATCATCACCGTAGGTATCGTGAATTGCTTTCGCATAGCTCTCCCCCAGCTTCATCAGCTGAGAACCGGTGACATACGCACCCGCATTCATAAAGAAAGGAGACTTTCTACCGCTCTTTAAGGTAAACTCTCCGAATTTCAATGCCTTACAATCCACCATGAACTCAATAAATTCCTGCTTGTACTGTTCCATTGTATCTAAAAACCTCCGTGATTCTCGTATCTTTGTCAGTTCTGCCCTTTATCATACCATACTTTTTTTTAACATTCAATGAGTTTCCTTGAGAAGAAAAAAGGCAGTCCATCGACTGCCTAATAGGTATCTCCCTGTAAAGGTCGGATATTCACTTCCTCCAGTACTGCCTGTGGGGACAGACGGAAGGTCAGGGTGATGACTTTTCCGAGGTCGGAGGTCTCTAAAAGTGACCTGTCCTCTTCGGAGGATTTCTTTCTGGTCTCGGTAAAGGTGCCGCCGGGATTAATGAGGGATACACCGATCCCCATAGGCTTGCATTCCTCCCGGAGGGCATAGGCATAGGACCGGAGCGCCCATTTGGAAATGCCGTAGATGCCGCCCCTGTCTCTGCGGATTCCCGAAGTGGAACCGATGAGTACGATGCGGCTGCCCGGTGCCAGCAGCGGAAGAAATTCCTTCACCAGACGGTAATATGCCGTCACGTTGCTGTCAAGCATTGCCTGCAGTTCCTCCGGCTCCGGCTGTACTACGGATGTCTTCGTGGCCGGATTGGGAAATACCGCCGCACACAGGATCAGTCCATCCACGTTATCTCCGAATCCCACTATTTTACCGTTCTTCACTGCATCCACCAGTCCAGTGGTTTCCTCTGCCTTACCGGCATTACAGGAATAGGTAACTGCTCCTGCCAGTTCTTTTCCGGTTTCTTCCAAAGTCTTCGGATTTCTGCCGACAATCAGTACCTTATGTCCATCCTGTAACAGTTCCCTTGCAGCCGCTTTGCCGATGCCGCGGCTGCCGCCAATGATCACAATGTTCATATTCAGGTCTCCTTCTTATCGCACCCATTTACAGTCAGATTCCTATCTGATCTTCTATTCCGCTCAATCGTTTTAGTATCTTCCGAGGATCGTATCCTTGACATCCCATCTCTGCGGCGGATAAGGAGTCTGATCACCATATCCTACATCCACATAGGTCACCAGCCGGATATAATCCGGCAGATTGAATTTCTTCCGCAGTCTGTCGCAGAATTCCTCTCCGGGGAACGTCAGCCATACCCCCTCTAATCCTACCGCATGAGCAGCCAGAACGATATTCTGTCCGGCGGCTCCGGCATCCAGCAGCTGATTTCTCACCGGGGTAAAGGAGTTGGCTCTGTAGCATCTCATATCCTGTAAGATCACCAGATGCACCGGACCTCCCGGCACGTCACTGCCGCGGAACAGTCCCGGCTCGTTTTTCTCCCGTACCACCACATAGCGGATGGACTGTATATTACAGCCGTGAGCAGCCCAAAGCCCCGCTTCCAGGATCTTATCGATCAGTTCATCCGGTACTTCCTTGTCCTTGAATTCCCGGACGCTTCTGCGTTCCTTTACAATCGTGAAAAAGTCTTTCTCCATCTGTTCCGTCACCGGCGTAGGTTTGTAAGGTGTCAGATCCACGTCTTCCCCCTTTACCAGTTTCTCCGCCGCATCGATCAGGAAAGAGGCATACCGATATTCCGGCAGATTTTTTCCCAATCCTCTTTTCTCCCACAGTTCCAGCAGATGCTTCGTATAATCTGCCTGGTTGGGTTTTAATTTCTGGTGGCGATATGCGGTGGCATATACCTGGATCTCCAAGGTATGATGGGAACGTTCTCTCACTCTTGCCCGGAATTCTGTCTCATCCATGGCTAAAAGCTGCTCGTCTGTCAGACGCATATTGTTATTCCAGATCTCAAGTACTTCATCTCTGGAAAGGTAATCCATACTGGTGTCACGAAACATACTGCTGCCTCCTTATTCTCTGTATTCTCCGCCTATAAGTTGCCCCAATAGTTGTTGGGAATATCCTGTCCACCGCTGTTGATGTCTTTTGCGATTTCTGCTGCAATTTTTAAAAGCAGAGGATCATTACGCCCCCTCTTCTGCTCCAGAGGAATCTCGTAGATTTTCTGAATGGTACTGGGTCTTGGACTTAACAATACCACTCTGTCTGCCAGGAACACCGCCTCATTTATATCGTGTGTGACGAATAATACGGTCTTGTTCTCTGCCTGTCTGATATTGATCAGTTCCTCCTGCAGAGTGCATTTGGTCAGATGATCCACGGCACTGAAGGGCTCATCCATGAGGATGACCTTGGGATTCATGGCAAGGGTTCTGGCGATGCCGGCTCTCTGCCGCATACCGCCGGACAGCTGTGCCGGATATTTGTTCTCAAAACCGTTCAGGCTGACCATGGAGATATAACGCCTTAACCGTTCTTCTCTCTCTTCCCTGGGTACTCCGGCGATCTCCAGTCCGAATGCCACATTTTTCCGTACGGTTCTCCAGGGAAACAGGGAGGCATCCTGGAATACCACGCCAATATCTCTGCTGGTACCGTGTACCGGCTGTCCATCCAGCAATACTTCGCCGCTTGTAGCATCCAGCAGGCCCGCCACGATCTCTAACAGGGTACTCTTACCGCATCCGCTGGGACCTACGATGCAGACGAATTCACCTTCTGCCACATCAAGATTGATGTCATGCAGTGCCTGTACTTCGTTTCCATCCTGATCGATATAGGTTTTGTTGATATTTTTAATGGATATTGCGGGCATTTCCATTACCTCCGTTTCCTGTGTCTCTTATTTTCAGAGCATTCTCAATTATTTTGCTTCCGGGTCGGTCATTCCCAGGGTATCTGCAGCTACCTGCGCGAATTCGTTGGTGTAGGTTCCTTCGTAGCTGACATTTTCATCTACCCAGCCGTACTCCTTCAGATATTCAAAGGTGGTAGCCAGACGATCTTCGGGGATTACCGGATAATCCAGCCATACATCGATTTCCGACTCGATGGCCTTTCTCATAACCTCTTCGGATGTATTCATCTCTTTTGCTGCCCATGCAACAAATTCGTCGAAATAGTCATTCTTAACTTCTTCATGTACCTGATAATAAGCGGTCAGGAAGCGCTGCAGCTTCTCCGGCTCATTTTCAATAAAGCTGTTGCTTGCGATGATCGTTCCGGTATAGTAGTCGGGGATGTAGTCCCAGGCTCTTCCCAGGATATGTCCGGTGCCGTCTGCCTCAGCCAGTGCCGCATACGGGTTGTGAATGATCGTAGCGTCCACTTCGCCGGAAGTCAGGGATGCATAAGCGGTCTGGTATACGCCGTTGGCGATCAGATCCACGTTATCCGTGCTGACACCGTTCTTCTCCAACATCTTCAATACGGAAAGTCGCATTCCGCCGGAAGCTCCTGCGGTACCGACTTTTTTGCCTTCCAGATCGGAGAAGTCCTGTATATCATTGTTTGCCACCAGCCAGTAGCATCCGGAATATCTCCACATATTTCCTACCAGCTTGGCAGGCACACCGTTGTAGATACCGGGGATATAAGAACTGGGATCTCCGTCTGCCACATCGATCTCTCCTCTGGTGATCAGGGACATTACTGTGGAGTTGGTATCAGCGCTGGCCTCTACGTTTTCGAACTCAATACCAAGCTCTTTATACAGACCCTTTTCAATGGCAAAACGGTTCACCGCACCGGTCATTCCGGTAGCGAAGCAGGAACGGATCACGATGGTGTCTCCGGATTCCTCTCCTGCGGTAGTTGCACTTGCTGCCTGGCTTCCCTCATTCTGTGCGGTTCCGGTTGCTGCATTGTTGCCGGTTGCTGCACTGCTGCCGCAGCCTGCCAGTACTCCGGTTGCCAGTGCCACCGTCAGTAATACGCTGAATACTTTCTTTTTCATAACATTTTCCTCCTCGTCTATTGAAAAAATTTATTTGCTTATACATGTCTCCATCGATAGCTGATAGCATATTCGATGGCATCGATCAGTTTTACCGCACCTACGGATAATAAGGTGATCAGGATGATCAGGAAGAACATCCTCGGGGTGTTCAACAGGTTCTGGGATTCTGTCAGCAGATAGCCGAGTCCCGCTCTCGCCGACTGCATTTCCGAGAACAGGACACCGGTCAGTGCCGTTGCCGCTGCCAGCTTCAATCCGTTGAAGATCGACGGCAGTGCCGCCGGAATGATGACCAGAAATACGGTCTGGAAACGGTTGGCCCGAAAGACCCTTGCGACCTTCAGGTATTCCTTTTTACACTCCTTGGCTCCGGTCACGGTATTGTACAGGATCGTAAATACCGAGAACAGAAATACCAGAAATGCCTTGGACTGAAAGCCGATGCCGAACCACAGGATCAACAGCGGCAGAATCGCTACCTTGGGAACTGCCATGATCGCAGAACAGAACACATTCATGTATTTCTCCGATACCGGAAACAGTGTCCACAACAGACCTACCGCAATACCGACTACCACTGCGGACAGGTAACCTGCCAGTGCCTCCTGGATCGTCAGCAATAAGTGGGGCCATAAGGTTCCGTCTGTAATGATCTTAATGCCCTCTTCCACGATGGAAGTCGGGGATGCCACGAAGATCGTAAGCACCCTGCCGGAATCTACTGCCCATTGCATCCACAGAAGCAGTGCCGCCACGGTGAGCAGCTGTGCCAGATTCACCCAGGTAAAACGTTTCTTATTCTTAGTTTTCTTCTTTTTTTCCATAAGTGTATTCTCCTCGCTTCACCTTATCGCTTTCAAAGTACTCTCTCTTACAACAGGTACCTTCCAGGATGACATTCTGTGTGATCCTGTGGGAGAGACACCTGGAAAAATTCTCAATGGTGGTGGTATCGATCACATCACAGTAAAACGGTGCGATCTCTCGGAACCAGGGATATTTGTCAAAATAAGTTCTCCACACTTCCGCATAGGGACAGTGATCTTCTCCCCATTCCGGGATCCATCCGGTGAAGGGAAGGTCGATAACACTCATAAAGTCTTCTACGGAATCTGCCTTCAGGCCTTGCGCCAGTGCCTTTTCCCGCAGCTGATCCGACCGGTCCACTGCCAGTTCGAATACGGTCTGTCTCACGATATCTTTGGTCTTCTCCAGTCCGAACTGGTCATATAATACTTTGCTGAAATGAAAGAACTGCATGGCGAACTGTCTTGCGGCCTTTCTTACTTCACTTACCAACAGTTCTCTGGGAACCGTTCCTTCTATTTTATAATCTGCTTTACTCAATGTCCGCTTCCTCCACCTTATTAAAGCTGTCCATAAAAGCTATGTATTCCTGTTTATCAGCGAATCTCGGATGATATTCCTGTTTGGTCCGCTTCGTCACTTCCGCGCCATTCTTTAACATTCTGTAAGCACTCAGGGCAAATATCTTTGCTGTCAGCACATAGGCTTCTTCCTCATCCACGATATCGAAATCCACCTGGTGCAGACCACCTACAGCACCGCCGGTATTGAAAGTGATCACAGGAAGCAGATGCTGTACATCTCCCACATCTGTGGATCCTCCGCTGTGTTCCTCCGGTCTGACCTCGTATACCGTTTTTTCTCCTACCAGTGCTTTCACCGCATCGGCCATCTCTTCCGGTGCCGACTGCCAGAGAGAAGGAAGATAGCCCGGCATAGTCTCGATACGATACCCTGCTCCCATGGCAAGTGCTCCTGCCTTGAAGGAACGATCTGTCTTGACGGATGCATCTGCGAAAGCCTCCAGGGTCTTGCCTCTTACCAGTGTCTCCAGCACCGCTTCGTTGGGAACTACATTGACCAGATCTCCGCCCTTGGTCAGGATCGGATGAACCCTCACGCAATCCTCATCCCGGAAGGTCTCACGGTTCAGTGCCAGTGCCTGTAACCCCAGGCTTGCTGCCGATAAGGCGTTGACACCTTTTTCCGGACATCCCGCCGCATGGGCTGCTTTTCCTTTGATACGGATCACCTTGGATACAAAACCATTGCCACTGTTGCTTCCCAGCCGGATTCCCTCTAAGGAAATATGATGCGCCAGTGCCACATCCACATCATCGAAAGCACCGATGCGGATCAGTTCACATTTTCCACCACCGTAAGCGATCTTGCCATCAGCGATCAGCTGATTCTTGAATTCGATCTCACCGTACTCTTCCGCCGGTGTGGCGAAGAAGATCACCTGTCCATCCAGCTTCTGTGCCACCTCTGCATCCGTAAGTGCCAGCGCCGCTCCGATGACTCCTGCCAGTTGTGCGTGATGTCCACAGCAGTGAGCTGCCTGTGTCTCCTGATTTGCATGTGCATGCTGCGGAATCCTCAGGGCATCCAGTTCTCCGATCAATGCCAGGGATGCATTTCCGGCCTTTTCTTTATTTAAATAGGCTTTTGCTCCGGTGATGGCCAGATCTGTCTGTACCGGCAGCTGTAAGCTCTTCATAAAATCCACGAACTTTTTCGAAGTGCGGAATTCCTTGTAGCCCAGCTCTGCATGATCGTAAATATCTCTTGCGAACTCTACGATGGTCTCCCGGTTGTCATCTATGATCTTAAGGATTCTCTGTTCTGTCGTATCAAAGGTTGCTGCCACGGTGTCATCCTCCTCGTCTTTTATATCCTAGTAAATCTATATGTTTTCTATGTTTTAGATGATATTACCTTATATTTCCTAGTTTGTCAATAGGGTTAGTATGTATTTATATAAAAAAGTTAGGTAACAGTTCAGCCATGAACATATTTGCCCGCAAAATCATGCAAGCATGATTTCTGTGCCCAGATATGTTCATGGCTGAACTGTTACCTATATTTACTTACTTATTTACTCTCTATTCTTCAATACTTCCGCAGGCACCAGCTTGTTCAGTCTGCCCACCAGCAGGAAGTTGATCACCAGATAGCAGATCAGGATGCCTCCGTAGATCATGCCGTACAACTGCGGCGGGAACTGTAAATCCATTCCGATGGCCACATTGGAAATAAAATACGGGAAGATCAGATCCATGGACCATTTTGCCAACGGTACTCCCAACAATGCTCCCAACATTATAATATAGAAGTTCCCGTCCAGATACAGTCTGCGGATCTCTCCCTTTCGGTAGCCGAATACTTTCATCAGGGAAATGGAGAATGCAGAACGGTCGATCATGACCTTCATCATCAGATACATGACGATCATGAAGATCAGTGCGGAGATGGCCGCCAGCATGCTGACCATAGGTCCCATCATATCCGTAAATATCTGAGAGCTTTCCTCCACGTTTTCTCTGGATACCGTAGAATACAGTCTGCCGTTGTCGATGTCCAGTGCATGATCGGCGAATACTACATTATAATAGTCGTCTTCCTGATCGAACAGTTCCTGCATGGCATCCCGGTCTAAAAATACATAAACACCGGAGGCAAAATGAACGATATCTTTGACAGTAAACGCATAATCTCTCTCGTTCACTTCATCGGAAAGCACTAGTTTGTCACCGACCTTCACGCCAAATTTCTGTGCTGCGGCGCTGGAGATCACGATCTCATTTTTCTTATTGCTGGTCTCCACCGGAAAATATGGATTATCCTTATCGATTCCCAGTACCGTCACATCCAGATTATAACCGTAAGCCTCTTTTTTCAGACTCTCCACATAAGCCGGAGTACCATCCTCCGGCACATCCTCCGTGGGATATTTGTAAGTATACATATAAGCATAGGTCGTCTCATCCAGGCAGGCGTCTCCAAAGTTCTTACACAGAACATAGCAGTCTGCAGAGATCAAAAGTACCAGCAGGCAGATAAACATACCGATCACCACCGCCACGGCAGAACGCATCTCCCGAAGGAGCTGACGGACCTGGAATCTGTGAAGGAACTTCATATTTCCCAGATTTACATCTTGTATCTTCCCGGCCCTGCCTGCGGTCTGTTCATTTCGAAGCAGAGACAGTGCCGTGCGCTTCAACTTCTTGCTGATCACCAGACAGTTTACCAATGCGGCCGTCACCGGCGGCATGACCAGACTGTAGACCAGCAGATAGGCCGGAGTCACGATTTCCATGGGTGGCAGGGAAAAATACACGATACTGTCCTGCATCTGCCAGCCGGTACCATACTTCGAAAAGCCCAGGACACAGCCGACCGCACCTCCTAAGAAGGAAATCATCATGGGATTGAGCAGATAATGGAACAAAAGCTGCCCTCGCGTCACACCCAAAGCGTACAGCGCACCGATGACGCTGCTCTCTTTTTCAATATTATGTACCACAAATACGGAGATCACGTAAGTGAACATGACCATCAGGATAATACCGGATACCATACCGGCATATTTATTGATGATCACATCCCCGCTGGCGGCATCGATTCTGGGATTATCCCCTGCCACCAGAAACTGTGTCAGATTGTCGATATCGAAAGTAAAATACTCATCGATCATATCATTGGCTTCATCCTGCAGTTCCTGCACACCGTCCCGCAGTTCCCTGCTGCCATCCGCAATCTCATCCACGGCATCCGTATAATCGATGATTCCTCCCCGGAAATCCTCCAGATCCGCCAAAGTATCCTTCGCGTCCTTCAAGGAATCCCGCAGCCTGGCATCCACACTGCTGCCCTCTGCCATCAGCCGGTCCAGCTCTTCCTTATAATTGTCGGCAGTCAGTTCTACCTGAATATCACTTTCTTCCAGCTGTGCCTCCACCATATCCATCAGTGCATCCACCACGGCATCTGTGCCGTCTACCAGAGGCTCACTGGCGGTATAAAGCACGCTCAGTCCCTGGAACAGCTTCTGGGATCCTCCGGCTGCTTCTCCGACACCGGCGGTATAGGCTTTCACCCCATCCCGAAACTGTGCCACGGTGTCCAGCTGACTTTTCACTGCAGACAGCTGCCCCGCTGCCTGGGATGCCCCCATCTGTGTAAAGACAGTTGCCAACTGATCCAGCTGCTCTCCGTAACCGCCAGCCGTCAGTCCCGGAAAGCTGATCCCGTATGCCGCATAAGGTTCCAACTCTGCCTGGAGCTGTTCATTCACCATGCCCAAAATGGCATTAAAAATAGCATCAGCTCCCTGATTCAACGCAGCACTGTTTTCCGTGATCTGACTCATACCGCCCACCAGTGCTCCGCCGCCGGCAGAAGCTGCATTAACTCCGTCCGTGTAGGATTTCACACCATCCCGGAACTCCTGCAGATCTTCCAGAGACTTTTTCGCGTCCTGCAGGTTCTGCCGCAGGGATGCGGTGTAGGCATGAGGATTAGCGATCATGGCATTCAGCTGTTGTTCATAATTTCCTGAAGTCAGTGTCACTTCCACTCCGGCATCCTTCAGGCTGTCATTCACCTGTTCCAGCATAGCATCAAACAACTCATCCGCCGCATCCGTCAGTTCTGTATTATGATCCGCCAGTTCATCCACACCGTCCACCAGCTCATCCACGCCATCCAGAAGTTCCTGGATACCATCCTGAATATCGTTCTTCGTCTCTTCCGCATCTGCCAGCATTTCCAGAAAATAAGTATCCGTCACCTTACTGCGGTCCAGTTCGAAGGATTGTAACAGTTCCTTCAGTTCCTGATCCGTCATGGTATCATTCAGCAGATAGGTGTAAGTATAATCCTCCGTCCGGAAATTCTGTCCGCCTGCTTTCAGAGCTTCATAATCCTCTGCCGTGACAAATCCGAAGCCAAACAGATTGCTGTCTACAGTGGTATCTGACGTTTTCTCAAAAGCAGCATCGTAATCCGGCGTGCTGCCGATTCCGGTAACGGTGAACTCTTTTCCCCCAACGATAAAGATATCTCCTAATTGCAGCTCATGTTTTTCCGCATAATGCTGTTCCAACAGGATCTCTCCCTGTGCCGGAATTTCCTCCCCTTCTGCTGGAACGAACAGATCTACCGATTCTCTTGCCTGATAGACACGAAACGTTGACTGTCCCAGATGAAAATCCAGGGAAAAATCCCTCTGCAGTGTCACACCTTTTTCCGTGATCTGTGCAGTCTCTTTTTCGGTCAGCGGAACAAAAACGCCAAACTGTCCGTCCTCTCTGTGATGGACACGTCCGCTCTCCTTCGTCCCCTGCATAATAGTCTCGGCAGCTCCCACAATAGCCACCACCATATACATGACCAGTGCCACCAGGAAAAACAGTGCCAGATACCGAAGCAGGTTTTCCCGGATATCCCGAAGTACTCGTTTGCTTAATATCCTCTGCATCCTACAAATCCTCCAGTTCTGCCGCAGGAACACGTTTCTCGTTCCGGTAGTTCTTGCTGATCTGTCCGTCCTTGATCATAATGACCTGATGTACCATGTTTTTAATGGAATTATTATGCGTAACAATAAGCATCGTAGTGCCATACTGTCTGTTGATATCCTCCAGCAGTATCAGGATGTCCCGGGAAGTCCTGGAATCCAGCGCACCCGTAGGCTCATCGCATAACAGAAGGCTCGGATTCTTGATCAAGGCTCTGGCGATGGCACAGCGTTGCTGTTGTCCGCCGGAAAGTTGTGCCGGGAACTTGTTCTGATGTTCCGTCAGTCCCAGTACCTGCAGCAGTTCCTCCATATTCAAAGGATTCTTCGTCAGATACTGGCAGACCTGGATATTTTCCTTCACCGTCAGATTCGGCACCAGATTATAAAACTGGAAAATAAAACCCAGCTTCTCCCGACGGTAATTGGAAAGTGCTTTACTGTTAAGCCCCGCCACCTCCTGTCCATCCACTACGATGGAACCGGAATCCACGGTATCCAGTCCTCCGATGCAGTTGAGCAGCGTGGATTTTCCGGAACCGCTGGTGCCCTGGATGACACACATTTCACCTTGTTCCACTCCTGCGTTGATTCCCTTTAATACCTGTACATAACCGCCGCCTTCTCCATAGCTCTTCTTCAGATTCTTCACTTCCAGATACATATCCTGCCTCCTCATCACTAATGATAATGATTTTCATTAACATAACACTGTTATGTTAATGCTCTGAAACAGCACCCCTGCAAAGTCCAAACTTCCTTGGGGTGCATTGTATTTTAGCTTTCTGTCATTATGCCCATCCATCCGCGCACCAGATACATCGTCAAGGCATCCACATGCTTCAATGCCACTCTCTCTTCTGTCTCATGCAGAAACAGGTGTACAAAAGTATCTACCATAATGTGGGCCATCCAGTGTGTCATGTAATCATCGACCCGCGGTCTTCCGGTGGCATTCGTCACCATATCGCATAATCTGCGGTACTGTTGCTCCGAGATATCCACGACCTCATCCAGACAATTTTCAAATCGGGACCCCTGAGATTTCGTCAGGAGCAGCAGAAAGGCCTCCCGGTTCGCATACATCTGCCGGATGATCTGTCTGGATGCTTCCAGATCCCCGTCATCCACAATATCCAGCTGTGCCACCTGATCCTCGTTGTGCATCTCTGTGGCATAATGTTCTTCCATTATTGCATACAGCTGCCGCAACGGCTCTTCCACCAGTGCTGCCAGCAGATCTTCCTTATCCTTGAAGAAAAAATACAGCGCCCCTGTGGTCACTCCGGCCTCTTTACAGATATTCCGCAGGGAAGCTTTCATATATCCTTTTTCCAGGAACTCCCTTTTGGCACATTCCAGAAGGTGCTGCCTGGTTTCTTTATTCTCATTTTGCGTTTCCTGTTTTAAGGGCATTGCGATCTCCTTCGGGAATAATACTCCTCTCATAGAAAGCATCCCCTGCCTGCAAGCAGTCAGGTATGTTTTCTATGGAAGAGTTTATTCTATCATATGTTCACTCGTTCACATAACATTGTTATGTCTGCATTATAAATAAAAACAGGATTGCTGTCAACCCTGTTTTTATTTTCGTCATTTCGTTTTATTTTGTTTTCAGCTGTTCGATCTTTTCCTGTAAATCTGCAATGGCTCTCTGGCTGTTCTTAATGGTCTCGCACTGCTTCTCAAAAGGAGGCTCCGGCATATCGCTGTACTGTTCAAAATAGATCTTGCCGATCTCCAGATAGTTCTTCTTCATGACTTCCTCGCAGGTAGAGATCTGGCTCTTCAGATTAGCAATGGCTGCCAGTTCTTTTGCTTTGTCTGCCGCTACTTTTCCCTTTTCGGTGATGGTATCACCGATCTTCTCTATAATATCCATCGTATGATCTCCTTTCTCTTCCTACCGCCCGTACTTTGGATCTGTCTGTCCTTCCCGTCCGGGCTGTTTCGGTTTCCATATTCCGTGTGTATTATTGTACCTTCTTCCGGATACCGCGTCAAGTATAAGCGCTACTTGCGCATTTCAAAGAATCTGTGCTATAATCGCCTTGTAATACTATTGGAGGTGACATCATGCAGCCGCTATATACCACTCTGAAAGTTAATAATGAGATTGAATTGTGCGAAGTATCCGATCCCGATTGCAAGCAGCTCATCGAGAGAGCATTGCTGAAAAACCGGATTTCTTATTATATCCGCTGGCCGAAGGCTTCCTTCTTCAGCCGCAAAAAAGATGCCTGCATCATCTGCATCAACGACAATGTCAAGGATGCTGCGGAAGAGATCGTCCGCGGGATCTGTGACGAATCCGGATACAATGTGCGCTTTATTTTAAAACGTTCCTCTAATAACTATTTATAGACCCTTAAAGCACATAATTTTATGTTTTTTTCGTTTATTGATTGATTTTTTCTCACTAACGGATCATAATGATGATATCATCTAATACAAAGGAGGGGCTTTCTAATGGAAAAGCGTGTTAACAAGCATGTATTTGCCTGGGTTTTCTGCTTTTTACTTGGTGAGTTGGGTGTTGATAGATTCGTCAGAGGTCAGGTTGGTCTCGGAATTTTGAAGCTTCTCACTGCCGGTGGCTGCGGAGTATGGAGCCTGGTCGACTGGATCATTGCTCTTACCAAGGCATACGGTGCTGCTTATGCCGGTTCCGAAGAAGTTGTATTCGTAGACGGTAAATATACAGCATAATCACAGGATAAAAAAAGCTTTTGCCGGAGACGACAAAAGCTTTTTTCTTTTTATAGGTTGCTGATCATGAATAAAAACATAAAACAAACTATATTTCTTATTTCTATTATTGCACTACTCCTGCTTTTCCTGTGGTTCTCAGGATATCAATGCCCTTTACTATTCTTTTTTGGCATTCCATGCCCTTTCTGTGGAATGACCAGAGCATTTTTATGCCTATTAAGCGGTGATCTTACAACAGCCTTTTATTATCATCCTCTCTGGCCTGTAGTATTGGGAATTTTTATTATTTTTCCTCTTTGGAAATTCCGGCTTCTTCACTTATCGGACAAATGGATCGATCATGGGGCTTTTGCGATTGGAATTCTGTTCTTGCTCTGCTTTATCATAAGGCATGTAACACATTCTCCCATTGTACAGATTGATTTTACAAAAGGTATTTTTCATTTCTTTTCATATATGAATATATGAAAAAGGAGCTGTAATACAGCCCCTTTTTTCAATGCTCTTATGCAATCGCTTTATCCGTTTTCTCAATCAAAATCGAATTTGGTGTAACGCTCATACATAGCGCCATAACGGAATCTTGCCATTTCATTTTTCTTGAGGACATCTTCCTCGGATCCCCTGTACTGACAACGCAGGCAGTAGTATTCCTTCTTATCCTTATCGTAGAACATATCCATATCGATATCTCTCATGAAGCAAGAGGGACATCTGTAGTTTAATTTGCCTTTTCCAGCTTGAGCCATGTTGCAACGACCTCCTTATCCTTGATTTTGGAATTGTAACCCAGTGTAAACATCGGGGAGAATGCATATCCTTCCTTCACATATCCGACAGCGCCTTCTGCATTGGTGTTCATGGATACTGCGGTCTCGATCTGAGGAATGACAGCTCTTACTTCGTCAGCCTCTGCCTTCTCCATCTCACGGCACTTGTACTCGTAATCCAGAGTCTCTACCTCGTCACCCTTTTTGGTGCTCAGGGTGATACCCAGCATGTCCTCAGAGTACTCAGTGGTACCATAGCATGCTACGATGTACTCGTTCAGTTCTACTTCTGCGTTCGGATCGCTCATCTCCAGGATCTTACGCTCGATCTTGATTGCTGAGCTGCCTTCCTCGAAGGAAACGATGGTCTGTAATTTTACGGTCAGATCATAGAACTCGATATCTACGGGATCCAATGTCAGGATTCTGGTGCTGCCTTCCTGAGAGAAATGAGCCTTGGTACGGCACAGGCACAAATCCACTTCTTCACCGTTGTGTTTTAACTTGGCACTTCTAACGGTACCTTCTCCTGCATAATGTGTGAAGTAACCTGCACGGTACTTCTCCTGGATCAGGAAAGGATAGGAAGCATCGGTCACATGCTTGGTGCCGATACCTACCGGCCACTCCAGCTTTGCAGCGTAAGGGCGCAGGTCTACGATAGCACCGCCCTGATCCATATTTACGCAGGCACGCATGAAGGGATCACAGTACCAGAACAACTGCTTGTCGGAACCGTACAAAATATCTCTCCACAGAGCACACTCAGGCTCGGTGTAGGTCTTCTTCTGACGATAGTAATCAGCGAACTCCGCCATGGTCATATCGGTAAGCTTGCCTTCCTTCTTCAGGTCGCCGTAATACTTCATACCGTCTTCATAACTCTTCTTCAACAGTTCGTAAGGCTGCTCCCAACGGCCCATTTTGTTCAGCCAGCCGGGTCCTACGAACATCATGTTGTATGCGTATCCGTTGTTGTACTTCTCCAGGGAACGATACTGATCGATCAGGTTGTACAGATAAGGATACTCCCAGGTCTTGGTGTCATAGATCATACCACGCAATACGTTCTGAGGATGGGTTCCGAAGTTGGAGCCATTGCCGTCATAGCATGCCAGCAGGTCTCTGGACAGGTGAGGGATTGCTACTACACCGCTGTCCTCAGCTTCGTTGGCTGCAGGTGCATGGGTATTCTGCTTGGAAGGGATCCAAGGTGCCCAGGGGCCGCCATCCATGAAGGTATACCAGGAGTTGTTGCAGGTATGATATGCCTTGGGGCCTTCCTCCCAACAGGTTGCTACCGCACATTTTACGGTAGGATAGGTTGCTTTGATATAATTGGTCAGATCTGCATCCATGTAGTAAGATCCGGTGGATTCGGGATAGAATCCGAACTTCTCATGGAACTTGCAGAACACATCATCCACGATAGACTTTTTGTCTTCCATGGAGAACATCCAGATACAGAAATCCTTGGTCTTGTACTTCTCACGGAACTCTGTGCAGGGCAGACCTAACAGAGACAGTGCGATCTCATCACCGTACTTCTCGTGATCTGCCTTAGCCAGTGCTACCGCTTCGTCATTGAACAGGGAAGCATAGGTCATCTGAATGGTAGTCTTCAAACCATTCTTATGCGCAGTTTCCTGCTGAAACTTGAAAATATCCAGAGATTCTGTCAGTAGTGCTTTTCTGCCCAGATCCTCTTCTTTGCCGTGTCCGGTTACTTTTTCCGCATACTCGGGAACCATCTCCGGACGGTGAATGATATTCACGATAAACTTATCCATCTTTTCCTCCATCTCGCCATTTGGCATCTTATATCGTGAGCATAGCTCACTCAATGCATTTCGCAAAATCACACTTGCAAGCAAGTGATTTTGCTTCATTATATCATGATTCGCACCTACGGTGCTTACCGTTGCTTCGCAACGATCATGATCAAATTCGCCGTTCGCCAATTATGCAAGCATATTGGCTCACTTGCACTCATTATATCATCCTCCCCGCATTGCGGGAACGAATATCACATTACTTCTGAAAGTCTCTGATCACTTTCAACGCGGGCAGTGCATTTCCATCATAATCGAACAGTGCCTGATTGGCCCACTCGTTTCCGCCCGGACCGGGATCCTGAATATAGTTCAGGGATTCCTCGTTGGCCCAGCCACAACCGGGCATTGGGATCCATGCCGGCTCCCAGTAGTAGAAACCTTTTCCTCTGCCATCCGGAACCTGCGCAATGCGTTCCATGACCTTCTGCATAAATGCAGCCTGTCCTTCCGGTGTCATAGGATACTCCACCGCCTCTGCAAGGTGGGGCTTGGTCGCTATGCCCTTGCGCTGTTCCGGTGACAGCTTTTCCCTGTCTGCATAGTCCTCCATGGTGAAGCCCATGGATACCTCTGCCACAATGACATCCTTCTGATATCTCTGAGAGAGATCGTTCATATTATTGGTCAGGTCATCAATGGTTCCGTGCCAGAAGGGATAATAGGACAGTCCGATGACATCGAAGTCCTCTCCTCTCTGTACATAGGCATCAAACCATTCTCTGCAGCGGGCATTGTTGCCGCCGCAGTCCAGATGAAGCATCACTCTGCTGTCCGGTGATACTTCTCTCACCGCACGGATGCCAGCACTGATGAATCTTGCAATATTGTCAACGTTGTCCCATTTTCCGTGGGGCCACATCAGACCATTGGTGATCTCATTCCCCACCTGTACCATCTCCGGAAGCAGATCGAGACGCTTTAATTTCAAAAGCACATCCTTTGTGTAGTCATACACATGCTTCTCCAGTGCATCCGCATCTGCGTATGCCCACTCCTTGGGTGGGAACTGTTTGCCGGGATCTGCCCAGAAATCACTGTAATGCAGATCCAGCAGATAGCTGTAACCCAGCTTTTTGCCTGCGGAAGCCAGTGCCACCAGTTTTGTAAAGTCACTGGTACCGGCTCCGTAAGGCTTGCCGTCCTCACTGTAAGGATCATTCCAGAGACGGATGCGCAGAGAGTTGGCACCGTATTTTTTCAGGATCTCCAGTGCGTCCCCCTCTTTGCCTTCGTCATAAAACCTTGCACCGAGAGCTGTCTCCTCCGGCAGACTCGATACATCCATACCTTTGATAAATTTATCCATAAATTTAACTCTTTGTCTCCATGTCATACGTTTATCCTAAAGAATCCATTCCATGGATTCTCCCAGGTTAAACCGCCGAAGCAGTTTAACCCTTCACGGCACCACCGGTAATACCTTCCACATAGAACTTCTGCATGATGACAAACAATACAGAGATGGGAATGGATACCAGTACACCACCTGCACAGAACTGACCAAAGTAAGTATTGATCAGGCTCTTATCCAGCATATTGTACAGACCGATAGCAACAGTCCACTGGGAAGAAATACCGGAATTCAACATCAGCTTAGCATATACGAAATCCATCCAGGGGGACAGGAAGGAGCTGATAACTGTATATACAATGATGGGACGGCTCATGGGGATAACAACCTTCCAGAAGATCGTAGCCTCACTGGCTCCATCCAGATAAGCGGCCTCGCGCAGGGAATTCGGGATCGTATCGAAGAAGCCCTTTGCGATCAGGTAACCCAGACCGGAACCGGCAGAATATACCAGGATCAGTCCGAGGTGCGTATTGGTCAGGTTCAGAGTCTTCAGAATGAAATATACTGCGATCATGGACAATACACCGGGGAACAGATTCACAATAACTGCGGCGTTCATCAGCGGCTTACGTGCCGGGAAACGCATGCAGGAGGTCGCATAGGCCACCATCAGTACAAAAGCAGTGGAGATCACACATACCACACATGCAATGATGAAGGTGTTCTTGAACCAGTTCGGGAACTGTGCCACACTGTCTGCGGAAAACAACAGGTTCTTATAATTGACCAGGCTCCATTCCTTCGGGAAAAAGGTGCTGGTATTCATGCCGGTGTATGCACTGAAGGAGGTGACCACCAGCCATACGATGGGCACCAGCCAGACAAATGCCAAAAACGCCAGTAACAGGTTATGTAATAAAGTCTTAATAAATCTCTTCATTAACGGAACGCCTCCTCTCTGTCACCCTTCAGGAATCTGCTGAAGGCAATGAGGGTAAATACCGCACAAAGGATAAACACGATAATACCGATGGCGGATGCCATCTTGTAATTGTAATAACTCTGTGTCAGATTGAACAGCCAGGTGATCAGCAGGTCCACTTCCTTCGCCTGGGAGTTCGCCATGGCCTGATTGGTGGTGGTATATACACCCTGGGTCAACAGATAGATTACGTTAAAGTTATTAATATTCTTGACAAAATCCGTTACCAGAGAAGGTCCGGTGACGAACAGCATATACGGCATGGTGATATGAATAAAGCTCTGCAGAGGAGTAGCTCCGTCAATCTTCGCACTCTCCAGCTGGTCAGAAGGAATATTCATTAACACGCCGGTAGCGATCAGCATCTGGTAAGGAACACCGATCCAGATATTGATCAGGATGATCATTACATGTGCCCATCCGGGAGCGGACAAAAACGGAATATAACTGGTGCTGATCGCGCCGATATCTCTCAGCCACTGGGTAATTCCTGCATTGGCACAGATTGTGTTCATGATACCGTTGTTAGCGAAGAAGTTACGTACCAGAAGCAAGGAAACGAACTGGGGAACTGCGATCGTTACAATGAACAGCGTTCTCCACAGCTTCGGCAGCTTCGTTCTCTTATTATTGATCAGCAAGGACAACAGGATACCGCCAAGGTAAGTGGTAAAGGTTGCGAACAGTGCCCATACCAGTGTCCAGATCAAAATCTTACGGAAAGCATAACCGAAGGTAATGGTCATTCCACCGTTGGCGAACAGATTCTTGAAATTGGTAAATCCCACCCAGGTAAACAAAGCGGAAGGAGGCATATGTCCCTGATCATAGTTTGTAAATGCGACAGCGATCAGGATCAACAGAGGAACGATCGTGAAAATAACGACCCCCATGACGGGAAGTGCCAGCAGTGTGATATAGAATTTGTCATTCTTGAACTGCTGCAGATCCTCTACAAACGTATTGATATGTTCTCCTGCCTGTGCTTTTTTCTGAAGCCGGTAAACAGTCACTTCATTCTTAAGCCAGATCACCAGAAATGTAAACCAGATAACAAATGAAACTACGGAGAACAACAAGATCATAAACGAGTTGTCATAATCGTTGAATTCATTCTGCATGGTTACAATGTTGAAAACCGTCTCCTGCTGAACCGTTCCCAAAGTTCCAAAATCACGTACATACTCTGTGGCAAAGCCAAAGGTAAATACAATGACTGCCACTTCGAGCAGAGTCATTAAAATACCTTTGATAATTTGTTTTCTGCGGATATATCCTGCTCCCATCCAGACCAGGGATAATTTTACGAACAGATCTCCTTTTACAACTGCCTCACCGAACTCCTTGAAGAATCCGCCGATTCCGCTCTTTTTCTTCTTCATTCTCTGCCCTCTCCTTTCTTAATATTAAAATAAATAATTTAGTAACTATTCGGAACACCTTCCCGCGTTCATCTGACTAGTTACCTAACCCGGCAGGCAGGAGTCGAACCCACTTACCGGAAACGTTTCCTGTAAAAAAGGCATCCCTCCACTACGTATTATTGTTCATAGCTTCAGGACGCCTTTCTATTCTCTGTATTCGTTCTGCACCAGAACGTTTTCATCATTCATTTGTCACAGAACCGGAACAGATCATCTTCCCAAACTTATTCAGCGGGTACGGAAACACCTTCTACCAGCTCATCCAGTGCTGCCTGGATACCAGCTTCATCATCAGCCTTCAGCTGACCCTGAGCTACTTTCTCACCGAAGGTAGCAGCGGGATCCCAGTACTTACCACCAACAATCTGAACTACACCATAAGCGGACTGCTCAGACAGAGCTGCAATAGCGGTATTGGAAGAAACTTCCTCGGAACCTGCTATGTTGATATTGGAAGGTCCGATCTCTCTCTCTGCGAAACGTACTGCCTGGTTGTCTTCGTTGGTGATCCAGTCAGCCAGCAGAGTTGCCCATCCTGCATTTGCAGAATACTTGTTAACACCTACCAGTTTGAAGCCTGCTACAGAGCCCTGCTGGATCTGCTTGTCGCCACAGGTATAGGTAGGAAGCTTGGTAGCTGCGTAGCCATCACCAAAAGCGGTCTGAGCTGCAGCTGCATCCCAGGTACCGGAAACTACTGCACACAGATCACCGGAAGCGATCTGGTTAGATACGTCACCATCAGCGATCGGAAGGAATGCGCTGTTGCCGGTGATGTTCAGCATAGCCTGTACCACCTGTACACCGGTAACGCCATCAGCGCTGGTGCCGTTCCAGTCCATAGCAGTGCTGCCGTCATCATTCAGTGCGGTAGTGAAGCCTGCACCATAGAAGAAGGAAGCGTTATACCAACCGGAAGCAAGAGTCATACCAACCTTCTTGCCAGCCTTATCAGCTGCTGCAAGTAAGGTATCCCAGCTCTGTGCATCTTCGGGAGTTACTAAAGTGGAATTGTAATATAAGAAATAACCGTTATCAGCACTCATAGGGAATGCATACAGTGTGCCGTCCTTGGTTGCTGCATCTACAGAACCGGGAGCATTTGCGCTCTTAACATCAGCTACGCTCTTGCCTGCATAAGCTTCCAGAGCTGCATCCATTTCATCAACGGACTGCAGGGCACCTGCATTTACCAGATCGATCAGCTGATCAGATGCGAAAGCATACACATCAGCAGCAGCCTCAATATCGGCTAAAACAGTATCCTTAGCTGTGGACTCGGATTCGGTACCAAGCTGGATATCGAAGTTTGCATAATCTGCATAATGCTCCTTGAAGGAATCGATCATGCCCTGTAACATGGTCTGATCTTCCTCAGCACCCCAGATTCTCAGGGTAACGTCCTGCTTCTCAGCGGGAGCGGTCTGCTGTGCAGCCTCGGTGGTGGTTGCTGCTGCAGAAGTTGCTGTGGTATCTGTTCCGGCATTTGCAGAAGCATCAGAGTTTCC
The DNA here is from genome assembly GCF_003478095.1 of Clostridium sp. AF34-10BH. Classification (NCBI taxonomy): domain Bacteria; kingdom Bacillati; phylum Bacillota; class Clostridia; order Eubacteriales; family Clostridiaceae; genus Clostridium; species Clostridium sp. AF34-10BH. The sequence goes on from NZ_QUEC01000008.1 coordinate 44,439, forward strand.
ACAAGCTACCAGAGAGAATGCCATAGTCAGTGACATTGCTAAAGCGACTAACTTTTTCATTTTGTTATCCTCCTGTTTTGTTTTGCAAGTTTGTGCGTATTGCGCAACCGCTTGTCTACAATAATAGTTTAGCAACATTTCCTTATGTTGTCAATTTATAATAATGACTGATATTGAGATCTAAAATTGTGCACTTTGTACAAGTGCGTTTTGAAACCATTGATTTTACTGGGTTTTCTGTATATCCAATTTCTTCAAAAATTCAATTTTTACCCTTGTATTTTGAAGTTTTTTTGGAAAACGTTTTTCTAAATTATGTCTTGTCATTTCAAGATCAGCCCTTCGTGGACTCTTTCAGGATGATTTCATAGTCCAGAAGTGTCTTGTCCGGAACCGTTTTCCCGTGAATCATGTCCAGCAGCACCTGGCAGGATCTTCTGCCCAGCTCTGTGATATTGAATTTCAGCGAGGTTATGGTAATCGGATAATTTTCCAGAATACGACTGTAATGGCAGGATGCCACTTTCATCTGATCCGGGATCCGCACACCCATGTGAGAAAGCTTTCTTACCACCTCATCGCAGATGTAGTCATCCTGGCACAAAATACACTCCACACCGCTCTTTTTCAGCTCTTCCACGGCCTTTTCCACCATAGCCTTGCTGCTCAAGTCCGTGTAGACCAGATCCGGATTCAGCTTGCGTTTGCCTTTGCGGTAAGCTTCCTCATAGCCCTGATATCTGCAACGGTTGACCATCTGATCCATATCACTGCCCAGATATGCAATATTCTGTATGCCCTTGGCAAACAGTACCGTCACCAGTTCTCTGCAGGCTCCCACATTGTCGTGGTCCACCTGTACCACATCATCGTCAGGGATTTTTCCCACTGCAACGAAAGGAATCTGCTTCTGTTTCAGGAATTTTACATATTTATCGTTCTCATAGGTCCTGGTAAGGATCATTCCGTCCACTTTCCGGTTTTTGATCAGCCGCTCCAGCGGTCTGGTATCGTTTCCATTCGTCGTCACCACGATAATATCGTAGTCATTGGCCTGCGCCACCTCTTCCACACCGTACATACAGGTATGGAAAAAGGGGATATCCACCAGGGTATTGACCTCCGGCAGGATAATTGCGATATTATTGGTCCTGGACTGTGCCAGGCTCTGTGCTGCCGCATTGGGATAAAAGCCATGTTCTTCTATGTAGTCGAGAATCCGGTCTCTGGTAGCGGCCCCAATACGGCCTTTCCCTGAGATTGCCCTGGAAACCGTGCTGGCAGACACCCCCAGTTCTCTCGCTACATCATGAATCGTCATCGCCTTGTCATTCTCTGAATGATTGTTCATATCAAGTCACGCCTTTCCGTGACCTGCAATCCTTGGATTGCAGACACACTATTCTCCCCATCCTTTGCGCAATCCGTTTTTTTCATATCATTTTATTGCCATTTTATGCGCAAACGATTGTTCATGTTTATAGTAGCATCTTAAGATGTGGCTTTCAATGCACCTTTTTACACAAATTCCCTTTTTATTTCTATACAATAGTTACAAAAGGGCAGGTTTTTCTGAAGTTATTTAAGCTATTTTGCAAGGATCCGCTTCCGGAACTGTTTCCATTTTTTCTAATTGTGCTGATTTTCAGGAAAGCTATCCGCCACGCACAGTTTCCCATATCCCACCCGGTCATTGGGGTATTCTGTCTCTCCCCGCAGGGGTCTTGCGCCTTTTCTGAGACAGGCTTTGACCTTTTCTCCGTAGAGGAAGGGATCATTCCCCTGCACGATCCCCCATTCCATCAAAAGCGCTGCCGCACCACTAACAATGGGCGCTGCGAAGGAGGTGCCGGTCACGGGAGTAAAACTGCCGTAGACATTCGGAGCCTGGATATTCACACCGGGAGCCACAAGATCCGGCTTGGTCAGTCCCGCAGCAGCCACACCAATGGTTCTTGTGCTATCCGCATAGCCTCTGCCGGAGAAATCGGCATAGGTATCATAGACCTGGTCATAGGCTCCCACGGTGATCACCTTGGCTGCGGTAGACGGAATGGTCAGTGTCACCTGGGGTGTGGCACGGTAGAATCCGGTACTCTCCCCGATTCCGCTTCCCGCTGGGAGATACAGATAATATTGTCCTGTCACGGTCACTACCGGTTCCAGCCGGATTGTCCAGATCCCTGCATTGATGTAGCTTCCCTCTGCCGGGATCATGTCCAGATAGATTTCCTGTGCCACCGCATAGGGCAGAGGCTCTCCCAGATAAACCAGTATTCTAGTCTGTTCCAATTCCAGCGTGTATTTTCCTCCCTGGATATTTGTGGACAATTCTGCTTTCTCACCTCCCGGGGCCTGCAGTCTTATCCGGAACACATCGCTGTAATTTTTCCATAGCTGTATGTTCAGGTTTCTCTCATAATTGCCCACAGCCAGTTCCACGCGGCCGTCCCTTGTTATATTGCCGGCAAAATGTCCTCTGGCGGCTCCTTCGTTGCCGCTGCCCACGCATATCACCGTCCTGCCGATCTCCGAAGCATTGTCCAGGAACCTCTCCAGCAGAGAACTTCCATCGTGGGAACCGTAGCTGTTGCCGAAGCTCAAATTGATGACAAGAGGCATATTTAACTGTCTGGCTTTCCGCAGCGCATAAGTAACGCCTCTCATAATCTCCGTGGTCCGGGGAAAACCTTCCTCCCTGGGAAGTCCCAGTTTCACGATGATCAGTTCCGCCTCCGGGGCTGCCCCGGTATAGAGACCGTCCGCACTTCTCCCGGCGGCAATCCCTGCCACTGCCGTTCCGTGGCCGGTCAGATCCCTGCTGGGGATCAGGCCGTACCGTTCCAGAACACTGCTGTTCAGTGCCCGGTTGATTTCCTCCTCCGTATATTCAGTCCCGATGGGAAATCCATCCGGTGTCCTCCCATATCCCGTATCGCCCGTTTCCTCCGGCGCTATCTGATTCTGTGGCAATGTCGGATTCCGCAGCGTCTCCTGCTCCCGTGATGCGGCCTGCTTTCCCGGAATTGTCTGATCCCATGGTATCGTCTGATCCCATAGATACCGTATCCTCGTACTGCCATCTGCCTTGCGGAACACCTCCAGATCCCAGGTGATCCCGGAATCCAATACAGCCAAAAGAACGCCCCTTCCATTCAGAAAAGGCGTTCTTCTTGTCACCGGTGGAAAGCAGGATGCGCCGTCCGGATCTGTCTGCTGATAGTAAAACCGCTTAGGCTTCTCCACATACTCGATCTCCGGAGTCTCCGATACGGTATCTACCAGTGTCTCCGGTACCGTAAGGATCGCATATCCGGCAATCAGCTCTTCCACCACAATATTCTGTTCCCGCAGTCCGTCCAGACTGCCATGATATTTTACGATCAGCTCCCAGCTGCGACTCTCCGCACTGTAACCGACATTCAGACTTTCCGTCTGTTCCCGTTCTTCCTCCGGGGTCTCCAATGCAAGATTCAGGATGTTTTCCAGTTTCTGGTCCATGGGCACTCCCCATTACTTCCGCTTCTTACATCTTATGTCCCATGTGGGAAATCATTCCGGAAAAGTCAGGTCTTACGCCTCTTTCGGAATCTGTCCATCCACATGAAGGATATGGTTGATCAGCCAGTCCGTCAGGTAGTTCAGAATATCCATGATCTGCTCATCCTGATTCCCTTCATCTTTCTCATGCTGATCAATAAATTCATCCAGTTTCTTGATAAATTCCTGATGCTGGATCTTCTGGGTAAAAATCTTTTTGTACTGGATGGATTCCATATACGCTTCTTCATCTGAAAAATGTTTTACGGTATAATCACGCAGTTTTTCCAGAATTGCATCAATCTTGTCATACTTGTCCGGTGTAAACTCTTCCTGCAGCAGTTCGTATGCTTCACTGGCATAGTCAAACAACTGTTTATGCTCCTGATCGATCATGTCAATTCCAATATAGTATTCCGGTTTCATTTCAAACATAACTTCAGCCTTCTTTCGTATCTTTTTTGTATCTTTTCCTGTATCCTAAATATGCACTTTTCGTGCAGAACTTTCAAGTGCTTCCACGCTTTTTATACTTTTTTAAGAATTCCCGCTGCCAAAATCATTCGCCCCAGAATTCCTTCAGCACCCGGACCGCATATTCCGTATCCTTCATACCTGCTGTCTCCACAGCGGAATGCATGGCCAGCTGAGGCAGTCCGATATCCACGCTGGACACTGATACATGTGCGGTGGAAATATTGCCGAGAGTGGAACCTCCCGCAATGTCGGAGCGGTTGGCATAAGTCTGGTAAGGTACCTTCGCCCGTTCGCAGTAATCCTTCATCTTTGCTGCCGAAATACCGTCAGTGGTGTATTTCTGGCTGCCATGATATTTAATGACGATTCCGCCGTTTAGATACGGGCGGTTGGCAGGATCTGCTTTTTCGGGATGGTTGGGATGTACCGCATGGGCATTATCCGCAGAGATCAGGAAGCTGTCTGCCACCCAGCGCAGATAGCTGCTGTGATCCGCCTGCAATCCTTCCGCGATCCGCTGTAAAATATCTTCCAGAAAAGTGGAATCTGCACCCTGTCTGGTACCGCTTCCCACCTCTTCATTATCGAACACCGCACAGACATTGATATACTCTGCCGGAGTACTCTCCGTAAATGCTTTCGTCAGGGCAAAAGCGCTCTGCAGATCATCCAGTCTGGGAGACAACACGAATTCTCCCTTTGCTCCTATCATTTTTCCTTCCTGTCTGGTGTACAGGAACAGGTCTTCTCCGAGAATCGTCTCAGCATCCACGCCTGCCGCTTCTGCTGCCAGCGCTGCCAGTGTGGGCTTCTCTACTGTTTCCGGCTGTTCCTCCGCATTCTCCGATGCGGTCTGTGCATCGTATGTAGTATGTGTATCATATTCGTCAAATGATACGTCCGCAAGCAAAGGCAGCAGATCCACCTGGGGATTGTACTCCACACCCTTGTTCATTTCCCGGTTCATATGGATGGCCACATTGGGGATCACACAGAGATCTCTGTCGATATTCACCAGTCTGCCCTCGATACCGTTCCCGTTCTTCACAGCCAGTCTGCCAGCGACGGAGAGTGGTCTGTCCAACCAGGTGGACAAGATCATGCCGCCGTATTTTTCGGTGTTCAGACGCAGATAATGCTCCTCCACGGTCAATTCCGGCTTCTCTTTGATCTTAAAGCAGGGGGAATCACTGTGGGCTGCTGCCATATGAAAGCCCCTGATGCCGACCTCCTTTTCCGGAATCACAAACGCAATAACGGAAGAATCATTGCGCTCCGTATAATACCGTCCGCCCTTTTCCAGTTTCCATTCTTCCTTTTCCTGTAACTGCTGAAAGCCTGCTGCCTCCAGCATCCTTCCGATATTGGCCACTGCATGAAAACAGGTAGGACTTATTCTTATAAATTCCAGCATCTCCTGTGCTGTCTTCCGAAAATCATTCATTCTGTTCACTTCATCCTTTCCCGGGCCGTCTGTCTGCCTGCGCTGTTCGTGCCCGGAACCATTAGCGTTCCGCACGCATGGGATTATTGAGGAAATCCTCATAAGTCAGACGGATACCTTCTTCCAGCTCCGTCGTATAATGGTAGCCCAGGCTTTCCAGTTTGCTGACATCCAGAAGCTTTCTGGGAGTTCCATCCGGCTTGCTGGGATCCCATTTGATCTCCCCAGTATAACCTACTACCTTCGCTACCAGTTCCGTCAGTTCCCGGATGGTCAGTTCCTTGCCGGTTCCCAGATTCACTGTCTCATCGCCGCTGTAGGTATTCATCAGATACACGCAGGCATCTGCCAGATCATCCACATAGAGAAATTCCCGCAGTGGGGTTCCTGTTCCCCAGCAGACTACTTCCTTTGCGCCGGATACTTTTGCCTCATGGAAGCGGCGGATCAGCGCCGGAAGCACATGGCTGTGGGTGGGATGATAATTGTCGTTGGGCCCGTACAGATTCGTGGGCATGACACTGATATAATCGGTTCCGTACTGTCTGTTCAGGAACTCGCAGTATTTCAGTCCGGAGATCTTCGCCAGTGCATATGCCTCATTGGTTTTCTCCAGCTCAGAAGTCAACAGGCAGCTCTCCTTCATAGGCTGCGGTGCCATACGGGGATAGATACAGCTGCTGCCCAAAAACATCAGCTTCTTGCAGTTGTTCTGCCATGCCGCATGGATCACATTCATCTCCAAGATCATATTTTCATACATGAAATCCGCCAGTGCCTCACTGTTGGCCATGATGCCGCCCACCTTGGCTGCGGCCAGGAACACATAGTCCGGCTTCTCCCTGGAAAAAAATTCCTCCACGGCAACCTGTCTGCACAGATCCAGTTCCTTATGGCTGCGGGTGATGATATTGGTATATCCTTTTCTCTGGAGTGCTCTACAAATAGCACTTCCTACCATACCCTTGTGGCCGGCTACATATATTTTTGCGTCTTTTTCCATGATATTACAGTACTTCCTCTCTTTATTTCTCCTGTTATTCCGCGGTTTCCTTCAACACTACCGCTTCAGCCTTTGCCAGCTTCAGATCGTGCTCTGCCATCAGACGGCACAGTTCCTCGTAGCTGGTTCTCTGGGGATTCCATCCCAGCACCGTGCGGGCCTTCGTCGGATCTCCCCACAGATTGACCACATCCGTGGGACGGTAAAAGGCCTCGCTGACCTCCACCACCACCTTGCCGTTGGCCTTGTTGATTCCTTTTTCATGGATACCGCTGCCCTGCCATTCCAGTTCGATTCCCACATAATGGAATGCCAGTGTGGTAAATTCTCTTACGGTATGCTGTACACCGGTGGCAATAACGAAGTCCTCCGGCTTGTCATGCTGCAGCATCAGCCACATGCATTCCACATAGTCCTTCGCATAGCCCCAGTCTCTCTTGGAATCCAGATTGCCCAGATAGAGTTTATCCTGGATACCGCAGGCGATTCTGCCGGCTGCCAGTGTGATCTTACGGGTAACGAAAGTCTCTCCCCGGCGCTCGGATTCATGGTTGAACAGAATGCCGTTGACTGCGAACATATTATACGCTTCTCTGTATTCCTTCACGATCCAGAAGCCGTACTGTTTTGCCACCGCATAGGGGCTGTAGGGATGGAACGGGGTGTTCTCATTCTGAGGCACTTCTTCCACTCGGCCATAGAGTTCGGATGTGGATGCCTGATAAATACGGCAGGTCTCGGCCAGTCCCACCATACGCACAGCCTCCAGAATCCGCAGCACGCCCAGTGCATCTACATCTCCGGCATATTCCGGTGCCTCAAAGCTTACCTGTACATGGCTCTGCGCTCCCAGATTGTAGATCTCATCCGGTCTGACTTCTCCGATGATACGTACCAGACTGGTAGAATCCGTCATATCTCCACCGTGGAGAACGATCTTATCCTCCCGGATCAGATGGTCGATACGACCGGTATTGCTGATGGAAGATCTGCGGATCAGTCCATGCACTTCATATCCTTTTTCCAGCAGGAACTCTGCCAGATAAGAGCCGTCCTGTCCGGTAATTCCTGTAATTAATGCTTTTTTCATTCTTTGTCCTCGTCTTTCTCTTCAGCTGCTTACGGCTGAAATACAATAGCGTGGGCGCAGGCATCTGCCTTATCCTGTCCACAGAATACACCGGCGATCGCCAGTCCGAAGGGGATGGAAGTCCCCATTCCGCGGGAAGTGATCACGTTACCGTTCACTTCCACGGGGCCTGCAGTCACAGCCGCACCTTCCAGATGATCCTCGAAGCAGGGATAGGCGCATGCTCTCTTTCCCTTCAGGATTCCTCTGTGTCCGAAGATACTGGGAGCCGCACAGATTGCCGCAATGTATTTTCCCGATGCATAAAAAGCATCGATCTGCTGCATCAGGGGCTCACAGGCCTCCAGATTCTTCGTTCCCTGTCCGCCACCGGGCAATACCAGACAATCATATTCCTCAAAATTCACCTGGGACAATGTCATATCCGCAGTCACCGGAATCTTATGTGATCCCATCACCTGTTTTTCTTCCGTAATGGACACCATATCAATGGTCAGTCCACATCTGCGGCAGATATCCACTACCGTCAGACCTTCTATTTCCTCAAACCCATTTGCCAGAAAAATCGCTATCTTACTCATGGTTTTCCCTCGCTTTCCGTTTTGTTTTCTGTCTCATTTGCAAGTCATATACTCTGACTTTGCACAGTTATGATTAGTATACACAATTTGGAAGCGTAATTCAATTCCCAGGGGCAGATATTTGCAGATTTCACTGTATTTTCAAGGAAAATCATGTTATACTAAAGAAGTGTTTTTAAGTCTTAATTACAGAAGCGAGGCATTAGTATTATGGAAATCGAGCGAAAGTTTACCCTGAAATCCTTACCCGACAATCTGGAAAGCTATCCTTCTCATCATATCGAGCAGGTATATCTGAATTATAATCCTGTGGTCAGAGCCAGAAAACAGGATGATGAATATTATCTCACTTACAAAGGCAGCGGCATGATGGCCAGAGATGAGAGCAATCTTCCGCTGAACGAGGCATCTTATTATCATTTACGGGAAAAAGCCGATGGCAGCGTAATCTCCAAAAGACGCTATCTGATCCCTCTGGAGCATCCCGGATTCAAAGAAGGCTTTCCCACTCCTCCGGCAGATTATTCCCTGACCATCGAGCTGGATGTTTTTGATGCCCCCTTCGCCCCTCTGATCATGGCAGAAGTGGAGTTTGGAAGTAAAGAAGCAGCAGAGGCTTTCGTCCCTCCCGCATGGTTTGACAAAGATGTCACCTACTGCAAGGAATACCACAATTCCTATCTGGCTCTGGAGCTGCATCACGCTCCGGAAAATTCCTAAAATGTAACTGCAGTCATTCAAAATGCACGGTAATTCCCCATCGGGAATCCCGTGCATTTTATTTTTTCTGTCTATACCACTGTAAAACAGCGGATACTTTCTTTCAACTGTCCCACTGCACCGGTCAGATCATCCACCGCATAGGAAATATCCTTCATCTCCTGCTGTAATCCCCGGTTGTTGTTCTTTACCACCGCCAGCTTTTCCGTACTGTCCTCCACGGTTGCTTCCATCTGTGAGTTAGCACTATTGACATTCTGCAGTACCGACAACAGTTCATCGATCTTCTGTCGGAATTCATTCATCATCTCATCCACATGATCCGCAGCCTCATGATAATTTGTGCCCGTATCCTCCAGAGCATCGTAATCTCTCATGACTCTGGTATTCATAAAATCCAAAAGTTTTGTAGCATTTTCGGAAAGTTCTTCCACGCTTTCCACTACCCGGTTACTTATCTCCTGGATATTATTGGCTGACTCTCTGGAGCTGTCTGCGAGCTTGCGGATCTCCTCCGCCACGACTGCGAATCCCCGGCCTGCTTCTCCTGCTCTGGCAGCCTCGATAGACGCATTCAGTGCCAGCAGATTCGTTGTTCCAGCAATTCCCAGGATTTCTTCCGTCAGTTCCGTGATCTTGTGGATCTGCCTGCTGTTGGCGATGGACTCCGTCATTGCCGTGTCGATCTCCTTCATCACCCGGGTTGCCTCCTGCTTACTCGCCACCGCCGTTGCCTTCATTTTTCCGGCCCTATCCTTGATATCCGCCGCATAATTGCGTCCATCCTGTGCCACCTCCAGCATGTTCTCCACCGTGGTATCCAGCACCCCGGTATCCTGTTGCACCCCTCCGATAGCCTCCGTGACAGACTGCATGCCACCAGCCATCACTCCCAGCTTCTGGGTGGTGTCCTCCGCGGTGGCATTTACCTTTTCCACATTGGAGATAATACCGGTCTGTTTTTCCTCCATATGTCCGCAGCTCTCGGTAATCGCCCTTATGATGGTCTGCATCTGCGCCACCAGATCATTGATGGCCATGGATAATCTGCCGACTTCATCCCCCGATTTCACCCGGATCCGTCTGGTGATGTCACCTCTGTTATTGCGAATGCCCTCCACCAGTTCATCCACCTGCCTCGTAGCATATTTCACCGGACCGATGACCCAGATCCGCAATCCCAGCATGATCACCACGACTACTGCAAGCAGTACCAGACTTGCCACCGCCACAATCATGGGCACTCTGGCCGCACGCTGCTCCATCTGTCCCTGTGCCTGTGCCATCTGCTCTCCGGTGATCTCCAGCATCTGATTCATATAACTTTCAATATGTTCATTGAACATCGGCAGATTCGATGTGGCGGACACATAGGCCTGCGTCTTATTCTCTGCACTGGTGACCAGCAGACTCTCCACGGTCTTTTTGTATTTTGCCAGTTCCGCAGAAGCACTGTCAAACGCCTCTCTCCGGGCATCCCCCTCAGACAGCAGTCCTTCGAACTCCGTCATCTGTTGTTCCATATCAGTGATCTCCTGCAGGATCTTATCCGACAAATTATCCATTGTCACACTGTTGGTGGTCATGACATGGGTCAGCACCTGCCCGTTAATGTAAGTAAACTGTCTGGAAAGCTCCGAGATTTTCTCCTGTTCAGCCACCTGACCGGCCACGATTTCATCGTTGGTTACAATGACCGATTGCAGTGTCTGCACCAGCACTCCCATACAGCTGAGTGCAGCAACTGCCAGCAGCAGTAAAAGCGTCACGATCTTGACTCCGATCCCGACTCCTTTTTTCTGCTTTCCTTCCCGCTTCTTCCGTTCTTTTCCCTTATTCATGCTCTTCTCCTCCGCCCAATACCATCAAAAGGGCCTGCAGCGCATATGCACCGGGCCCTTTTGATTAGATATGTAGAAATTAATTCTTGGCAATTAATTTTCCACCACGTTTGGATACAACATCGAAGATAACTGCTGCCAGAAGTACCAGACCCTTGACTACCTTCTGCATATTCTGATCGACACCCATCAAAGACATACCCAGGTTAATAACACCCATCAGTACAGCACCTACGATAACTCCGGGTACAGTTCCGGTTCCGCCGTATGCGGAAGCACCGCCGATGAAGCAGGAACCGATGGCATCCATTTCATAGTTCTGTCCGTATGTCGGCTGTGCGGAAGTCATACGTGCAATGGTTACCATACCAGCTAACGCTGCCAAGAATCCCATGTTCATATAAGCCAGGAAATAAACCTTGTTGGTATTGATACCGGATAATTTGGTGGCCTTCTCATTACCGCCCACTGCGTAGAAATAACGTCCCACAGTAGTGTTGGAAGTGATGTAACCATATACCATGATAACAATCAGTACCCAGATCAATACGCTGGGAATACCTTTGTGCTGTGCCAGACGATAGCTGAATGCCAGGATCACTGCAGCGATCACTACGATTTTGCCGATCGTGGAACCCATGCTGGGAGCTTCGTATCCTTTTTTCACCTTGTCGGCTCTATTCTTCAGCTGTAACACTGCAAAGATCACTGCAGCGATCACACCGGCAAATACACAGGTCAGATTGATGGGACCATTACCGAAGAAATCGGGAATATAACAGTCAGCACCGCCACCGAACAGATTTACGAATGTAGTGCAGTCCTTAATGGATACGGTCATACCCTGCAGGACTACGTTGCTTAATCCTCGAAAAGCCAGCATGCCGGCCAATGTCACGATGAAAGGCGGGATTCTCACATAAGCGATCCAGAAACCCTGGAAAGCACCGATCAGTGTACCGATAGCAAACATGATCAGAATAGCCAGCCACATGTTCATTTTCATGTTGACCATGAGTACCGCTCCGATGGCACCGACGAAACATACAACAGATCCAACGGACAGATCGATGTTACCGCCGGTCAGGATACATAACAGCATACCGGTTGCCAGAATAAACACATATGCGTTCTGCGAGATCAGACTGCTGACATTCATGGGAAGCAGGATTGCTCCTCCGGTTCTCCATGCAAAAAATGCCGTAACCACGATCAGTACGAGGATCATGGTATATCTTTTTATAAAATCGAGGCCCTTTGTTTTATTCATGCCAATGCTCCTTTCTTACCGGCTGATAATATCTTGGACATGATAAGCTCCTGTGTTGCCTCACTGCCCGCCAGTTCTCCTACTATTTTTCCTTCGTTCATTACATAGATCCGGTCACACATGCCAAGGATCTCAGGCAGCTCCGAGGAGATCATGAGAACCGATTTTCCTTCTGCCACCAGTTGGTTAATGATGCAGTAGATTTCGTATTTTGCACCAACATCAATACCTCTCGTCGGCTCATCCAGGATCAGGATATCCGGATCTGTGAACATCCATTTTGCCAAAAGTACCTTCTGTTGATTACCGCCGCTTAAGTTTCCTACATTCTGCTCCACAGTTGGACATTTCGTATTCAGTTTGTTCTTGTAGTCTACCGCCACATTGTACTCTTTGTCTTTATCAATAACAGTATGTCTGCTGATGGCATCCAGATTTGCCAGAGTTGTATTAATCTTGATCGGGTTGCTCAGAATCAGTCCGTTGCCCTTTCGATCCTCCGTCACATATGCCAGATGATTTTTGATGGCTTCCTGTACAGTATTCAGCTGTACTTTTTTGCCGTTGATATACAGTTCGCCGCTGATATTGGAGCCATAGCTTTTTCCGAACAGGCTCATTGCCAGTTCCGTACGGCCCGCACCCATCAGTCCAGAGATACCTACTACTTCGCCTTTTCTGACATTGAGGTTAACGTTATCCACTACCTTACGGTCTGAGTACAGCGGATGATGTACCGTCCAGTCTTTTACTTCCATCAGGACCTCTCCGATCTTCGGCTCTCTCTTCGGGAATCGGTCAGCGATCTCTCTTCCTACCATTCCTTTGATGATCCGGCTCTCGGTAATATCATCTTTTCCCTTCACAAGCGTTTCGATGGTAGATCCGTCACGAATGACTGTGATCTTATCTGCCACATAAGAAATCTCATTCAGCTTATGAGAGATGATGATGGATGTCATTCCCTTTTTCTTGAGTTCCAGCATCAAATCTAACAGTGCTTTGGAATCTGTCTCGTTTAAAGATGCTGTAGGCTCATCCAGAATCAGCAATTTAGCGTTCTTTGCCAACGCCTTTGCAATCTCTACCAGCTGCTGCTTACCTACACCGATATCTTTTATCAATGTCTGGGGGCCTTCCTTCAGGCCTACGGTCTTTAACAGTTCCGCCGCCCTGGCATTGGTTTCATTCCAGTTGATTTTGTACTTATGTCCCCGTTCATTGCCAAGGAACATATTCTCCCCGATGGTCATATAGGGGATCAGCGCAAGTTCCTGATGAATAATAACGATACCTTTTTCCTCACTGTCCTTGATCTTGTCGAATTTGCAGATCTCACCATTATAGATGATATCGCCTTCATAAGATCCGTACGGATAAATACCGCTCAGTACATTCATAAGTGTGGACTTTCCTGCGCCGTTCTCGCCTACAAGGGCATGGATCTCTCCTTCTTCCACCTGCAGGTTTACATTGTCAAGTGCTTTTACACCGGGGAATGTTTTGGTTATATTTTTCATTTCCAGTAATATCTTTGCCAATGGTATCCCTCCCAAGTCTTGTTTCCACATTATCTAATCAAACATTTAAAATCTTATTCTTGCTTTACCCATGAATACAGCAGGCGGGAAACGCCCGCCTGCCGTAAGGATCCTTACAGATCCGTGTTATTATAAATTACTGTAAATCTGCCTCTGTATAGTAACCGGAATCGATGAGCAGTTCTTTGTAGTTGCTTGCATCAGCGAATACGGGCTCACACAGATAGGAAGGAATAACGCCGGTACCATTGTCGTAAGTTGTGGTATCGTTGACAGGTGCCTCGCCGCCCTTCATAACAGCGTCTACCATCTCTACAACCTTGGATGCCAGAGTACGGGTATCCTTGAAGATGGACATGGACTGCTTACCGGAGATCATGTTCTTAACGTTGGGCTTATCGCAGTCCTGACCGGTAATGATAGGCCACTCGCCGGTGTAGTTAGCTTCCAGAGAGTTAGTTACACCCAGTGCAGTGGAGTCGTTGGAGCACAGAACGGCATCCAGCTTAGTTCCGTCTGCATAGTTAGCGGAAATGATAGCGTCCATTCTGGACTGTGCGGTCTCAGTAGACCAGTTAGCGGTTGCAACGGTTTCGAAATCGGTCTGTCCGGATTTTACTACCAGCTTACCTGCGTCAATGTAGGGCTGCAGCACATCCATGGCACCACCGAAGAAGAATCTTGCGTTGTTGTCACCGGGATCACCGGTTACCAGCTCGATATTGAAAGGTCCTGCTGCATTGTCCAGATCCAACTGATCTCTGATGTATTCACCCTGTTTCGTACCTACCATGTAGTTATCGAAGGTTGCGTAATAAGTAACTGCATCGGAGTTCATGATCAAACGGTCATATGCGATAACCGGAATGTCTTTTTCCTTTGCCTGCTCCAGAACGGTTCCAAGAGAGTCACCGTCGATGGATGCGATGACCAGAAGTTCGCAGCCGGAGTTGATCATATTCTCGATCTGGGATACCTGTGTGGGAATATCGTTAGATGCGTACTGCAGATCTACATCATAGCCTGCTGCCTCCAGCTGAGCCTGCATGTTGCTACCATCCTGATTCCATCTCTGCAGATCCTTGGTGGGCATTGCTACACCGACCTTACCGCCGCCTGTTGCACCAGAAGTCTCTGTCTTTGCTTCTGCGGAAGTCTCCGTCTTTGCTTCTGCGGAAGTCTCCGTCTTATTGTCCGTTGCCGGTGTGGTTGCCTGCTGTCCCCCATTGGATCCACATCCTGCAAGCATTGTAACAGCCATGGCTGTTGCCAGAAGTGTGCTTAATAATTTCTTCCTCATAAAAAGTAACCTCCCTTGTTTGGTTTGTTTTTGTTGACAAGTAGAGAATACCATAGATCAAATAGCATGATTTTATGACCTTCTGCACTTTTCTGTGCTGTCCGGAAGTCAAAAATAAGCTGTGCTAGCAATATTTTGTCTGCAAGCACAGCTATCTTACCAAATTTTTCCTGTTCCTAGTTTTCTGCGTTCACGATCCCGTCAGGGCATTTCGGCAGGGACATTCAGATAGACATCTTCCTTCAGATGGAATCCACTGCCTATGATCACATCATTGATATTGGTCTTATCCACGCTGATGGGTTCCAGTCCGATATAGGGCACCTGATAGTTTCCGCTTTCTATCGTCATAGTCTCTTCTGGAAGCTCCTTTCCTTCTGCCAGAAGCACGGCACATTCCGCAGCCTTCTGGGCCAGCTTCTCCACTGGCTTATAAACCGTCATGACCTGTGTTCCTTCTACGATCCGCTGACAGGCTTCCAGATCGGCATCCTGCCCAACGACCATGATGTCTCCCGCCATCCTCTTTTCCTTCAGGGCATGCACCACCTTACTGGCCAGATCATCGTTGCCACACATGATGGCATCCGCTTCCGAGACAACATCCATATGGTCATAGACATAGGCCGCTGCGAGCTCCGCTTTCCATCCGTCCGCATGCATGGAATCCAGGATTGTCACCTGATGATCCTCCATCACCTTCCGGAATCCTTTCTCTACCATAGCCACGTTGCTGTCCACCGCAGAACCTCCCAGCATCAGCACTTTTCCACCAGACAGCCCGTTATCCACCAGTGCTTCTCCCATCATGGTGCCGACGCGCTCGTTGTCGAAAGTGATATACAGATCAATATCCGAATCCATGATCATTCGGTCGTAGGCGATGACTTTAATCCCTGCTTCCTTCGCCTTTTGCACCTGCTCTGCCAGCCCCTCGGAATCAATGCAGATGATGACAATAACGTCCATTCCCTTATCAATGAAATAATTGATCTGTTTCTTCTGCTGTTCCAGATCCCCGTTGGCATTCTGTACATTGACCTCCGCCCCCAGTTCCTTGGCTGTGGATACGAAGATATCCCGGTCTGTCTGCCACCTCTCGATGACAAAAGAATCGAAGCTCATGCCGATCTGGATCTTCCGGTCCTGTGCGGCATCCCCGGACGTTTTACTGCTGTCCAGATTACCGCAGGCGCCGAGTGTCAGCACACAGACAAGCACAACCGCTGCATATTTCCACATTTTTTTCATTTTACACACTGCCCTGTTCATATATTTTTCCCCGATTCTCCTTATAGACCGTCGGAGTGACCCCCACGTTCTTTTTAAAGCTGCGGCTGAAATAATTCGGATCTGAATATCCCGTTCTGACGCAGATCTCCTTCATGGAGCACTCCGTGGTCTCCAACAGTTCCTTTGCCTTATCCATTCGCAGATTCGTCAGATATTCGATGAAATTCTCTCCCGTGGTTTCCTTGAAAAGCTTGCTGAAATAATACGGGCTGATATTGACCTCTCTGGATACATCATCCAGGGAAATGTCTTTGTGGTAATTATTCTTAATGTAATTTTTGGCCATTTCAATGATACTGCCGGACTTCTCTTCTCTCTTGTTCAAAACATTGCGGCAAGACTCTTTTACCTTTTCCAGGAACCAGGTCTTCATGGCCGATGGCTCTGCCATCTCCATGACCTGCGGCAGATAATCCGCCCGGGAGTTCAATTGATAAGTCATACCGCCTTTCTCATAGGCAATGCGTTCCGACCACAGCACAAATTCCAGGATCTTCAGGCGCATGTTCATCAAATCCGATCCGATGTCCGTCATCCAGTCAAAAAATGCCGCTGCCGTTGCCGAAGCATTATCGATGTCTCCGTCCTCAATCTCCGCAAACAGCTTCTTCTCCAGTTTCACCGGATAGTTTCCGGCAAATTCGCAGCGGATCGGCAGATCATCCACATGAGCCACACTGCCCGTGGATGCCACCAGTGCATTCAGCGCCTCGGTATAGGACTCTGATGCCATGAGAAAATCCTTCGGTCCTCCGATGCCGATACGGAAGCTGATATCCGTACGCTTGCGCATGTAGCGCACCAGTTCCCTGGCTTTCTCGATCAGTTCAATACGTTCGTTGTAATCCATTATTTCTTTTTCGTAAGGAACCAGCACCGCCAGCTTATTGGCCATCACCGTTCCCACGATACAGTCAAAGTGTTCCTTCAGACAATCCCTTACCTCCTGATAATGCTTCTGCATCCGGACACTGCTGCCCACTGCGTTCGTCATATGATTGCCCTGCTGCTCGTCACCGCTGACCACCGCGATCATATAAGCATACTGCCGCGTAATCCCCAGAATGGAACGGTAATTCTCGATATCCTCCCTGAAATGCTCCTGCAGGAGAATATTGTGGATCAGTCCACTTTCAATAATGGGAACCACTGTCTCCAGCTTTTCCTTGATCAACAGCTCATTTTTCCGCTTCAGACGCTCGGCATCGATATTTTCCATGGCCTTGCGAAGAGCGTTCACGATCCTGGTCTTCTCCATGGGTTTGGTGATATACTCCATAACTCCCAGCTTGATTGCTTCCTTGGCATAGTCGAATTTATCATAGGCCGACATCACAATAAACACCGTGTGATTATTGGTCCTGCGGATCTCTTTCATGGCATCGATGCCGTTGATCCCCGGCATCTGGATATCCATGACTGCAATGTCCGGTCGAAAGCTCTCCGCCAGTTCGATGACACTCCTTCCGGTTTTGGCATACTGCACTTCACAGATATCCTTAAATTCTTTCTCAATAATGAACTTCAGGGAATCGATCACGATTCCTTCATCATCTGCCAACATGATCTTATACATCTGCTTTTTCTCTCTCCTTTACCGGAAGATACAGGATCACTTCCGTGCCCTGGTTCCTGCCATCACTGCGGATCGTCATGACATCGTCGTTCTGGGTGAACAGCTTCAGTCTTGCTATGACATTTCCCATGGCGATACCGTTGGAACCGGAGCTCTGCCGCTCCTCATGGTAGGTTCCATTCTTCAGCTTCTCTATGATCTCCGCATCCATACCGATGCCGTTGTCCCGGATACTGATGACCAGCGTATCTTTTTCCCCGTGATACACCTTCAGCCAGATCCGTCCTTCTCCACTCATCTCCCGGATACCGTGATTTACACAATTTTCCACAATGGGCTGCAGGATCATGCTGGGCACGGCACAATCCAACAGATCCTCCGAAATCTCCTTTTCATAATGAATATCTCCGGAAAAGCGGACATTCAGGATATAAATATAATGATCGATCAACTCCAGTTCCTCCCGGAGCGTGACGATATCATTGCCCTTTTTCACATTATAGCGGAAGAAATCCGCCACATTCTGTATATAATCATAGGTTCGGTCCGCCCCCTCCATCATCGCCAGCTGAGCTCCGGCATTGAGGGTGTTGAACAGAAAATGGGGATTGATCTGCGCCTGCAGATATTTCAGCTGCGCATCCTTCAGATGGGATTCCATCAGAAGTTCCTTCTCCATCAGTGAACGCTGGATCTCCATACTCTGCCGCAGTCTCTCCAGATATTGTCTGATACTGATAACCATCTGGTTGAACGCTCCGGTTACCACGCCGATCTCATCCTCCGACTGCACCGGCAGAAGTTCCGTATCAAAATTTTCACCCGCCACTTCATTGGCCATTACCGTGAGCCTCTTCAACGGACTGATGATTTCTCCCGTCAGTTTTACCACAATGGCCACGCTGATCACTGCCACGATCGTCAGGGTAATGACACTGAACAGTTCAAAGCTGCGGAATGCCACTGACAGGCGGCTGTAGTTCTCGGAATTACTGCGGAACTGTTCGTTATTCAGACTATATATATAAGTATTTATGTACTCATACATCTGGGTGGCATTTTCATAGCGCACCCTGTATTTTTCCACGTTTCGTCCTCTCTTGGCTTCGATGGTCTGCCCCACCAGATCCAGATACTCCTCAGACATATGCCGGATGCTACGCTCCATCCGTCGAAAGGCGGCTTCCGTCACGTCATCACTCAACCCCTGTACCATCTGGGCATAAATCTGTTCACTGCGATAGAATTCCTCCAGGGAATCACTGGTCTTGGAATCCAGATACTCTGTCATGCTGTCCTGTACTGCCGTCAGGGCATCCGACAGTTCATTCAGCCGCAGATTTCCCTGATAGACCATATCGATTTCAGAGGACATGCTGTTGATGCCAAGGATCAGAATTACCGTCACCGCAAACACCACCAGATTTACCAGAATAAAAATGCTGCTCATCTTCGCCTGAAGAGACAGCTGCCGAAATTTCTTTGTCATACCCCGCCTCACTCTGCCTCTTCCTGTTTGCCTAAATACTCTTCCACGTTGCTCTGATCGATCACGGTAACATCTGCCGTAAAATACTGGCTCGTATAACCGTAATTGTAATATTCCTGCAACGCATCCACACAAAATGCCCCCATCTGTTCCGTGTCAATGGAGATCGTTGCTGTGATGACATTGCGTTCGATGGCCTTTAATATAGTATCCGTGTCATAATATCCGAGAATGGCGATCTCTCCCACACAGTTGTAATCCACCACAGCCTGGTAGACACAGGTCGTACTCAGTTCGTTCAGACAGATGATAATATCCGGAAGAGTCTGGTCCATAAAAATATCCCGGATGGACTCCTCGACGGAGAAGGTATTGGTGTCATCCACCGTGATCAGAGACATCTGGATCTCCGATCCCTGAAGCTTCTCCTGTTCCAGAGCATCCTGAATTCCGGAACACACGATATTCTGGGTAGAATTCAGTGCGTGAGCATTCATCAGTACCGCTACCTTTAACGGATCTTCTGTATCCTCTGCCGCTGCCAGTTTCAGCACCTGTCTTCCATACTCTCTTCCCAGATTATAACTTCCCACACCCACAAAGCTGCATCTGGCACTGTGGGTATTGTCTCCATACAGGGTAACTACCGGAATTCCACGGTCTACCGCCTCATCAATCAGCTCCGACATCTCGTCACTTTCATCGGATTCCACCAGAATACCGTCCACACCGGATGTCATGGCGATCCGCATAAGGTCGGATCTGGAATATTCCTGAGACAAGTGCTCCCCCAGCAGGTCCACATATACATTTTCCGCCTGCCCCCGCTCATAGGCTCCGCGGTATACCGACTGCCAGAAGTCCGGCTTCCGATCCTCCGTGATCATCACATAATACTGGTCATATTTTTCCTTTTCTGTTACTTTATGAAACTCCCGCACATAGGAACGAAAAATAATTGTGCATATCGAAATGACTGCAATGACAAACACCAGAAACCCTATAATGATCCCCTGGCCTCTGTTTCTGCCCATTTTTTCAGCCTTATGACGCATATGTATCTCTCCCAAACCGGAATCCCTGACAGAATTCCGCCCAATCTACTGTTAAAGATACCATATAAAAATGCTATTTTCCACATTCGTGCAAAAAAGTCCAAAAATATACAGATAGTCCACTAAAAAATGCTAGTCCCCGGAACTAAAATACGGAAGGCTTATCGCCAATGTCATTAAGTTAACATTGTACAATAGTTGACTCAAAAGTAAAATGGTAGGAAAGTTTTGTACTTTCCTGCCATTTTGCATTTTTAAGCATGCTAATTAGACAGATTTGCATCTGCCTAAAAAATGATTCCATTTTTGTAAATTTATGCTACTCTATATAGGAAACCATGAAAGACTTTGATCGTAAGATTTCTTTTACGATGTCTATCATTCCTTACAGGAATGATATGTCTTGCTATAATGGTTTCTAAATTGGGTGATGTGGCTTTTCCTCTATAGAATAATCTGCACATGTGAGCTGCAATCGAAAAATTGGCTTTATATGTATATTTTCTTTGCTTCTTTTCAATGACTATGTGCGAGGTAATCATTTCTGCAAAGTTATACATAATTAGATGTGCGTATATTTCTTGATGGATACACATCACCTTTTTGGAATGAAAATCTAACATTCCTACAGTATATTTTAAATCTCTAAAAGATGTTTCAATACCCCATCGTGATGCATACAATTCTCTTAGTTTTTCAGGTGGGTATACATCCTTATCTAAATTTGTAAGTACCGTTTCATAGAGTTCATCCGTCACCTTGAAGCGAACAATTCTGAAATTAAGTTCGTAAAAAACTGCCGGATCATTTTTCTTTGATTTCAGAGGAAGATACTCAAAGAAAGTCGTACTTGGTACGAATTTATAGTAGTTTTTTCTTTTGAATAATTCTTTCGTTTCTTTTGTCTGTTTTCGTGTTAATTGCAAGTTTATTTTTTCGTCAAATTCATCACTATCAGGTAAGTCCAAGCCTTGCTTTATTCCATTTTTCCCATCCTTGATTCGTATTAAAAAATACCATCCTTTTTCTTGGATATGTGCCATGTTGTTATATGACTCATAACCTCTATCAGCAACAACAAGTGCCTTTGAAATATCTGATTTATCAACCATTTCCTGAAGTGCGGAATGTTCATTCCAATTCAAGTGACCTTGAATAACGGCATCTGTATAAATATGATGTTCTAAATCATACAAAGCATTTAAATGTAAGAGATTATACGGTTTTTGTCCATTACTTCCTGGATGATAGGAAGTGGAATCGCCAGGATTCGTAGCTATTTGAACATCTGAGCCATCAACTGCAAGGATACGAAGCGTATCAGATTTTTTAGTAGTGATTTTTGAGGTGAAACTTTCAAAAATAGTTTTAAATGCATCTGGTTTAATTTTACTTCGTTGCTGTACAAAGGCAGATGCTGAAGTCATTTCAGGTGATGAATCAAACATATCGATTAGTTCATTTGTTAAGCTTTTACTTTCCATCCCTATAATGCCTCGTATAACTGTCTCAAATGATAGTTTGCGTTTTCTAACGAAGCACTTACTAGGATTAAGACAGAATTCATCTGCTCTATCTGAAACTTTTTTTATTTCAGATAATAAAATTTGTTTTATCTGTTTGGGTTTCATATGTGACCTCCTTGTAATCAAGATTTACTTAATTACAAGGGCCGCTCTCGCAACTTCTAAATATAATCAGTAGCGAGAGCGGCCACACATTTTTGTGTTTCTGTCAAGTTTTTGATAAAAAAAGACCCCAGTATTATTTTCTAATACTGAGATCTTGATTTGTCATCTTAACTTAATGACATTGAGGGAATCCTCCTCTTTTTTGTTTAGTACAGTTTTGTTGTGGTGACTTAATTTTACATCAAAAAGGAAAGGGATTCCTTATATTTTGAGCATTTTTTGAAAGTTGTTTATGACAATATATGAAAATATGTGTGTCTGTGGATAAAACTACGGAAACTCAAGGTTACAAATGCATTGTATTTTCGGGAAGTATCATGCTATACTAAAGAAGGCAGTATTTTTAAGTCCCAACTACAGAAACGAGGCATTTGCATCATGGAAATCGAGCGAAAATTTACCCTGAAATCTCTACCTGACAATCTGGAAAGTTATCCCTCTCATCACATTGAGCAGGTCTATCTGAATTATAACCCCGTCATCCGCGCCAGAAAACAGGATAATGAGTATTATCTTACCTACAAAGGCAGCGGTATGATGGCAAGAGATGAGAGCAATCTTCCACTGAACGAAGAATCTTATTATCATCTGCGGGAAAAAGTCGACGGCACCGTGATCTCCAAGAGGCGCTACCTGATCCCGCTAGAGCATCCCGGATTCAAGGAAGGCTTCCCCACACCGCCTTCGGACTATTCCCTGACTATCGAGCTGGACGTCTTCGATGCCCCCTTTGCCCCTTTGATCATGGCAGAGGTCGAATTCGGCAGCAAGGAAGCTGCGGAAGCATTCGTTCCTCCCGCATGGTTCGACAAGGACGTGACCTACTGCAAGGAATACCACAATTCTTATCTGGCACTGGAGCTGCATCATGCACCGGAAGCATAATGTTTTTCTAAATCACCACCACCCGTCTAACGGGTGGTTTGCTCTGAGGCTATAAGCCTCTGTTACCGGCCAGCGCCTAAAGACGCTGGCTTTCACTTTTCGTTCAAGCCACTACGCCCTTGACTCGTCGCTGCCCTTCAAAGGGCGCTCGTACTACCGGCTATCCCTTGAAGGGGTCCTCGTACTCCTTCACGCTGAGTTTATCCTGCATGATATCGTACTTCTCCTGGTCTTGTATATACTTTTTTATGGTTGCCTCATTGAGTCCTACCGTACTTACATAGTACCCTTCTGACCAGAAATGTCTATTTCCAAATTTATAATTTAGGTTTGCGTGCTTATCGAAAATCATTAATGCACTTTTCCCTTTTAAGTATCCCATAAATTGTGACACACTATATTTTGGCGGTATGCTTACTAACATATGGACGTGATCGGGCATAAGATGCCCTTCTATAATCTCTACTCCTTTGTATAAACAAAGCTGTTTCAAAATATCTCTTATGCTTTCTTTGTATTGATTATAAATTATTTTTCGTCTATACTTTGGAGTGAAGACGATATGGTACTTACACATCCACTTTGTGTGTGCTAAATCGTTGGTCTTATTGGCCATTTTAATCACCTTTCCTTTCTATAGTAGTGGCTTGGACACCCCTATTATACGTCGGAAAGGTGATTGTGCTATAAGCACTTACTGCACCACCCGCATAGCAGGTGGTTTATTATTTCGGGCATCTCCATTTTTCGGAACACGAAAAACTCCGAAGCCCTCAACAGGCTAAAGCCCATAATTAAAACAGCAGGGAGTCCACATTCATGGATCCCTGCTGTTTTACTGTATATCTTCCAGTCGAAAACCTTCCAATTCGTTATTCAAAAATTGTGATACAAACGTAAGGGCTGCTCCCTCTGCCATCGGATTCACAGAGTCCACATCTACACAAATTTTCTGTGTTTCTTCTGCAAGAACCGGATAAGCATTTACCTTATCTTTCAATTCCTGCAGCCGTGGCTCTAGGTAGGAGGCAAGTTCTCCTCCTATAATGATATCCGCATCATAGCTCAGAAAAATATTTCCCACCGCCTGTGCAAAATGTGTCAGGTACTCATCCCATCGTTTCATGCTTTCCGGGTCTTTTGCATCCAGTTTTTCAAAAAATGTCTGTAGCTTATCTTCTTCATTTCCAATCAGATTGTAAAGCGAACAATACGCTGACCAACAGCCTCTTCCTCCGCAAAAACATTCTTTTCCGTTTGGATCCAGTACAATATGTCCAAATGCTCCCGATTTTCCCGAAAGACCACTGTATATCTTATTGTTCAATATTACTGATCCTGCTACACCATTATTAGTAACAATAATATAAACTGCATCCTGCAGATTATCCGCTCTCCATACTGCTCCAAATCCGGCAGCATTGGCGCCATACTCTATATGGATAGGAAAATCTATATTTTTCTGCACAATATCCAATGCCAGGTTTTTGCGTCCCAAAACAGTTGCCCGGTAAACCATCTTCCCCGAAGGTGAAATTTCTCCGGGAAAAGCGATCCCCACACCCAGAATATTTTTTACATCTTTATTGATTTCCATCGTCTCATGAATTAACTCATTGATCTGTTTCCAATAGGTATCATTGTTTTCAAAGAGAATATGATATACTTTTCTGGCAGTCACACGCCCATGAAGGTCAATCACACAGATGTCTGCATGATGCTTACGTATTTCCACACCAACTGCATGATATGCATCGTAACAAAATTCTATCAAATGTGGCTTGCGTCCCCCGGAAGAAGGCATTTCTTTTCCTTCGCGAACAAGTCCGGCTCCCATAAACAGTTGAACTGCCTGCGTAACTGTAGGTCCACTGAGATGCAGCCTGTTTTTTATGTCCATTTGTGTCAGGTTCTCTTCATTAAATAAAAGTTGTAATACCCGGATCCGATTTGCCGTTCTGACATCAATATTACTCACAATTATCTGATTATCCTGTTTAATATCCATAGTTCCCCCTTTGCTCGCAGACAGTGTCCTCATAAATAATAGTGTAACATATTTTTCTCTTTTGCAAAACGCTTTTTTCAAAGTCAGGTCATCAAAATTAAAAATATTTTGATGACCTGATCTTTTTATCTGTACACCACTGTATAGTTGCGACAGATACCTTTTTTAATTTCCCTGCTTCGATTGCAAAAATACAAAATGTAATCAGCCAACACCATAAATTCATTCAGACAGTAAAAATAAATTGCGTTATCAACAGATACTAATAATTTATTCAGTATGCCAAACACATAAGCAAGTACAATAAAGCTCATAAACAGAAGATTCTTTCCTTTAGTGGACTTACTCTTCCAACTGTTATATAAATTGATGGGCCATGCCAAGCCAAAACATACAATCATTAATACTTCTAAAATTGACATCTTTGCCCCCTATAATTTTGTATCCCACAATCCCGCAAACGGATCCACAGGAGAAATCCCTTTAAATTCACTTCGTCCCATCAGCTTTTCCACCATAGCATATACAGTTGTTGCATTGCAGGTATATGCATTGATATAAGTCCTTACCATCGGTACATCCACCAGGTGATAGGGATTGGAAAAGGACAAAAACAAGGAAGGAAGATCACATACATATTTGGGAGAGCTCTCACCCAAAAAGTCATCCCATGTAATTCTTATGGTGGTCTGGTTGCTTCCTACTTTCATATTCGCAAAATAAATTACCAGATCGGTTTCTTTCTTATAATCTTCCAATGAAAAATCCACATCCGGATATTTACCGTCTTTAAAATAGCTTACTTCAAAGCCTTCTTTCTCCAGCAATTCTTTGAACAGCTCCACTTCCTCCAAAATTCCACTTTCCGGCAGTCTTTCATTTGTAATCTGAATCAATTTAATTTTAGGAGTTTTCCTTGGTGTCAAAGGCAGCAGATTCTCTTTATTTTTGACCAGTGTAATGCTTTGGTCAGCGATTCGTTCTGCCGCTGCCTGATGTTCTCTGCTCTGCAGGCAGGCCAGTGCCTCTCTGCCCGGAACAGGATTCCCCTGGTGTAGTCCTATACTCGCCTTTAGTGCCAATATTCTGGTTACCGCTTCATCCAGGCGCTTATGGCTCAACAGACCTTTTTTCAAACCATCCAGCATATATCCGACATCTTCTTTTTGATTAATTGTGAACAAGAACATGTCCGCGCCGCGCTCAATGCATGCCGGAACCGCAAGATGTCGTGGCATACTACAGGTAAATCCGACCATTTGTGTGGCATCCGTTACAATCAGACCGTTAAATCCCATTTTTTCCCGCAATACGCCTTGCATAAGTTCACTGCTCAGTGATGCTGGCATGATTTCTTCATCGCGGATTTCCGGACGGATTCTTCTGCACAATTCCGGCTGTCTGATATGAGAACACATCACCGTCGGTGCACCGTAATCAATGAGTTCCTGATACAGATGTCCGTAAGTCGCATCCCACTCTTCCACGGACAGACTATTAACGCTGCTCATCAGATGCTGATCTCTGTAATCCACACCATCCCCCGGGAAGTGTTTAATTGTTGAGATAAATTTTCTCTCACGGCACGCGTCTATGTATGCCTTTGCCATTCTCAGAATTCTCTCCGGATCGCTTCCATAGGTACGTACATTTGTAATAGGATTCTCCGGATTTCTGTCGATATCGATGATCGGTTCAAAAGTCCAGTTGACTCCGCATGCGCCGCCTTCCTCACATGCTACCGCCGCAAGGTCATATGCTGCCTGTGCGTCATCCGTTGCTGCACATCCCATGGGACTTGCCACATAGGTACCATTCGTCAGTCCACCGTTACCGCCGGAACCTCCTCTTTCCAGATTGCAGGAAATCAAAAGAGGAATTTTAGCTTTTTTCTGCAGTCTTTCTGAAAAATCATGCATTTTTTCTCCCGGAAACGGTCGATACATCACGCCGCCCGGTTCAATGACCTCAAACAGGTCCTCCGGTTCCCGTCCGGGTCTGTCCCACAAGATTTCACAGAAAAGCTGACCTACTTTTTCCTCATCCGACATGCCTTCCAATGTTTTTTTTACCCACTGACAAGCTTCCTCGTCCAGGAAAAAAGGCTTTTTCTTCAAATCTATCATTTCACTTACTCCTTTTTTCTCATACGGTCAAATACACGCTCTGTGTATACATCCAGAATTACTGCTACCAGTATGATTACTCCTTTAGATACCATCTGCCAGTAGCTGGATACCTTTAACAGATTTAATCCATTACTGATCAGACCGATTACCAGACATCCGAATAATGTTCCGCCTACCGTTCCCGAGCCACCTCCCATAGGAGTGCCTCCGATAACTACCGCTGCAATAATATCCATTACAGTGTCTCCGCCCAAAGTTGTCTGCGCTGATGCAACACGTCCGCAGGATACCATAGCCATGATTGCGATAGTAAATCCAAGTAACGCCGAAACGTATACTCTGGTTCGTTCTACATTGATACCCGATACTCTGGCTGCATCAGGATTTCCTCCTACCGCAATTACATTTCTTCCAAACTGTGTCCTGCTAAAAATAATATGACCTGCTATGATGAATACCAGCATCAGCAATACGGAAAAAGGAATCGGTCCGACATATCCCTGACCCATGAAAAGAATCCCTTCGTTCAATCCACTGATGGGCGAACCGTTTGACAAAAGCATCAATACGCCACGAAAAATCTGCTGCATAGCCAAAGTTACCAGAAATGGCGGTAATCCGAATTTATTTTCGATAATAGCATTTGTAGACGAACAGCATATTGCAATCACAACACAGATGAGCAGCAATAACGGAAACGGCATACCTGTCTGGCTTAACAGACCTCCGATAATTCCAATCATGCACATCATATAACCGGCAGACAAGTCAACACTGTCCGATGCTAACAGGAACGTATATCCCACACCTATAATTCCATTTGCCGCAATCTGTCTGATCAGACTCATTAAATTTCCCTTTGTCAGGAATGTATCTGTTGATAAAGTCAACAGAATGAAAAAAATCATTACCAGCAAAAATGCACGGTTTTGTAAAAAGAAGATTAATAGATTATATTTACCGAATTTTTTGTGATTTTTCTTTTGCATTTCTAGCCCTCCACTTTCTGCGGCTGTACCAGACCAAACATTTCACTCATGATCTGTTCCGCAGTTGCATCGCCTCTATTATGAGCAGCAACAATATGCCCCTCTCTTACTACCATGACTCTATCACTCATTCCCATTACTTCAGGTAAATCACTGGAAATCAGAATGATAGCCATTCCCTGCGCTGCAAGCATATTACAATATTCATAAATTTCACTTTTGGCTCCTACATCCACGCCTCTTGTCGGTTCATCCAGAATTAATATCTTCGGTTTCGTAAGCAACGCCCTGCCTAACATTACCTTCTGCTGATTTCCACCCGACAATGACCAGATAGGAGCCTTGGCTCCGGCTGTCTTCACATGGAGTTTTTTTATCATGTCTTCGGTATCCGTATCTTCTCTTCGGAAACTGATGATTCCCGCCTTGCATATCTTATAAAAATAAGACAACGTCATGTTCAATTGGACATTCATTTTCTTAATAACGCCCTGTCTCAATCGATCTTCTGTCACCATTGCAATGCCATGATTCAGTCCCTGTCGCGGAGTTTTATTTACAACTTTCTCACCGTCCACCAGGATCTCGCCCTCATCCGCAGGCGTGATTCCATAAATTCCCTGCATAATTTCTGTTCTTCCGGCTCCTACAAGCCCGGCAAATCCAAGTACTTCTCCGGCTCTCACTTCAAAATTAATATTTTCAAATATATTTTTTTTGCTAAGATTTCTTACTTCCAGAAGGATCTTTCCAGGATTCTGTTCCCTCTTCGGATATAAATTTTCTACCTTTCTCCCTGCGATTCCGTCAATCAGATCATCCATCGTCATTTCTTTTACCTGATGCAGACCGACCATATGACCGTCACGGAAAATTGTCACTCTATCCGCAAGATCAAATACCTCTTCCAATTTATGACTGATAAATAATACCGAGACCCCTTCTTGTGTAAGTCTTCGGATAATTTTATACAGCACTTTGACTTCCTTGTCTGACAAAGCACTGGTAGGTTCATCCATTATAACGATCTGGGAACCATAGGAAATAGCTCTCGCTATTTCTACCATCTGCATCTGTGCAGTACTCAGATTTTTAACACTTTCCTTTGGATTCAGATCAATCCCATAATCATCAAACAACTTCTGTGTACGTTCTTCACACAGTTGTGGCATATAAATGCCACAACGTGAGAATTGATTACAACGTCCTATCCATACATTATCTGCCACAGTCATGCTGGGCACCAGGCACAATTCCTGATGAATCATAGAGATTCCCTTCTGAAGTGCATCACTGGGATTTTTAGGTTCATATGTTTTCCCATTTAACAGCATAGTTCCTTCATCGGGTGCAAAACTCCCCAGCAATATGTTCATCATAGTTGACTTTCCAGCTCCGTTTTCTCCTGCCAGGGCCAACACTTCACCCTTTTCCAGGTCAAAATTGACACGTGTCAATGCATGCGTCGAATAAAAACTTTTACTGACATCCTTCACTTCCAGTACTTTCATCCCATACGCCTCCCGAATAAAATAATTACTATTCTGCCGGGGTCATTCCATTTGCCAGCATTACCTCTTCATAAGTGTCAGGAGTCACAATCTGATAATATCCTTCTACCTGGTTCTTCTTATCTACTTCTTTTCCTTCGATTGCTGATTCCACATAGTCTGCACTGGATACAGCAAGCTGTCTCATTGCCATCAATACGGTTGCATCCAGTTCGCCGGATTTAAGATAAGACTGACCTGTTGTTGAACAGTCAATGGAGACAATAATGTAATCATCGGTTGATGCTCCCTTTGCTTTAATCGCATTGATGATACCTGCTGCCTGTTCATCAGACTGTGTCACAAAACAATTGATTTCCGGATAAGTTGTCAGCATATCTGTTGTAATATCATATGCTTTCTGTGTATCAAATTCTGCATACTGGCTTGCTACCAGATGTACTCTGTCCGCGTATTCACCCTTCAGGCAATTTTCTTCAAATCCTTCATATCTCTGTTCAACAGAAGAAGAACCGGACTGTCCATACAAAAATGCAATCTGCAGTTCCAAAGCATCATCTTCTTTCAACAGATTATTCAGATATTCTGCCTGTACTTTTCCCGCTTCATGATGATCGCCTGCTACATATGTATAATAACTGTCTTCACCGGCGTTGATTGCTCGTCCTGCAATAATTACGGGCACTCCTGCGGCTCCCAATTCTTCAATCGCTGCTGCGGAGCCTTCGGTGTCGCATCCCATAATCACCACAGCGTCACAGCCCATATTCATCAAAGACTCCATATTATTTAATTCTGTGGATACATCACCGTTTGCATTCTGCAAAACCGGGGTCCATCCTCTCTCCAGGGCAACATTTTCAAAATAATCTGCCATCTGCTTCATTGTAGAATCCATAGAGTTTAAAGAATAACCTACCAGATATCCTTCTGCGTTTGTTTCCTTTTCCTCTCCGGATACAGAATTTTCCTGATTCTGCGTACTTTCTGATACATTTCCGGAATTTCCGTTTCCACAGGCAACTAACCCCATTGTCATAGCCCCAACAACCGCAACTGCCATTACCTTCTTTAAAAAAGCTTTTTTCATTTCTTTTCTCCTTTCGTGAGTACCTTCTCTGCAAATATACTTTTGTTAAACTTCTTTGCAAAAGTAAGTATATATCTTTTCTTTTATATTGTCAATATACTTTTGCAAAACATTTTTATTTAAGTCTTTATAATTATTAAAAGCTTGGGAATATTTTTTGAATTTCTCTTCTGCTGCAGACACATCTGCTTCTTCAAATATTTCTGATGATGTCTTTCTGTTTTTATCCATTTCCGCAATTGCCATAATGACATAGCGGTCCTTCTCACTCCATTGTTTTAATAATTTACTGTTATACCATGATGCCAGTTTCTCGGTTTTTTCTTCATCAGAAACCGCATCTGCCATTAGTATTTCTTTTACCAACAGAAACTGATACAGTTTTTCCGTCATTGGAATCCTGTCTGTCATGTACGTCATCAGCATTTTTTCATCTGCTGTTTTCTGTTCTTCCCCATAAGGAAACATTTTCTGAAAATACTTTTTCCGGTTTGCTTCCTTATCGTCTTTGGATTCAAACTGAAACCATTGCTCTATCCCTGCCATACCATAACCTCCTGTTTATTTTACGATGTTTTTCAAATCGCCAAATGTGTTTAAAGCCCAGGTGACATTTTTGTCTTTTGCGGCATCTCCCAGTCCTGCGCTGTCAAATCCTCCCGCTGAAGCTGCACTTATTCCGGCACATGCATCCTCCACCACCAGACATTCCGACACTGCAAGACCTATTTTTCCGGCAGCTTTTAAAAACACTTCCGGATCCGGTTTGGAATGTGTAATTTCATTTCCATCACACACTGCATCGAAATAATTACCCAGACCTATCTTATCCAATATTTTTCTTGTGTTTTTACTGGATGATCCAATTGCCAGAAGACATCCTCTGTTTCGCAGTTGTTCCAACGTTGATCGAACATCCTCTTCCAAATCTCCGGGAGACATCCGGTCTAATAATTTTATATAAATAGCATTCTTTTTTTCTGCCATTTTCTTTTTTTCTTCCGGAGAAAAAACTTTTCCTGCATGCTCCAGTATAATTTCCAGGCTTTCCTCTCTGGATACTCCACGCAATCTATTGCTGACAGCAGGATCAAAATATATTCCAAACTCTTCTGCCATTTCTCTCCATGCCCGTTCATGATATTGATCCGTACAGCATATCACACCATCCAAGTCAAAAATAATTCCTCTATATTTTTTCATTGTTATATTCATTCCTTTCTTTTACATTGTTCTATCCTATCTAAATCTAAGAATACCATATCGCAATATCTTTTGCAATTTACTTTTGTTAATATATTTTGCTTAAGTGTGTAAATAAAAACTCCCGGTATCTCTACCAGAAGTTTTTTAATCAAGGGCTACAGCCTTGCATATAATTTTGCCATTTTATAAATCTTCTTCGCCAGCTTCGGATCCAGTGCATCCTTATCCATTCGCCATTTCCAGTTGCATCCTAACGTGGAGGGAATATTGATCCTGGCACTGCCATCCAACTCCAGATAATCCTGCATGGGGATGATGGCGGTATCCGCACAGCTGGACAATGCCGCCCGGATGATCTCGAAGCAGAGCTTTTTATCATTTTTATGTCCCAAATACTTCTTCGCGAACTTCTTATCCTTCTCCGGCATGTTCTGTATAAATCCTACCGTAGTATCGTTATCGTGGGTTCCGGTATAAACTACACAGTTTTTATCATAGTTGTGAGGCAGATATTCACTGTCATTTCCCGCATCAAAAGCAAACTGTAAGATCTTCATTCCCGGGTAGCCTGTCTTCTTCACCAGGCGGATCACGCTGGGGGTCAGAAATCCCAGATCTTCCGCGATCACTTTCTTCCTGCCCAGTTTCTTCTTCATGACATCGAACAGTTCGTAACCGGGACCCTTTTCCCAATGGCCGTTCTCCGCCGTCGGATCTCCGTAAGGAACGAACCAGTATTCATCAAATCCCCGAAAATGATCGATACGAAGCACATCGTACAGCTGATAGCAATAAGCGATCCGCTGCATCCACCATTCGTAACCGGTCTTCTTATGATACTTCCAGTCGTAGAGCGGATTGCCCCATAGCTGTCCGGTCTCGGAGAAACAATCGGGTGGACATCCCGCCACTCCGATGGGCCGGCCTTCCTTATCCAGTTGGAACAGCTTCGGGTTTGCCCAGGTATCGGCACTGTCAAATGCCACATAGATGGGAATATCCCCTACGATCTCAATGCCTTTCTTATTGGCATAGGCTTTCAGTTCTTTACACTGTTTTGCAAACAGGTACTGTTGGAAGCAATAAAATGCGATTTCTTCCGCCAGCTTCTTACGGTATTTGCGAAGTGCCGCTGCTTTTCTGAGACGGATGTCCTCGTCCCATTCCATAAAGCAGACACCGCCAAAAGCATTTTTCACCGCCATATACAGAGCGTAGTCATCCAGCCAGTACGCATTTTCCGTAAGAAATTTCTGATAGTCTCCGGTCTCTGTAAGGCCCTGTTCCCTGGCATTGTCAAACGCAATTTTCAGGACTTTAAAACGGGACAGATAAATCTTCTCATAGTCCACATAATGCTCATTGTCTCCGAAATCATAGCTGTCACAGATCTCTTTTGTCAGATAGCTGTCTTCGATCAGAAGCTCCAGGTCAATATAGTAGGGGTTCCCCGCAAAGGTGGAAAAGGACTGGTACGGAGAATCGCCGTAGCCGGTAGGGCCTAACGGCAGGATCTGCCAGAGATGGTTGCCTGATTTTTCCAGGAAGTCCACAAAACGGTAACTTTCCTTACCGAAAGTTCCGATACCATATGCCGAAGGAATACTGGATATCGGCAGCAGAATTCCCTGTTTTCTTACATTTTTCTTCATAGCTTTTGTATTCCTTTATATTTCTGTGCTTTCGTACATTACTTATCCGATGCTCTCTGATTAAAAAAATAACTATTCAGTCCTTGTCATGAGCTCTGAATAGTTATTTCGAGTGGAAGCAAGGGGGCTCGAACCCCTGACCTTTCGCGTGTGAGGCGAACGCTCATCCCGGCTGAGCTATGCTTCCATAATTACGCAATGCGGATAACAGGACTTGAACCTGCACGTCTGTTGACAATAGAACCTAAATCTATCGCGTCTGCCACTTCCGCCATATCCGCTTACTAACTGCCATATCTGACGATTAGCTTAAAACCTTGACAAACGGGAATGCTCTCTGCCAAAGGACCTTGAATAATTATACTCTTCCTTCCTTTTGCTTGTCAAGCATCCCCGCCGCATCTGTTTCTATTTTATTCTGTAATCTCTCTTGTCGTTACCGGTTCTCCAATGTGGCATATGATCTTTTTATAGATCCTTACGAGGAAATAGGTACTTAAGAGCAGGCTGGCCAGTTCCGCGATGGGAAAGGCCCACCAGATCAATGTCACTTCACCGCTTAAGGACAAAAGCTTTGCCACCGGAAGCAGCACGCACATCTGTCTGGCCACGGACACGATCATACTGTAGACGCCGTTACCCAGTGCCTGGAATACGCTTCCCACCACGATACAGAAGCCAGCAAACACAAAGCTTAGGGAAATGATCTCCAGCGCCGGAACACCGATGGCGATCAGGCTTTCCTCCGCATCAAACATACGCATGAGCTGTGCCGGGAAGATGTGCATTACAATCAGTCCCACGCACATGATACCCACACCGTAAGCCACACTATGCTTAATCGTCCTAATAACCCGGTCCTTATGCCTTGCGCCATAATTGTAGGCAATGATAGGCACCATGCCGTTATTCAGTCCAAACACCGGCATAAACACAAAGCTCTGCAGCTTAAAGTAAATGCCGAACACTGTCTGGGCGGAACCGAATGCCGCCAGGATCAGGTTCATTCCATAGGTCATCAGGGAACCGATAGCCTGTACCACGATGGAAGGGGCTCCCACCTTATAAATCTGTCCGATCAGATGACCGTTGGGATGGAATCCTTTCATGGAAATATCCAGTTCCTTATTGAATTTCAGATTAAACCATAATGCCATGGATGCGGCAACGATCTGTCCAAACACGGTAGCCACTGCAGCACCGGCAATTCCCATGCGGGGCATACCGAAATACCCAAAGATCAGGATCGGATCCAGAATGATATTGATGATCGCGCCGGTTGACTGGGTAATCATCGTATATATGGTCTTACCGGTAGCCTGTAACAGCCTCTCAAAAGTCGTCTGCAGAAAAATACCCATTCCCGCCACACAACAGATCGTCAGATAGGTCACACCGTATTCCCGCACCTCCATAACTTCCGTCTGGCTGGAAAAAAACGGTCTGCTGATCAGTGCACCGATCACCGCAAAGCCTATATAGCTGGCAATTGCGATAAAAATACCGTTTCTGGCAATAATATTGGCTTTCTCAAAATCCTTTTCTCCCAGGGTTCTGGACAAGAAGGCATTGATACCTACCGCTGTTCCCACCGCCACAGCGATCATCAGACTCTGGATGGGGAATGCCAGAGATACAGCACGTAGGGCATATTCGTTGATCCTGGACACGAAAATACTGTCCACAATATTGTACAGTGCCTGTACCAGCATGGAGATCATCATGGGCAGTGACATGGAGATCAGTAATTTGTCTATGGGCATGACACCCATCTTGTTTTCTTTCGTCTGCATAGTATTTCCTTTCTTCTATAAAATGGAATAAAAAAAGCCCCGAAAGGGGTTTTCAAAATGTGAGGATGCTGTATAAAAGAAACAAGTGAGGCATGAGGGATCTCGACCAGGGGGTTCGAATCCCCAAATCAGGATATCACAACACCTAGTGAGGCATGGGGGATTCGAACCCCCGACAACTTGATTAAAAGTCAAGTGCTCTACCGACTGAGCTAATACCCCATAATAAAACAGGGCTAGCTGGATTCGAACCAGCGAATGCAGCAGTCAAAGTGCTGTGCCTTACCGCTTGGCGATAGCCCTATAAATATGACACCAAGCGTGCCATTACGACACTTCACTCATAATAAAGGTGGATAAAGGGATTCGAACCCTTGGCCTCCAGAGCCACAATCTGGCGCGCTAACCAACTGCGCTATACCCACCATGCGAGACAGTGATGACCAAAAGTCTTCCTTATCTCAAATGTGCTCGAAGGGATTCGAACCCCCGACCCACGGCTTAGAAGGCCGTTGCTCTATCCAGCTGAGCTACGAACACATATCTGTCTGTTAGCTACATCAGCGAACCGACGAAGCATATTGTAACTTATCCGACATCATTTGTCAACAGTTTTGTACTAATTTTTTGAAAAATAAATACAAAATCCAAGTTACACGTCGGGGTGACAGGATTCGAACCTGCGACCCCCTGGTCCCAAACCAGGTGCTCTAGCCAAGCTGAGCCACACCCCGAAGCTGCGTTATCGCGGATTTCCGCAACGCAGATGTTATTATAACCCAGAGATTTTCTATCTGTCAAGAGAGAAGTTTGAAGCATCACTGGCGAAGATAAGCAATCGTAAAATGCACCTTTCCCCTTCTGTCAATCTCCATGATCGCATAGGAAGGCTGGCGTCCCTCCTGTCTCGGATAGGACAGACTTCCCGGGTTCACGGCAATGATGTCATCATCAATATCGATCACCGGCCGATGGGTATGTCCGTACAGCACAATATCAACGCCCCGGTCAATGGCCTCTTTTTTGATGGTCTCATTTCCCATGGATACATAATAATTGTGTCCGTGGGTCACCCATACTTTGTAGGATCCGATATCCAGTGTGATCTCTCTGGGGAGATCCGAGAAAAAGTCATTGTTGCCCAGGACGATATAAACCGGGCATTCTGCCGCAGAAGAAAGTGCATACTCACTGCCCTCCGCATCTCCGCAGTGGATCACCATGTCCGGGTGGTGCATCTCCAGTACTTTGAAGTAATTCTCATTCTTTTTATGGGTATCACTTACGATCAGTATCTTCATATTTCTTCAGTTCCTCTTTCATCAGCTCCAATGCCTTACCTCTGTGACTGACCTGGTTCTTCTCTTCTTCTGTCAACTCCGCCGTAGTCTTGCCGAATTCCGGTACGTAAAAAATAGGATCGTAACCGAATCCGTTGGTCCCCTTCTCTTCATATCCGATCCGCCCTTCGATGGTAGCTCTTGTGGTAAGTTCTCTGCCGTCCGGGAGCACTGCTGCAATGGCACAGACGAATCTGGCAGTACGCTTTTCCTCCGGCATTCCTTCCAGTCTCTGGATCAGATTTGCATTTTTTATGGAATACGGTGTATCCTCTCCCAGATATCTGGCAGAATAGATTCCCGGTTCCTTATTCAGGGCATCGATCTCCAGTCCGGAGTCATCCGCCATCACGATATCTTTCGTAAAAGCAGCCACCGCACGGGCCTTGATCAGTGCATTCTCTTCGTAGGTCTTACCGTTTTCTTCAATATCTGCTTTAATGCCCGCATCTTTCATGGATACGACTTCCAGACCGGTATCCTCCATGATCATGCGGATTTCTTTGATTTTTCCGGCATTGCCGGTCGCGAATACGATTCTTCCCTGCATATTAACTCCTTGCCGCATTTGTGTTCTTATATAGTCATCATTGCGTATTAGTATAAACCTCGGAAATAGCTTCTGCAATACCTTCCGCCAGCTTTTTTTGATAGCTTTCCTGTTCCAGCAGCTGTCTCTCGCTGCTGTTGGTCACATATCCGAGAGAAATTCTGGCTGCCGGGATCTTCAGCTGCCACAGAATGTCATCTTCCTCCGCCGGGAACAATCCAATGGCCCGGTTGCTGGAAGCCACCGTCACTTGTCTGGTCACGCAGTCGGCCCATTGTACATTTCCGAAATCCGGCAGATAATACTCATCATTGTATTCTGCCCGGATGCCGTAGGTACTCTCCTGTGCATCATCTGCTGACAGTCCGATCTCCAGGTACAGATCTGCATCCACCCAGTCAGCGAAGCTACGCCTTACTTCCTGTGCGACCTCTGTATCTTCTGTACGGGTAAGATATATTTTTACCATGCTTCCTTCCAACAGCTGTGCCGTCTGTCTTGCCACCTCCAGAGCGATGTTCTTCTCCTCACATCCGGAATCGGCAACGCCTCTGTCCCTTCCGCCTCCCACGGGATCCAGCACTACGATCCGGTCGTAAGATTCTCTGGGATTGACAAAATCGATCTTCAGAGTTCCCTCTTCCAGAGTACTGTGATACTCCAGGATCTCCTTCATGGACAATCTGAGCAATACGCCCTCGTTCTGTGCTTCACAGATGCCGTTTCCCACCAGGCTGAAATCTCCGGTAAGCTGATGTTCCCGGTAAAAAGATTTTCTGCCGTTCTGCACATAGATCCAGAGTTCCCTTTCCATGTAATGATTTTCCACCACTACATTTTCCGCTTTCGTACCGGTTTCCAATGGTATACAGATCTCCCGTTCTGCCTTCCTGTCTTCCGCCATGGCCAGCTGCATTTCATGGGACCGTTCCGCCTGATTCTCTGTGACCAGACCGCCCTGTTCCTGACTTAACGCAGAGATCACCACCGTCTTATGCGCTGCCGTCCAGAGCATGATGCCCATAGACATACTTCCCAGCAGGAGCCAGAGGATCAATGTAATGCGTCTATTCTGTTGTTGATCCCTGATCTGCAGTAAATTTTTCATTTCTTCTAAACGTCTCTTCTCTTCGGAGGCTTCGGTCCCAGAAACTGATAATAATAAGTCTTCATCATTCCGTTGTAGATCTTGCGGTTCTTGTCCGCCTTCCTGCCGATATCCTTCTCTGCCTGCTCATAGGCAGTGATCAGATACATACTCCAGGAATCCAGTTCCCGGAATCGTTCTCCGATGGTACGGTACAACTGCGGCATCTGACTCTTATCCTGCAAACGCTCTCCATAGGGAGGATTGGTGATAATAAAGCCGTATTTCTTCGGGTGATGAAGATCTTCCACACCACGACGCTGGAAATGGATCAGCTTGTCCACACCCGCCATCCGTGCATTTTCTCTGGCGATCTTCACCATATCCTCGTCAATATCATAGCCCTGAATATCTGTCTCCACCGACAGATCGATCATCTCTTCCGCTTCGTCCATGGCATCATACCACACCTTTTTCCCTATGATATGGGGCCATTCTTCCGCCGTAAAACTGCGGTTCCTGCCGGGTGCCATATTGGCTGCCATCATGGCTGCCTCAATAGGGAAGGTGCCGCTTCCGCAGAAGGGATCCACCAGGATCCTGCCCGCATTCCAGGGAGTCAGTTCGATCAGTGCAGCAGCCAGATTCTCCGCAATGGGGGCTTTTGCCGTCAGCTTACGATATCCTCTCTTATGTAAGGACTCTCCGGTGCTGTCCAGTCCCACGGTCACTTCATCCTTCATCAGGAATACCCGGACAGGGAAATTTTCTCCATCTTCAGGGAACCAGCTGATCTCATACTGGGCCTTCAGCCGCTCCACCATTGCTTTTTTCATAATGGACTGAATATCCGAGGGGCTGAACAATTTGGACTTTACACTAGCTGCCTTGGCCACCCAGAATTTGCCGTCCTTCGGAATGTATTCTTCCCAGGGAAGATTTTTCGTGCCCTGAAACAGTTCTTCAAAAGTCTCCGCATGAAAACTTCCGATTTTGATAAGGATTCTTTCTGCCGTCCGCAGAAAAATATTTGCTCTGCACAAAGCCTCCTCATCTCCGAAAAAGGTGACACGACCATCCGCCACTTCTGTAATATCATATCCCAGATCTGTGATCTCTCTTTTTAATACTGATTCCATACCGAAATGGCAGGGAGCAATCAATTCAAAACGTCTCATTCGTTCCTCCGGATCTTAGTCATCAATTATTGCACATATAAAGTTATTATATATGGATTCTGAAAATATGTAAATAGGGCTGCCTTACGGCAGCCCCTGAAAAATTATGCACCCGATTAGCAGCTCTTGTTCTGCTCCCTGTTGTTGCTCTGATTCTTATTCTGATTCTGGCTGTTCTGCTTATTCTGGGAGTTCTTACTGTTCTCGCTCTCGTCATAAGAGTTGTTATACTTGTTCTGATTGTTCTGTTCATAATTGTTAGACATATTTGTGACCTCCTGATAGGAAATATCTTTTTTAGTTACAGGAGTAGTATGTCTATTTCACACAAAAATATGCCCAAAAATTATGGTACTTTAGAACTAAATTTCTTCTTGCATTTTTATATCATTAGTACTATAATCATAATTGTAAATAGAAACCCCTTCATGATTCTATTTGCACCCTTATGTATTATTTATTTATACTCCCCTCATGAGAGTCACCAGCTTCCCCCTGGTGGCTCTTTACGTTGGAACTATTCAGAGTCAATAAATATAATCGGAGCAACCGTCAGATGCTCGCATCTGTAAGGTACTCCGATTATATTTATTTGACGAAGTAACCTCAATGAGCAAAAAGTAAGCCTTGCAGAGGCGTTTTGCGAATTGAGGGACTATGAATAGCTGATTTATATAGTTGCTAGTTAAGCCAGTCCCGAAATAA
The DNA here is from genome assembly GCF_003478095.1 of Clostridium sp. AF34-10BH. Taxonomy (NCBI): domain Bacteria; kingdom Bacillati; phylum Bacillota; class Clostridia; order Eubacteriales; family Clostridiaceae; genus Clostridium; species Clostridium sp. AF34-10BH. The sequence continues at coordinate 84,473 of NZ_QUEC01000008.1, forward strand.
TTTCACCAGGAACAATACTACCACAATCGGAATCAGTACCGGTGCCAGAAAAGACAATACGGAAAATACCGCACCGAAGATCAATACTACCACCAGAATCCCAAGGATCAGCCACACCCAGCCCGGAAGCTTCGCCAGAACATTTCCCACCTTACTCTGGTGTGTTCCGTAGCCATCCTCTTCCTCTGTATAACTACGATGGACATTCTGTCCGGCAGCCTCCCGATACTCTCCGTTGCCGTAGACCGTGTTCCGGTATCCGGAACGGTTGTCTCCACCGTTGGTCTGAATGATTGTGCGGGCGATCAGTCTGGGATCTCCCAGGCTCTCTAAGACTTCCTCTTCTGTCCTGCCCTTGCGGATCTCTGTATTTATATAATCCTGGTAATAATTTACATTATCCATGACCAGACCGGGAGAAACATGCCCATTCAGCGCCATCCGCAGTCGGTCCACAAATTCCTGTTTGTTCATACTTTCACGACTTCCTCCATTTACATCATCATTTTAGCATGACATAAGTACCACGTAAATATACGGATTGGGAAGTATTTCTAAAACTTTTCTAAAATGCAAAAAAACCCCGGAGACATCATCTCCGGGGCTTACGATGTACGTGACAGGATTCGAACCCACGACCTTCTGGTCCGTAGCCAGACGCTCTATCCAGCTGAGCTACACGTACATTTCATTTACAGGTTTTCACCTGCAACAGTATGTATTGTAACTGCTGCGGGCGAAAATGTCAATAGAATTTTTCAATTTTTTCAAACAATTTTATCTTCTGCCTGTTTTTCCGTAGCCTGTACGACTTTTACGTCATATTTTTCCAGGATGGCCTGCTTGAATTCTTCGTAATTGTCTTCATCATCATAGCAGGCATATTCGATCTCCAGCGGTTCCTCCGTCTTCATCAGGAGCATTCCCAAAAGTGACTTTGCATCCATTGCCATCTTCTGAATACGGATGTCGATTGCATCGTCGAATTCGTTGCAGGTATCTACAAAATGTCTGATATCATCCTCCGAGTGGAAGGTAATATATAACTTTTCTTTCATCCTCTGTTCTCCCATCTGTCCGCTTGTGGACACCCCATACATTTATCACTATTCAGAGCCAAAAGTAAAGTCTCAAAGAGACGATTTTGCGAATGAGACTCTGAATAGTAGCTGTCTTCTGCCTAGCGTGCTGCCAGCGCCTGTGCGATATCTTCACGCATATCCAGTACTGCCGCACGGGAAGCATCTGCATAATTCTGCTCGCCAAACTGTGCGTATTTCTCCTGCTGGTATGCGGCAATGATACCACGGGAAGAGTTGATAATGGCCCCCAGTCCGTCCTCATTGAAAAAATGTACCAGATCTGCGCCCTTACCGCCCTGTGCACCGTAACCGGGCACCAGAATAAATGCCTTGGGCATTACCTTACGCAGTACTTTGCCCTGCTCAGGATAGGTTGCTCCTACGACAGCACCTACATAGCTGTAGGAATCACCCATACAGTCAGCTCCCCAGGCTGCTACCTTTTCTCCTACCAGCTCATACAGAGGTCTGCCGTTCACCAGCTGATCCTGGAACTCGCCGCTGCTGGGATTGGAAGTCTTCACCAGTACGAAAATACCTTTTTTCTCTTCCTTACAGATCTTCACAAAAGGATTTACACCGTCGGATCCCAGATAAGGGTTCACGGTTACAAAATCTTCATCAAAACCGTAATAGCTCTTGCTGCCTACCTGTACTTTGCCCAGATGTCCTACCGCGTATGCTTCGGAAGTGGAGCCGATATCGCCGCGCTTGATATCGCCGATGACGATCAGGCCTTTTTCCTTACAATAATCCACAGTCTTCTTAAATGCCACCATGCCGGGAATACCGAACTGCTCATACATTGCCACCTGAGGCTTCACAGCAGGTACTAAATCATAAATAGCATCCACAATCCCCTTATTGTACTGCCAGATGGCCTCTGCAGCACCTTCCAGTGTCTCACCGTATTCGGTGAATGCTGCTTTCTTAATATATTCCGGCACGAATTTCATCATAGGATCCAGTCCTACCACGATCGGTGCGTTGGTTTCTTTGATTCGAGTGATCAGTTTGTTGATCATATTTCCTCCGTTCTGCAATAGATCTGCCTTTGAATTTATATTATTACACAGCAAAGGCACCGCCTTCGGGCGATGCCTCCTGACCTGTTTCTATTCTACCCCAACTAATGTCAGTTGGTCAACGTACTTCTTGATATTTGAAGCATTTACATACTTTTTATGGCTGTCACCGTTTACCACCACCAGAGTCGGTGCCTGCATTACACCGTAACGTCTTGCCAGCTCCATATTCTCCTCCGCATCGATGGTCACGTAGGGTACATTTTTCAGATATTCCTTCACCAGCTTACAGTTTGGACAGGTCTTGGTGGTGAACAGATACTTGATGTTCTGCGGCTGCTCCACTTTTACATCCACCTTTTCTGCAAAATTGGACAAGGTCACCACGCTTCTGGTGGGACGCTTCAGGGAAGAATGGGCAATATCATACTCTGTTCTGTTGGCATATTCCTGTAGCTTACCATCATTCCAGTTCTGTACCGGACGATAGTAACCGGTGATACGGCTGTAGACCTCGGTCTTCGCCCCACAGTGAGGACATACCTTCACTTCGCCTGCCAGGTAACCATGCTCCTTACAGATGGAATAAGTCGGAGACAGGGTGTAATAGGGCAGCTTGTAATTGGAAGCTATGGTGCGTACCAGAGAAGCCGCTGCCTTCCAGTCGGGAAGCTTTTCTCCCAGGAATGCATGGAACACTGTGCCGGAGGTATACAGGGTCTGCAATTCATCCTGAATATCCAGTGCATCGAAAATATCCACGGTATAGTCCACCGGCAGATGGGAGGAATTCGTATAATAAGGGGTATCTCCGGGCTTTCCGGCCGTCTTGATGCCGGGCCAGCGCTTTCTGTCGTGCTTTGCCAGACGGTACGTGGTACTCTCCGCAGGGGTCGCCTCCAGATTGTAGAGGTCTCCGTACTGCTCCTGATAATCCGACAGACGCTCTCTCATATGGTTCAGTACTTCCTTGGTGAACTCCTGGGTCCTGGGATCGCTCATATCCGCTCTCAGCCAGTTGGCATTTAAGCCCACTTCATTCATACCGATCAGACCAATGGTGGAAAAATGATTCTCAAAGGTTCCCAGATACCGCTTGGTATAGGGATACAGTCCCTCGTTCAGCAGCTTCGTAATGACACCGCGCTTGATCTTCAGGGATCTGGCTGCAATGTCCATCATGTGGTTCAGTCTTGCGTAAAACTCGTCCTTATTGGCAGACAGATATGCGATTCTGGGCATATTGATGGTGACAACGCCCACGCTTCCGGTGCTCTCGCCGGAACCGAAGAATCCTCCGGTCTTCTTGCGCAGTTCCCGCAGATCCAGACGCAGTCGGCAGCACATACTGCGGACATCACTGGGCTGCATGTCAGAATTGATATAATTGGAAAAATACGGTGTACCGTATTTTGCGGTCATCTCGAATAACAGTCTGTTGTTCTCGTTGTCGGACCAGTCAAAATCCTTTGTGATGGAATAAGTCGGGATCGGATACTGGAAACCACGGCCGTTGGAATCGCCCTCGATCATGGTCTCGATAAACGCCTTGTTGACCATGTCCATTTCCTTTTTACAATCCTTATATTTGAAATCCATCTCCACACCGCCTACCAGCGCCGGTAGCTCTGCCAGATCATCGGGCACCGTCCAGTCCAGCGTGATATTGGAAAAAGGCGCCTGTGTGCCCCAGCGGCTGGGGGTATTGACACCGTAAATAAATGCTTCGATGCATTTTTTCACTTCGGGATAGCTTAAATTATCTACCTTTACAAATGGGGCAAGATAGGTATCAAAGGAAGAAAATGCCTGTGCTCCCGCCCATTCGTTCTGCATGATCCCCAGGAAATTTACCATCTGGTTGCATAGCACGGATAAGTGTCTCGCCGGAGCAGAAGTAATCTTGCCGGTGATGCCGCCCAGTCCTTCCTTGATCAGCTGCTTTAAGGACCATCCGGCACAGTAGCCGGTCAGCATGGACAGGTCATGGATATGGATATCCGCATTCCGATGTGCCTCTGCAATCTCTTCATCATAGATTTCAGACAGCCAGTAGTTCGCCGTCACCGCACCCGAGTTGCTTAAGATCAGACCACCTACGGAATAGGTCACCGTGGAGTTCTCTTTCACACGCCAGTCTTCCACCTTGACATAACTGTTGACCACATCCTTGTAGTCCAGAATGGTAGACTTCATGGCACGCATTTTCTCCCGCTGCTTGCGGTACAGAATATACGCTTTCGCCACCTCTTCATAGCCGGCCTGTCCCAGTACACGCTCCACACTGTCCTGAATGTCTTCCACGTGGATCTCGTCATTCTCCACCTTTTTCTGGAAATCCGCAGTTACCCGTAACGCAAGAAGATCAATAATGTCATTATTGTAGCTCATCTGCGTCGCAGTAAAAGCCTTCATAATGGCATCATTGATCTTCGTCAGTGTAAAGTCCGCTTTGGAACCATCTCGTTTGATTACCTGAAACATCTTATGTACCCCCTTACCTTCGTGTCCCCATGAGCTTTCGCCCGTAAAACCTATCACGGTCTATTCTACAATACTTTGTAGGGGAAGTCAATTAAAGGATACAAGATATTGTGTATACATCAGTTCACCCGTCGATTTGTGCGGAGACGGCTTTACGCTTGCGTAAGGAGCCGGCTCTGTGCAAATCGACGAGGGGAGCGCCATCTCATGAGCAAAAGGCAGCTGCGTAGCAGCGGAAAGCCTCGAAGAGGCGATTTTGCGAATGGCGCGGGGTGAACGACCACGGGTGCGAATGGCGCGGGGTGAACGACCACGGGTACGAATGGCGCGGGGTGAACGGCCGCGAATGTGAACGGTACTCGCCTCTTACGCTCTCTTCCACACCCTGTGGTACAACACATACGCCACCACCGCAGTCACGCTCTCAGTGCAGACAAATGCCCACCACACACCGGTGACGCCGATCAGGCGGCTCAGCACAAATGCCGCAGGGATGATCACCGCCACATACCGCATCACGGAGATCACCAGGGAAGCCAGGCCCTGTCCCAGCGCCTCCAGTGCACCGGAGCTGGTCACCGACACAGCGGACAGAATAAAGCCCAGACTGATGATGTGCAGTGCTGTAATACCGATGGTAACAGTCTCCGGATTCTCGGTGAACAGTCCGATCAGTCCTCCGGGGATCAGCCAGCACAATGCCGTGCCGATAGCCATGATCCCGGCAGTCAGTTCCAGCGTCAACCGGTAGATCTGCTCCACACGCTTCCGCTCTCCGGCACCGTAATTGTAACCAATCAGTGGCCGGATGCCCTGAATGATGCCATTGGAGGGCAGATAGATAAAGGTCTGCAGCTTGTAATAAACGCCCAGTACCAGCACATACGCACCCGAATAAGCCGCCAGAATACCGTTCAGTGCGGAAATCAACAGAGACGGCAGTGCCATATTCAACGTAGCCGGAATGCCGATGCCGTAGGTCTTGCCACAGATCTCTCCTTCCGGTCGCAGATAAGTTCTGCGCAATTTTACCGGCAACGGATCCAACACGTAATAGATGATATATACTAATAACGTGATCACCTGACCGATTCCGGTAGCCAAAGCCGCTCCGGCGATCTCCATCCGGGGAAACGGTCCGATACCGAAGATCAACAACGGATCCAACACAATATTCGTCACAAATCCGGCGATCATACTGACCATGGTGGCACGCATCCGGCCCACCGCCTGAAAGATTTTCTCTAACGTGATACCTCCGGTGACAATGGTGGAAAACAGGAATACCACATTGGAATATTCCATGCCCAGTGCCCGCACGGTATCGCTCTTCGTAAACATCCCTAAGAACCAGTTCATGCCGCAGAGGAATAAGATCATAAGCAGTACGCCGTGCAATACTCCCAGCACCATGCCCTGGGTTGCCGTCTTATCCGCTTTTTCCTGATTCTGTGCTCCCAGATAGAAGGAGATCATGGCATTCACACCCACACCGAAGCCCACTGCCACCGCCGTCAACAAGTTCTGTGCCGGATAGACTAAAGACAATGCCGTCATGGCATCTTCACTGAGCTTCGCCACGAAATAACTGTCTACAATGTTATAGAGGGAATTAAATGCCATGGACAGCATCATGGGAAGTGCCATGGACATGACCAACGGGAATATCTTCTTTTCTTTCATATAAGTCTGGTTCATTTTTCCTCTCCTTAAACAACAAACGCCACACAACATTCCTGCTGTGTGGCGAAAATAAGATCGATATCTTGAAAAATCCACTCCCTCACGGGTTTTATGACCGGTTATTCATTTTGTTCCAGAGCGTATTATAGGGAAGAAATGCCTTTCTGTCAAGCCTGTACGCCCAGTATTTTTGCAAATAACTGTGCCCCTTCCTCCGCCTGATAGATGTTGATACCGTCAATGTCTGTGCTGTGGTTGGCAAAGGCAGGGTACAAAAATCCCGCCTCCGGTTTTCCGGCCTCGTAGTCTCCGGTCACCGGACTGATCGTGCCGATGAGAAACTGATAGACTTCCTCGGACTCCCACTGGTTCTCTTTGTCTTTTCCCTTGGTGGGTACATCGTAGCTGCCGAAGAAAAGATAAACGGCATAAGGATATCCCGGCTGGTATCTCTCCCCAATATATTCATAGAGGGAGTACAATAATGCATCATTTTTCAGTTCGCACTGCCGTAATGCCTCCAATAACTGCATAATGCTGCCCGGTTTCCGGGCTCCCTGATCCAGTCGGTAGTTTTTCAGATTCACATTGGTATTGGAATAAGGTACCGTCTTGGCAATATTCAGATTTTTCTCTTTTTCGCTTCCGGACAACTTCAGAAAATGAGTATTAAAAGTACCGTCAATAAACCCTTCTTCGTCCATATAGGCTCCTGCAATTCTGGAAAAACAGTTGCGGGACACGGTCATTCTTCTGGTCAGTTCCAGCATATCTTCTCTGTCTATGTGCATTCTTAACCTCTCACCTTTCAGCAGTCTGCAAGCTCTGTATCCGGAACTTACAGCAGTTTGCTCTTCGTATTTACACTTTCACTGTCCTGATATTCCAACAGAGACAGCTTTCCTTCCCGGCATTCCAGAATCGCAGTAGCACAGTTGCCCATATGGAAATGCCAGAAGTCGCTGACCGGAATATCCAACACCGCATTCAGGATACTGCGATTCAATGCTCCATGAGCTACCACCAGCACTGTTTCATAAGTTCCCTCCAACGGCAGCAACACCTGCTTCACGAACTCGCCGCTTCTGGCATACAACTGGGCAAAACTTTCCGCTCCCTCGGGCGGGAGATAGCTCCCCGGATCCGTAAACGGACTGTTGGCCCCCTCCCGGATTTTACGGACATCGGTCCCTTCCCATGGTCCGAAATTGAGTTCCCGGAGTCTTTCGTCTGTGGTCAGCGTAATTTTCCTCTCGCCCACAATGGTCTCTGCCGTATGTCTTGCACGGATCAGCGGGGAACAAAACGCGATTTCAAAAGGAACTTCCTTTAATCTCTCTGCCGCTTCCGCCGCCTGCGCAAAACCTTGAGCATCCAGGTCAATATCCGTCTGTCCCTGCAGCCGCCCCGCCTGGTTCCAGTCTGTCTCCCCGTGTCTTACCAAATAGATTTTCATATATCTGTATCCTCATTCTTCTGTCGTAACTTACTTTTCTTCTGCCTACATTTTTCACTTGCCCTGTTATCCACAGTGGTCTGTTTCAAAATACTACGGTTTCCACCATTCTGTCAACCCGCCCGGGGCATATGCGCAAAAACAGTGGGTTCCGCTTCCGGTTCCCACTGTTTTTTCGTAATTACCTATATCTCTTATTCTTATCTCTCGATCTCCGCTGTCATAATGGACTTTGCCTTCGATATCCATTCTGCGCAGTATTCTCCCAGCCACAGACACACCGGAATCTCTTCCTCCGTTCGATTCAAAAGCACGACAACGATCCGTCCGTCTTTTTCAAAAGCCGTCACCTCGATCTTGTCCGTGTAGCGGGTCACACCTATCCGTTGTGCTCCCGGCTTCAGGAAATGGGTGAAATGCCACAAATGCCCGCGGCTGCGGTATTCCTCAATGTAACGGCAGATATACTCTGCCCAGCGCTTCCGGTATTCCGGCTTTAATTTGCCGCCGTTGTTCCGCTCTCCATTGGTCTTCATGTAGACCGGCGGACTCCAGGGGGACAGGAGGATATCCAGCTTCCCGCCGTAAGCTTTCTCCGCCGCATCCAGCAGTGGCAGAATGTATTTTTCCAATCTTTCAAAAGAAAAGTGTTCAGAATTCTCATCCGCCTCTTCCCCGTCTGCTTCGTAATGCGCCAGGGAAAAATCGCAGCTGTCTATAGGAATCCGGACACGATAGGTCTCTGTTTTGGCATCTGTCGTTGCAGCGCCTGTTCCTGTTGCTTCATTTGTTCCGCTCCGTCCACATCCGGTCAGCCTGGATACTGCCATGGTTACCGCAAGTACGGTAGATAATAATTTACGCTTCATACACTCGTCCTCCCAATAGGTAAATATTGTTTTTTGTATTTATCATTATCACTGACGGCCGTCTGTTTTATTTGATAATTGAATTCTACCATTAGTTTCCATCAGGCAACAGATAGCAAATTTTCAAAAAGGGGGATTTTTTTCGAATGGAAAAAGGTGGATAATATTACACTGTAAATGGAAAGTTACGCGAGCAATGAGCCGCGCATAGGCATAGTGAAGACAGCGATGGGCGCTCGCGCATGATTCGCTGTCTTTACTTATGGCGAGATGCGGCGAACGCCGCGATATGAAATAAGATTGGCAGCGTTTTATGCTGACAATCTTATGAATAGCGTGGCTCATTGCGGAGGGGTTTATCTTCGGGACATAGTAGAAGAAAAATGTAGATTTCGCCCCACTTGTCGGAAACTTTCGGGGCTCAGCAGAGAAAAAACACGAATTACGCCCCGCTTGTCGCAAACTTCCGGGGCTCAGCAGAGAAAAAACA
>NZ_QUEC01000008.1:93634-115608 GCF_003478095.1 Clostridium sp. AF34-10BH
ATTACGCCCCGCTTGTCGCAAACTTCCGGGGCTCAACAGAGAAAAAACATGGATTACGCCCCGCTTGTCGCAAACTTCCGGGGCTCAGCAGAGGAAAAACACGAATTACGCCCCGCTTGTCGGAAGCTTCCGGGGCTCAACAGAGGAAAAACACGAATTACGCCCCGCTTGTCGCAAACTTCCGGGGCTCAACAGAGAAAAAACATGAATTACGCCCCGCTTGTCGCAAACTTCCGGGGCTCAACAGAGAAAAAACATGGATTACGCCCCGCTTGTCACAAACTTCCGGGGCTCAACAGAGAAAAAACGTAGATTACAGGGCATTTCGTAACGTAGGCTATAATAAATGCCGCGATGCCCACCGTGGAAGGATGTTCCGTTTGCTGTGGACGTTCGTGGATTTGAAACTACCATCCGCAATGAGCCACGCTATTCATAAGATTGTCAGCAAAGAACGCTGCCAATCTTATTTCATATCGCGGCGTTTGCCACATCTCGGCATAAGTAAAGACAGCGAATTGTGCACGAGCGCCCATCGCTGTCTTCACTATGCCTATGCGCGGCTATGCTTTCGTAACTCTCTAGTTAAAACTCTACTTCTCAAACTTATCATGCAGATACTCCGAGAGCTTGGTATTTTCGCTGTAGTCCACAGGACAGTCGATGATGCAGGGGACCTTCTGCTGAAAGGCATCCTCCAGGATCGGCAGCAGGTCTTCCGCCTTCTCCACGCGGTAGCCTTTGGCATGCATGCTTTCCGCATATTTCACAAAATCGGGATTCTGGAAATCCACAAAGCAGTTGTGTCCGAAGTGATCCATCTGCTTCCATTTGATCAGACCATAGCTGGCATCGGAGAAGATCAGAGTCACAATGGGTGTCCCCTCTCTGAGGGCTGTCTCATACTCCTGGCTATTCATCATGAATCCGCCGTCTCCGGAGATCGCCAGTACCTTTTTCTCCGGGTAGATCAACTTGGCTGCCACAGCCCCCGGCACTGCGATGCCCATGGTGGCAAAACCGTTGGAGATGATGCAGGTATTGGGTTCGTAACAGTTGTACTCTCTGGCAATCCACATTTTATGAGCGCCCACATCCGAGATCACGATGTCATCCGCACCCATAAATTTCCGGACATCGTACAGTATTTTCTGTGGCTTCATGGGAAAAGAGGTGTCATCCGCATAGCTTTCATATTCCGCCACCATTTCTTCCCGCAGTTTGAGAAATTCTTCCGGCTCCTCTTTTGCGTCACTGCGGTACAGGATCTGCTGTAAAGAATAGGAAATGTCTCCGACAACTTCCACCTCTGGCTGGTACAGCATGTTGATATGCGCCGGCCTCTGGTCGATATGAATAATCTTATGTTTCCCCTCTCCGTTCCATTTGCCGGGAGCGAATTCCACAATATCATAACCGACGGCGATCACCAGATCTGCCATATCCAGCACCTTGTTCTGATAATCCTTCTGGGGGATGCCTATGGTCCAGAGGGAATATTTGTTGTTATAAGGAATGATGCCTTTGGCCATCATGGTATTGACCACCGGGATCTTCAGGACATCTGCGAAGCTGGTAAGAGCCTCCCCGGCGTGATTGCGCACCGCACTGTGTCCCACCAGGATCACCGGGTGCTTTGCCTTGAAGATCATGGCCGCCGCCTGATCGATACTGGAAAAGGATGCGTACTCCTTATCCCTCTCCGGCTTTTTCAAAGGCTGTGCGGCAATACCGGAGCTGACCGGAAGCTTCGCCACGTTCGTGGGAAGATCCACATGACAGGCTCCCGGCTTCTCACTCTCCGCATATTTAAAAGCGATCCTGACGATTTCATTGACGGAATTGGGGTTCACGATCTGTTTGCTCCGCTTGGTGATTGGCGCAAACAGCTCTACCAGATCCAGATACTGATGAGAAGTCAAATGCATCCGCTCCGTTCCCACCTGTCCGGTAATGGCAATCAGCGGTGCACCGTCGGAATTAGCATCTGCCGTGCCTGTGATCAGGTTCGTGGCACCGGGGCCCAACGTTGAGAAACACACACCTGCTTTTCCCGTCAGTCTTCCGTACATATCAGCCATGAATGCCGCTCCCTGTTCATGCCGCACCACGATCACCCGGATGTCCGATTTTTCCAGTGCATTCATCATATCCAGATTTTCCTCCCCCGGAATCCCGAAGACATATTTCACGCCCTCGTTTTCCAGACATTTTACTAACACCTCTGCAACTGTATTTTGCTTCTTTTCCTGCTCACTCATAGGTTTCACCTCGTAATTTCCTGACTTTTTCTACAAAATAAAAGAGACAACGCTTTCCGTTTCCACGGACTTCGTTGTCTCTTTATTTGCTCATGTTAGCACACTCACAGATGATAGTCAATTATACTTTTTCTATCCAATATAAATCCCACAACAAATCCAAAGACATTCCGCACTCCTGGGCCTGCGAAAAAGATCTGCCAGCACAGGGCCATGGGGAAGTTCTGGACGGTCTTCTGCAGCCACAGGGCGATGATCTGGTTGCCGGGGTGCATGAAGAGGCAGGTGGCGATAAAGCTCATCACCGGGCACATCAGGCATACGATCATGGAAGAGATCGCTAAAGTAATGAAAACGGGCTTATCCTCCGGGGATACCATGCGGAATGCCAGCTTCCGGGACAGCTTTTCCACTGCGAAATACTCCAGAATGCAGGCAATGGGCCACATGATGGGAATTTCGTGGAACGCTAACAGGAAGATCTCGTTGGTCATTCCTCCTTTGTCCAGTGCAATGTTGTAGCAGACCATGGCGTATACCATAACGAATGCCATGATCAGGGTGAAAATAATGTTCTGTAATCTTGTTTTCGGCATGAATTAATGCCCTCCTTTTCTAAAAATGGGCGCAAAAAGACACATGTGTGTTGTTCGTTAATCAGTGAGCAGTGCGCACATGTGTCGTTTCCAATTCTTACCTAAAGTCTCTATGCTATTTTCGCAACGGTGAGATTTTATCACATAGGTTTCGGAAAAGTCAATATGAAATAATGTATTTTTTCTTCCGCGGCTTCCTTCTGCTGTTCCCGGGATCTTACGCCATTTTCCCTGCCGCTCTATCTTAGATACAGATGGGAGAAAAAATGTTGCAAGGTTTTTAAAAAAGAAAAACGCAAACGGGACTGTCCTTTCGAACAGTCCCTGAAGAGAAAAAGAGAAACCAAAATAGTTTTGGGTAAAAGCAAATTAATTCTGAACGTTGAATGCGCCCATGCCGGGATATACGGCTGCTGCACCCAGTTCTTCTTCGATACGGAGCAGCTGGTTGTATTTCGCCACACGCTCGGTTCTGCTGGGAGCACCGGTCTTGATCTGACAGGTGTTCAGTGCCACTGCCAGGTCTGCAATGGTGGTATCCTCGGTCTCACCGGAACGGTGGGAGGAAATAGCGGTATAACCGGCCTTGTGTGCCATCTTGATGGCCTCCAGAGTCTCGGATACGGATCCGATCTGGTTCAGCTTGATCAGAATGGAGTTACCACAGCCAAGGGAGATTCCCTTTGCCAGTCTCTCGGTATTGGTTACGAAGAGGTCGTCGCCGACTAACTGTACCTTGTCGCCCAGTTCTGCGGTCAGCTTCTTCCAGCCTTCCCAGTCTTCCTCATCCAGTGCATCTTCTATAGAAATGATGGGGTATTTCTCCACCAGTTTCTTCCAATGTGCGATCAGTTCTTCGGAGGTAAATACGGTGCCTGCCTTAGGCAGCTTGTACTCGCCCACCTTGCCGGTCTTCCACTCGCTGGAAGCAGCATCCATAGCGATCTTGAAATCCTTGCCGGGCTCATAACCGGCTTTCTTTACAGCCTCTAAGATGGTCTCGATAGCTTCTTCGTCAGACTTCAATGCCGGTGCAAAACCACCCTCATCACCTACGGAAGTAGCCAGTCCTCTGTCCTTTAAAATAGAAGCCAGTGCGTGGAATACTTCAGCGCACCATCTTAAGCATTCCTTGAAGGAAGGCGCACCTACGGGCATGATCATGAATTCCTGTACATCCAGGCCGGAGGACAGTGCATGACAGCCGCCGTTGATAATGTTCATCATGGGAACCGGAAGTCTGTTGCCGGAGATACCGCCCAGGAAACGATACAGGGGAATATCCAGGGAGATTGCTGCTGCTCTCGCGCTGGCAATGGATACTGCCAGGATCGCATTGGCTCCCAGTCTGGACTTATCCTTGGTTCCGTCTGCATCGATCATTGCCTTATCAATGGCATAAATATCGGATGCATCCATTCCCTGCAGAGTCTCATTGATTACAGTATTGATATTTTCTACAGCCTTCTGAACACCCTTGCCCAGATATCTGCTCTTATCGCCGTCTCTCAGTTCCAGTGCCTCGAACTCACCGGTAGATGCTCCACTGGGAGCCATGCCGCGTCCGATGGTACCGTCTACCAGAGTTACCTCTGCTTCTACGGTAGGATTGCCTCTGGAATCCAGAATCTCTCGTCCAATGACTTTTTCAATCTCTAAATAGTTCATCTTGTTCTTCTCCTTTATCCTCTATTCTAAACTTTTTATTCCCAAACCTTCTCTTTCGTGAATCCCCCATCCCTGTGTATAAGGGCTGAAAAACTCCTCCCGGAAGATGGCCTCCCGGCAGTCCGCGGATTCAGCAGCTCCGTTTTCTCTGAGGAGTTTCACATGATTCACTCATTAGTTAGTTGTACCTAACTCTTGGATTATTATATCCGGCTTTCTTCAAAATAGCAATAGGTGTTAATGAGAGGATTTCTCAATGGATATTTTCCTGCATAATTTGTACTTTTTAGTTAAAATTAATTCTAGGAGCATTTTTTCATTATTTTCCTCGATTTCTAAATTCATATTCCTTTAAAACTAAAATATAGTAAAATAGAATTTATCAAATCTTAAAAGAAAACATTTAAATAGGCTGCATCTGCGGCAGAATGCGAGGCATTATGAGGAGTTTCGGTGAAATTCTGGCATCCCTGCGGGAAGAACGGGGCATTTATCAGAAAGAACTGGCTGCCATACTGAAAGTATCCGTTGGCACCATTTCGAATTACGAGAACAATATTCACTTCCCGGATCAGGAAGCTTTAATACAATTAGCGGAATATTTCGATGTAACCATCGATTATCTGTTGGGTCGGACTCCTTATCGTTACAATCCGGAAGTTCTGAGACAGGAATGTGTCCCCGGCACCACCGTATCCGATGTGGTAGAGGTGATACAGCATTTTAATCCGAAAAACATGGCTTCTCTGCTGGATTTTGTGGATCTGCTGCAATTAAGAGAAAAAGCAGAATCTTCCTCGCGGGAAGACTCTGCCAATGATTGATCGATAAATTCTATTGTCTTTTTATCTGGTGGACAGGAACTGTTGCTCCCGGATGGCTGCCTGGTCATCCGGGTAATTTTGTAAATAAGCATTCATCAGTACTTCTGCCTGCTGATAATCTTCCAGATACTCATATGCTACAATTTCATTAAAGCACAAGGTCTGCATCAGGCTGTTTCCTTCGATCTGTTTTCCCGCCTGAAATGCCGCCAGAGCATTCTGATACTCCTTTTTTGCCATTTCGCACAGACCAAGTTCATTGTAGATTTCTGCATTCGGCCCCTGCTTGGAGAGATAATTGTTGTACACACTGGACGCATAGTTATAATCTCCGGTAGCCGCATAGGCTCTTCCCAGATAGAGATAGCTGTCCGCGCCTCCCTTATCCCGGGCTTCATCCAGCGCCAGATAAGCTTTCTGGTATTCTCCCAGATAATAATAGATCCGTCCGCTGTCATAAGCATCCAGTTGTTTGGCTGTGTCCAGTACATTTTGCAGATATTCCTGACCGACCTCACGGTAGCCGTGCGCTGCCAGGGCTTCATAGATTTCTATTAACCGGTCATAATTTTTCGGATCCATGGAGATTGCCTGATCAAAATCCGCTTTGGCACTCTCATAATCTCCCAGCTCCAGTTCTGCAGAACCTCTGAGAAAATAAGCGTCCTTTTCCTCCGGCTTCAGGCCCAGAATGGCATCGTATACCTTTTTGGCTTCCGCAGGCTGTCCGTTCTTGGTGTATGCCGCCGCCAGATAGTAATTCATATCATAGTCCACGTTCTGAACCCAGCCGTCACTGAGTTCCAGGGCCTGTGTAAAATATTCTACGGCCTGATCATACTCTGTCAGCCCCATGCTGGCGATTCCCCGGCCTCTTGCGATCAGACGGCTGTCCTCTTTCTGTGCTTCCGCTTCGTCAAAGGCATTCAATGCCCCCTGATAATCCAGAGTTTCCACCAACTGCATTCCTTCGGTGATCTTCGTGGTATCACTTCCGCAGCCTGTCAGCATGCCTGTCATCAGACAGCAGACTCCTGCTGCCACTATTTTCCTGTGTATTTTTCCCATGCTTTCCTCCACGGCCGTATCTGTATTACCGGTTCCTATTTGTCTAACTGAGAAGTACAATGAGGGCATCTTGTGGCATCGATAGCGATCTCGCTCTTACAGAACGGGCATTTTTTCGTCGTGGGCGCTGCCGGTGCTTCCTCTTTGTGATGCAGGGTGTCTCCCAGCTTATTGATGAATTTTACCAGACAGAAGATCACAAATGCTGTGATCAGGAAGTTGATAACTGCCGTGATAAAATTACCGTACATCAATACCGGTGCCGTATCGCCGCTTCCCAGCTTTACATATAAATTCGAAAAATCCGTGCCTCCGAAGATGGCCAGAATCGGTGTCAGGACATCTTGATTCAGAGAAGTAACGATAGCGGTGAATGCTCCGCCGACGATCACGCCGACTGCCATATCCATTACATTTCCCCTCAAAATAAACTTTTTAAATTCCTGAATGAATCCGCTTTTCTTGCTCATTTTTCTCTTCCTTCCTCTTATGGTATGAAGGTCGAACCGCGCTGTCCCACGTTCGAACCGCGCCATTCGCAAAGTCGCGCTGCCGCGCTTTCCGTCACTTCGTGACTACCTTTGCTCATGAATCGGCGCTTAACTCACGGACATATTCGTTTGCAAAATCATGCAAGCATAATTTTGTCTCTCGTATATGTCCATGGTCAAACTGTTTTGTTCCATAATAGCATACACCCCTTGAAACCTCAATAGGAAATGGGGTATACTCTTTTAGGAATCTAATGTAGAAGTAACCGCATTTTCCCAGAAAGGATCAATTCATGCAGCGGATCAACGAAGACATCAAGAACAGCAATTTCAAACAGATCTATCTGCTCTACGGAGAGGAGCGTTATCTGAAAAACCAGTACACGACCCGTCTGCGCAAGGCTCTGTGTCAGGAGGGGGACGAGATGAACACCCACTTCTATCAGGGAAAAGATTTTTCTGTGGGAGAGGTCATTGATCTAGCAGAGACGCTGCCTTTTCTGGCAGAGCGCCGTGTCATGTTTTTCAAAGATACCGGGCTCTTCAAAGCCGGTGGGGAAAAGCTGGCGGAATACCTGGCAAGTCCCAATGACACCACCTTTTTCGTGTTCACGGAAAGCGAAGTGGATAAGCGGAGTAAACTGTATAAGACCGTGCAATCCAAGGGTTATGTGGCAGAATTCACGGTACAGGATGAGAATTCCCTAAAACGCTGGATTGCCGGTATCCTGGGCCGGGAAGGGAAAAAAATCTCCGAGAACACCGCACAGTTGCTGCTCTCCAAAACCGGCACGGACATGGAAAATATCCAGATGGAACTGGAAAAGCTGATCTGCTACTGTCTGGACCGGGATGTAGTCACCGCAGAGGATGTGGAAGCGGTCTGCACCACTCGCATCACCAACCACATCTTCGATATGGTCAATGCCATTGCGGAAAAGCAGCCGCAGAAAGCCTTGCAGCTCTATTACGATCTGCTGGCACTGAAGGAGCCACCCATGCGGGTGCTGTTCCTGATCGCCAGGCAGTGTAACCTGCTGCTCCAGACCAAAGAATTAAAAAACAGAGGCCACGACAACAAGACCATTGCCTCCAAGATTGGTGTACCGCCCTTTGCCGCCGGAAAATATGTGGCACAGGCATCCCATTTCAAGACTTCCGTGCTGAAAAATGCGGTAAAGCAGTGCGTGGAGACTGAGGAAGCCGTGAAATCCGGACGGATGAACGATATGATGAGTGTAGAGATACTGATTTTGTCGGTATTGCCCTCGTAAGCTTACGAAATGCATTAAATGAGTTCTGCTCACGATATAGAAAAGTCCATGGACAGTTTTCCTGCTCATGGACTTTTTATTTGCATTACTTTTATTACCATGTTACATATTCAGATTCAAAGTAATGGTCTTCTGCAATGATACCTGTGACGCCTTGAACTTTTTTGGATATACATCTTTGTATCTGTAAATACTCAGGATAATTCCCACCAGTGCGTAGCACAGTAAAATATTATTTCTGCCAACAGATAAGAACGGCAGGAAGGTCGATGTCAGCGGGATCCATCCCAACATTCCCGCAAAGTTCAGAGAAATATTTAATAAAATGATCATTCCGCATCCGAATCCCATCACCATGCCTAGTTCATTTTTCTGTCGGGCCGCAGCTCCGAACATAAACAATACCAGTGCTGCTAGGATTGCGGCTACAAAGATTCCGGCCAGCAGTCCGTAACTGTTCAGAATATAAGAGAAAATGTAATCCTGATTGAATTCCGGCAAACCTCCCACCACATCTTTTCCACTGTTGCCCCAAAGTAAAATATTTTCATTAAATTTATGAAGCGTGGCCGTCATGTAATTGGCATCTCCGGAATGGGATAAATAGGAACGGATCCTGGCTTCCTGATACGTTTCCAGCATATGAAATGCGTACTTTACAGTCAGTAAGATAGCAGGTACTGCTGCGAAAAACAGCCACACACCGATAATCGTCTTTTTCACAGGCAGTTGAAACCACCCCTTCCAGACAGCCACCGTAAGTTCTATCAGCATACTGACCATCATGATGACAGCCACACCGAGGCTGGGGATTCGGGATGTAATAAATACCGGAAGGATCAGCCACAGGATCGCCCTGCACAGTGCGGATACACCACCGTCCCTGTATTTATATAGGATAGCGCCGTAAATCGGCACATAGAACATCATCAGGGAAGTAACCGCCACCCGGAGCCTTCCAAATCCGATCCAGTTGCCGATTCCGTTGACATCCAGACCACCGAAGCCTGCCACCCGCAGCCCTCCCAGAATCAGAATAGCTCCTCCGATGAACCTGGAGTACTTTGCAATTACGGTATAATCTAGGAAGTAGATCACACACATGAGGAGGAATCCAATAGCAATACATGAGACAAAACCCTCCGTAGTATAGCGGTACACTTCCTGTCTCCATGTTTCCAGCTCCTGATAACCGGGTTGTCTGAGAATGGATTGCTGTATCAGAATGCCCAGCAGGCTTAAAATTCCTACGATCACAAGTAACCTCCATGCAATCTTAGGCTTGTGGATTCTGTCCAGTGAGATACCGACTTCCACCGGATCTCCCATGTCCGCAACCGCATTTTTCTCTGCTTCCTCAGAGGTCATCCCTTCGGAAAGATTGTCTGCAATCTGGCATTCTATATGGTCTCTTATCTCCTCAGCGATATAAGGTCTGGCTTTTTTGCAGCGAATCTGTGACAGCAGTTTTTCCAAATATGTCTCCATCCCTATACCCCCATTGCCAGAACACTGGTCACTGCAGACTGATATTCCATCCACTCCGCTTTTTTGGTTTCCAGTAATTTTCTGCCCTCTTTCGTAATACTGTAATACTTCCTCGTCTTGCCTGCATATTCCTGCTCATATACCGTAAGCAGGCCCTTCGCTTCCAGCCCATGCAACAGCGGATACAGCGTACCTGCTTTTAACTCGAACACGTTACAGGATTTTTTCCGCAGTGTATCGATCATCTCGTATCCGTACATATCCTTCTCCGCCAGTAATCTGAGCAAAAGCATCGTCATACTTCCCGACATCAGTGATTTGTCCACAGCCATTTTTTGTCCTCCTTATATAGATAGCCGATATATATCGTTGTCTATAATATATATCGGCTATCTATATATGTCAATATTTATTTTTCAAAGCAATCACTAATCCATCTCGACTTCATCTACGATTTTGTATTTGTTATCCGTATAAATCCGGATTCCCTCGTCGGGACTGGCTTCCTCTGTCTCGGTTGCCAGCCACCCTTCCTGGAGCTTTGCCGTCCACTCTAACGGTCTGTCTATGCTTAAGGTGTACCCTGCTGCCTCATTTGTATACTCACAGCGGATCATCTCCTGCTTTCCACAACCGGTCATTGCCCATACTATTGTTAAAATCATCAGACACTTAATCAGTTTTTTACCCATAGACACCTCCGCCATTCTACTCTGCTGTTGCTATCTCTACACCCTGGGCAATATCTTCTGCCATCGGATCAATGCTCCTGATATATCCGGCACTATTTACGGTCCGTTTTATCAACCGGTCCCCATATATAACCGCCTAACATTCCGGTCAGGATAAATACCATAAAATAAAGTCCCGGAACACCTGCGACAAAAGCATAAAACGCTATCTGAAATTTCCAGATGGGAATTAGCAGATTAAGCGCAGCCACACAGACAACAGCAAAAGCAACATATTCCACAGCTTTTGCTTTGTCCCGTCTGGTCTTTGTTGCCAGCAGGAATCCCCATGCCGTGTAGAGCAGCATGCGTACCACCGTCCGGACTCCGCTCATTTCATCAAAAGAAGTTTTGTAATTCTCCTTCAGTGCCACCAGGACAATCAGGATCACAACCGACAAAATAATTTTGTAGTAATTTGAAAAAATTTTCTTCATAGCTGCTCCTTTCATTCTACATTCAGGAATGTATATCCCTTCATATCCGTTTCCTCTGTCTCTCCTTTCTGCGGTTCTGGATTCGCTAATCTCTCCAATGTCTTTTCCGGATTCAGCAATTCATCACAGGATGCCTGAAGGATTTCCGCAATGCTGCCAGGCATCGTCATATCCGGAAGATTCTTTCCATGTTCCCATTTGCTTACCGCCGAAACAGAGACCGACAACCACTCCGCCATCTCTTTCTGGCTGATTCCGTTTTTCTTTCTTAAAGTCGTAAGCAATATACCAAATTGCTCTTTCTGCATGATGTCTTTGCTTCTTAATTGTACTTGATAATGACATCATTATACAATATAATGACATCTTATACAATTGAGCAATTGGAAAATCAATTGAGCGAACGGCAACCTTCCTCTTTGTTAATCATAACGAAGAATTTTTCGCTATTTGTTACAAATTTCAAAAAAGCGTGCAGATCTCTCCACACGCTTTTCGTTCATCGTCTTATTTATTCAAAAATTATTTCCACATTCCCGTCGCAAAGCACATCAATGCCGCCCAGGTATATAACGGGTAAAAAAATCCCTGGTCATCCACGCCGTCTTTTAAGATTTTCTGTGCTTCTTCTTTGGTCAGCAGCAGAAAACCATCAAAACATTCCGTTCCAACGGCGCCTTCCTGACTTACCTTCGGCATCTCTTCACGGTTCAATATGATCTGCACCAGTGCATTGCTCTCATCCGTCATACCGGGGGTACTGAATACCAGCGGATTCACCAGACGGATGCTGTCGCTCTCTTCCAGTGTGATGCCGGTCTCTTCCCGAAGCTCCCGGGCTGCCGCATGGAATACGGGATTTTCTTCCGTTGCATCCTCCGGGTCTAAAAGTCCTGCCGGAACGCTCAGCAGAAAATGTCCTGCCGGGTAACGATACTCACGGCTTAAGCAAAGTCTCGGTTCTTGTCCTCTGATCTTCAGGATCACAACGCAGCTGACTGCATCCGGCAGCATCTGTCTGAATTCTTCGTCGCTCTTTACCGCTGCCAGATTATCTTTGGCTCTTCTGGTAGCATCAAAATAATGTTTTCCCGGCTCATATTGCAGATCAAATACCTTGATAAATCTGCTGTCGTAGACGGTCTCTACCTGTTCCTTTTTTATGATCGGTCTGTTCTCCATAGTCATTTTCCTCTTTCTGTTCTTCTGTTCCGCACGTTGCACACTATCTGTCGTTCGCTTCTGTTGTGCGGCTGTCATTTTGCAATTTTTCCGCTTCCCCGGCCGCTCTTTCCAGTCTGCAAAGTACCTGTTCGTAACGTCGTCCCGCTTTTTTCCAGTGGATCAGCTTATGCCATCCTTCCACGTAATCCGGCCTGCGGTTCTGATACTGTAAATAATAGGCATGCTCCCACACATCTATGGGAAATATGGAGGTATACAATTTCAAATCCGGGACATCCTGATTCGCTGTAGTAAGGACCATCAGAGTACCGTCCTGGTCACTCACAAGCCATGCCCATCCAGAGCCAAATACCCCCGTGGCTGCCTGTGACATCTGTTCTTTCCATTGTCTCACCGATCCAAAATCCCGGACCAGCGCCTCCTCCAGAGCTCCACAGGGCTCCTGTCCTGCCGGGCTTCGCATACTGTCAAAATACAGCTGATGATTATATACACCGCCACCGTTATTGTGAATGCTTTTCCGGGCTTCCTCCGGCAGGGACGCAAGTATATTATCCTCCGAAGTGAGCAGTTCCGTCAAGGACATCTGCTGTAACTGCGGATAATCGGCAAGGGTGGCATTCAGCTTATCCACATAGGTCTGATAATGCTTGTCGTGATGAAAATGAAGTGTTTCCTCATCTAATACCGGAAGCAGGGCATCATATTCGTAGGGAAGAGGCTGCGCAACAAAAGGATAATGTTCTTCTAACATGAGACTCCAATCCGCCTGCGGGATACAGGCTTACGATCATACAATATTTACCATACGCCTAGTATATGCTGTCCCCACGGATTTTATTTTCAAATTTGTGCTTTTACAGCCGACCGCTCCTATGCTCTCTTTCTCTGCACGGCCGGATAGATCTCTCTGGCAACTTCCAGACTTTGTCCGGATCTAACTTTCTGCACATCCGCTGTCTCCTGGGCTAACAGCCATCCACAGACTTCCTCTGCCAGTGGCTCTCCCTGTTCTCTCAGCCAGAAGCTGACATTCGCCAGCATCTGTAAATGATTCAGGATCGTATTACGGCAAAGTCTTCGGTCCGTAATGCGGGTTTTCCAGGGCTCCCCCTCTACGTACAGTTGTGCCGCCTCCCACAGATAGGCCCGGATCAATGCGGTCTGTTCATGATTGCTCTTCTGCAGTTCCTCACTGATCTTCTTGGTCTCCCAATACAGTTCTTCGCTGCATCGGCCAGCGGGAACGATCCCTTCCATGTATTTTTGTATAAAATGCAGGCTTTCATTTACCTGTCTGCAATATTCTCTGATCAGTTCTTCTCTTTTTGACATAATAAAAAACCGCCCTTAAATTAAAATTTAAGGGCGGAACATTCTTCCGCGGTACCACCTTAATTCGCCCATCTCTCACGGGATCAGGCCTCTGCAACTACGGACAAACAAACGCTCATCGATAGTCAGGTACGATAACGGGTACTCTCGTTGCAGCCTGTCCGTATCTGCCGGATATCCTGTCCGAATACGAAGTCGGTGCAAAGCTCCGAGACCATGTTCAAAGAAGCCTTCCATATCCCTTCCCACCTGCCGGGACTCTCTGCGACGTATCTCTTCTCCTACTCTTCTCTTCACAGCCTTTATGTCTTTAACTGTTTGTATTTTATTCCTTTCGCGGACATTTGTCAACACTTTGTTTTTGTCACAAACACAAACAGTGGAGCAACTTTCGCGACTCCACTGTTCTTATCCATTTTATATCTTACAGTTGTGCAATATCCACCAGCGTCAGTTCCTTACAATCGTTCATATGCTCCATGCTGGTCACGAGAGCATTGGCGGTGTCCATTGCAGTGATGCAGTAGATACCGGTCTCGATAGCGGTACGGCGGATCAGGAAACCGTCTCTGGTCTTGTCGCGGCCCTGGGTCGGGGTATCGATGACAAGGTCGATCTTGTGTCCCAGGATCAGGTCCATAACGGTCGGGGATTCCTGAGAGATCTTGTTGACCTTTCTTGCTTTCACACCTGCTTCATTCAGAGCAGCTGCGGTACTTCTGGTAGCATAAATGGTGTATCCCAGCTTTTCGAAGCGTCTTCCGACTTCAATGGCTTCACCCTTATCCGCATCCTTCACGGTGATGATCATGTTCTTGTACTTGGGCAGTTCTACACCTGCTCCCAGGAATGCCTTGTACAGAGCCTCATTGAAGGTCTTGGCGATACCCAGACACTCACCGGTAGACTTCATCTCCGGTCCTAAGCTGATCTCGGCACCGCGGATCTTCTCGAAGGAGAACACGGGCATCTTGATGGCAAAATACTCTGCCTCAGGCTGTAAGCCGGGCTCGTAGCCAAGCTCACGGATGGTCTTGCCGATGATCACTTCGGTCGCCAGATCCACGATAGGAATACCGGTTACCTTACTGATATAAGGTACGGTACGGGAAGAGCGGGGGTTAACCTCAATGACATATACCTCGTCACCGATGGCAATGAACTGGATATTGATCAGTCCCTTGACATGCAGTGCCTTTGCCAGCCTTCTGGTGTACTCTGCGATCTTCTCTTTTACTACTTTATCAATAGTCGGAGCCGGATATACGGAGATACTGTCTCCGGAGTGGATACCGGTTCTCTCGATATGCTCCATGATACCGGGGATCAGGATATCGGTACCGTCGCATACAGCATCGACCTCGATCTCCTTACCCTGTAAATACTTATCTACCAGGATCGGGTGATCCTGTGCGATACGGTTGATGATCTCCATGAATTCTTCGATCTCTTCATCGGAGATAGCGATCTGCATGCCCTGTCCGCCCAATACATAGGAAGGACGCACCAGTACGGGATAGCCCAGTCTGTTAGCAACCGCCTTAGCTTCCTCTGCGGTGTATACAGTGCCGCCGGCTGCACGGGGAATCCCGGTCTCTTCCAGAATCTTGTCGAACAGTTCTCTGTCCTCAGCGGCATCTACATCCTCCGCCTTGGTACCTAAGATAGGCACGCCCATCTTCATCAGGCTCTCAGTCAGCTTGATAGCGGTCTGTCCGCCGAACTGTACCACAGCACCATCGGGATGCTCAATATTTACGATAGATTCCACATCTTCCGGAGTCAAAGGCTCGAAATACAGCTTGTCCGCAATATCGAAGTCGGTACTTACGGTCTCCGGGTTATTATTGATGATAATGGTCTCATAGCCTGCCTTGGAGAATGCCCAGGTAGCATGTACGGAACAATAGTCGAACTCGATACCCTGTCCGATACGGATAGGACCGGAACCCAGTACCAGGACTTTCTTGCGTCCGGTGGTCTCCTTGGCTTCGCACTCGCCGCCAAATACGGAATAGTAATAAGGAGTGGAAGCTGCGAACTCTGCAGCACAGGTGTCTACCATCTTGTAGACAGCCTTAATGCCGTTGTCATAACGCATCTTCTTGATCTCTTCCTCGGTCTTGCCGGTCAGTCTTGCGATCACGTTATCCGGGAACTCGATTCTCTTGGCTTCCTTCAACAGATCAACCGTCAACGGCTGTGTCTCCAGCGCATGCTCCATCTCGGTCAGAATGGCAATCTTGTCGATGAACCACAGGTCGATCTTGGTAATGTCGTGGATCTGCTCGTAGCTGATGCCCTTACGGATAGCTTCCGCAATGACATAAATACGCTGGTCATCCACGATCTTCAGACGCTCTAACAGTTCCTCCACAGACAAAGCGCTGAAATCATAGCTGCGCAGGCAGTCCACATGCTGCTCCAGGGAACGGATAGCCTTCATCAGTGCTCCCTCGAAGTTATTGCAGATACTCATAACCTCACCGGTTGCTTTCATCTGGGTGGTCAGAGTACGTTTTGCAGTGATAAATTTATCAAAAGGCAGTCTGGGAATCTTCACGACACAGTAGTCCAGTGTCGGCTCGAAGCTGGCATAGGTCTTGTGGGTGATGGCGTTCTTGATCTCATCCAGGGTAAAGCCCAGTGCGATCTTCGCTGCTACCTTTGCGATAGGATAACCGGTCGCCTTACTTGCCAGTGCGGAAGAACGGCTGACACGGGGGTTAACCTCGATAACACAATATTCAAAGCTGGTGGGATGCAGTGCAAACTGTACGTTACATCCACCGGTGATCTGCAGTTCGTTGATGATCTTCAGAGCGGAAGTACGTAACATCTGGTACTCCTTGTCGCTCAGGGTCTGGGAAGGAGCTACTACGATACTGTCTCCGGTATGCACGCCGACGGGATCGATGTTCTCCATGTTACATACGGTGATGCAGTTGCCTGCGCTGTCACGCATTACCTCGTACTCGATCTCTTTCCAGCCTGCAATACAACGCTCTACCAGTACCTGACCCACACGGGACAGACGTAAACCGTTCTCCAGGATCTCTTCCAGTTCTACCTGATTGTGAGCGATACCGCCACCGGAACCTCCCAGGGTATAAGCGGGACGCAGTACGACCGGATAGCCGATGGTATTGGTGAATTCCACACCGTCTTCCACATTTTCAACGACCCTGGATGCTGCACAGGGCTCACCGATGCGCTCCATCAGGTCTTTGAACTCCTGACGTCCTTCGGCGTTACGAATGGTAGCTGCGGTAGTACCTAACAGCTTTACATTATGAGCAGCCAGGAAACCGGACTCCTCCAGCTCCATACCGAGGTTCAGACCAGCCTGTCCTCCCAGAGTGGGAAGGATGCTGTCGGGCTTTTCCTTTTCAATGATCTGCTCCAGAACCTTTACGTTCAGGGGCTCGATATATACCTTATCTGCGATATCTTTATCAGTCATGATGGTCGCAGGGTTGGAGTTCACCAGGATTACCTCTACTCCCTCTTCCTTCAGGGAACGGCAGGCCTGGGTACCTGCATAGTCGAATTCCGCTGCCTGTCCGATGACAATAGGACCGGAGCCGATTACCATTACTCGTTTTACATTAGGATTCTTGGGCATCTTAGTTCTCTCCTCTCATCATATGAATGAACCGGTCAAACAGGTAACCGGAGTCCTGGGGTCCCGGACATGCTTCCGGGTGGAACTGTACGGTGAAAATGTTCTTGCCGGTGTAGGACAGACCCTCGTTGGTACCGTCGTTGACATTGATAAATGCGGGAACCGCTACGGAAGGATCCAGCTTGTCGGTATCTACCACATATCCATGGTTCTGAGAAGAAATATATACTCTTCCGGTCATCAGATCCTTTACCGGATGGTTGCCTCCTCTGTGTCCATATTTCATTTTGTGGGTATCTGCGCCGGTAGCCAGAGCCATCAGCTGATGTCCCAGACAGATTGCGAAAATAGGAATCTCGGTATCGTATAACTTTTTGATCTCGGCGATCACACCGGTACACTCCTTGGGGTCTCCCGGTCCGTTACTTAACATGATACCGTCGGGATTATCATCAATGATCTCCTGTGCGGGAGTTCCAGCGGGGTATACGGTCACCTCACAGCCTCTCTCTGCCAGGGATCTGGCGATATTTCTCTTGGCTCCCAGGTCTAACAGAGCTACCTTTAGTCCCTGTCCGGACAGCTCCGTTACCAGTGCTGGCTTGGGCTCTCTGACACCCTTTTCATAAGCTTCTTTATCAAAACGCGCTGCACCGGACAGAGGGCCGTTCTGTGCCAGATCCGTGGTGGGATTCACTACATACTTCTCCTTGCAGGTCACCTTTTCCACGACCTTGCCTGTGGTATATGCTTTCAGCTTCGGAAGCACTTCGTTCAGGTCATAGGCTTCGTTGGTGGTGATCATACCGTTCATGGTACCCTTCTCACGCAGGATCTTGGTCAGCGCACGGGTATCGATTCCGGCGATACCGGGCACACCGTTCTCCTCTAAGTATTCCTGTATTGTGCAGTCACAGCGGAAGTTGCTGGGAATACGTGAAAGCTCTCTGACGATGAATCCATCCGGCCAGGGTCTCTCTGACTCGCAGTCATCCCTACATATGCCATAGTTACCGATCAGGGGGTAAGTCATGCATACAGCCTGTCCTGCATAGGACGGATCCGTCAGGACCTCCAGATATCCGGCCATGGATGTGTTAAATACGATTTCACTGATGATCTCTTTGTCTGCACCGATGTGCGTTCCTTCGAACACCGTTCCATCTTCCAAAATCAAAAATGCCTTCATTCTTTCCTCACATTCTGCCGCTTTTTGCGACGTTTGTATTTCCAGTGTGTTTCTCTACTGCTTAATCGATTTATTATATCATAAAAAAAAATGCGTCGCAATAGACCCTGTCTGCGTAAAAACCTACAAAAAACAATTACGCAATCCCGATACTCCTTGGAGAATCTGACAAAGCTGTGTAAAAGCTTACATTTTCCATTGCTTTTTCCACCGGGTCTGATATAGAATAGATATGTATTTTCTATTTTTCAATTATCACAAAACGCTGTTTTCCTACAGCAGATTGGACAGGCATCTATGGATCGTATCAGCAATGCACAAATGAATTCCCTTGGCACACGTAAAATATATTATGAAGATGTACATCAGACGGATTTTACCGCCGTGGTGACCGAATGTGTTCCTGCCAAAGAAGAAGGATATTATCTGATCGTTCTGGATGCTTCCGCATTTTTCCCGGAAGAGGGCGGCCAGTCCGCCGATAAAGGCACCTTAAACGGTCAGGAAGTACTGGATGTCAGCATTAAGCAGGGCATCCTGTATCATAAAATGACCTGTGAGCTTCCCACAGGCACTGAAGTCACCGGTCATGTGGACTGGAACCGCCGGTTTGATTTCATGCAGCAGCACTCCGGGGAGCATATGATCTCCGGCTTGCTGCATTCCCATTTCGGTCTGGAAAATGTGGGTTTTCATTTAAGTGACAGAGAAGTGACACTGGATATGAACGGGGAAGTCTCTCTGGAACAACTGCGCCTTATCGAACAGGAAGCCAACGCTTACGTCTGGAAAAATCTTCCGGTCAACATCAGCTGGCCCTCCTCCGAAGAACTGGTGAACTTAAATTATCGCAGTAAGCTGGCTCTCACGGAAAATGTCCGCATCGTGGAGATCCCTGGCGTGGATCTGTGCGCCTGCTGTGCTCCCCATGTGGATACTACCGGTCAGATCGGTCTCATCAAGATCGTGAATGTCCAGAGCCACAGAGGCGGTGTCCGTATCAATATTCTCTGTGGCGGCCGTGCTCTGGCCGACTATACCGAAAAACAGGATTCCGTCTGGGCCATCTCCTCTCTGCTGTCCGCAAAGCAGCCGGAAGTGGCCGATGCCGTTGTCCGGGTCAAAGAGGATGCACGCCAGCAAAAAGAACGCGCCAATGCTTTGCAGGCGGAACTTCTGAAGGTACAGATGAATGCACTGCTCTCCCCGGAAGAGACCTGTCACGTGCTTCTCTTCGTCGGCGAACTGGATGCCATTGCCCTGCGTAATGCCGTCAATTCCCTGACCGAAAAATATTCCGGCTACTGCGGCATCTTTGCCGGAGACGATGCAAACGGCTACCGCTTTATCGTGGGCAGTTCCTCCTGTAACTGTCAGGAACTGGCGACCCGTATGCGGCAGGAACTTCAGGCCAAAGGCGGCGGATCCGCTCCCATGATCCAGGGCAATGTCGGTGCCACGGCTGAAGCTCTGCGGAAAATGTGGGAGACCTTGTAGTCCCGGCTAACCATTCTACAGCCTCGTCAATTGTCAAGTACCTGCATTTTGGGATGGAACGCATCAGACATTTTTCCCTAACGAAGCAGTTCGAATACCCTCTGAATCATTTTCTTATTATTTTATATAACAACCCCCGGGCTATGACGTCTCGCCATTCTCCCGGGGGTCTTATCTTCTTTGCTATTTATTTTTCATTCCTGTAAATCTCAGATTCGATTACTGCTCTTCGATCGCTGCATTCTTCTTCAGTGCTACGCTGACTGCCTTCGCAACGCCACCACCTACTACACAGCTCATGGGCATCTCCAGTGCTCCGTTGATACCACAGAATGCTACGGCGAACATAAACAGATTCGCTCCGGTTGCATTCATGCTCTGCAGATATTCGGTATGACCGAAGCAGATCATCAAAGTGGACATGAAGAACAGGGTGTTCATAAATGCTCCCAGCAGACCGGTCACGAAGTAAGTTACGGTCTTCGTCTTGTCGATCTTCCACAGTGCCTTGAAGATCACACCGGACAGCCATCCCATCAGAGTTCTGGTAGGGATGCATACCAGGAAAGTGAAAAACGGATTCATTGCTACCAAAGCTGCTCCAAAAGGATCTCCTGCAAAGCACTGGTAAAAGCTGGTAAGTCCAAATACCAGTCCCAGAACGGCTCCGCCTGCGGGTCCCAGGATCATTGCACCGATGACTACGGGAATGGTCATCAGGGAGATTGCTAACGGTCCGATGCGCAGATACCCAAGCGGGGTAAATGCCAGAATCAGCATGATCGCGATGAGTACGGCCAATTGTACCATCTCAAGTGTCTTGTTTTTTTTCATATGAAATTTCCTTTCCGCGCTTTTTGCGCCTTTGCTACTATTCCTCCCCTTTTATGGAGGATATAATTACAAGTTCTTGAAGAAAATAACATAAATGTATACAAAATACAAGTACATTTTTTAATACAATCAACGTACGGTGCGATACCACTTCAACGCCGATGTATAGGCTTCATATACTGTATTCATATCAATATTCTTTAATAGCATCAGGCGGGATACCTCCGCCCAGTTGGCTGTCTCATACTGCAGCATAAAATCGTACACCGGTGCCAGTACGCCGATGCGGTAGATCAGTGCATTGCTGATCTCGCCAGCCACATGGACCACCTTCAAAGCCTCTGCCATGGGTTTCTCGAGGATCACATCCAGCACGGAGAACAATCCCATCAGGAACAATTCATCCTTCTGCGCCTTCAGGCCAAACGCTTCCGCCAGATTCTCGGCAAATTTCGCACGAAGCAGAGAAAGTCTGGTAACCTCATTCGGCTTATCCGCATACAAAGCATTGGCTACTGCCGTGTTGATCCACTTTTTCAGTTCCCGCTGTCCCAGCATGGCAGCCGCATGACGGATAGATGTAATCTCCGAATTTACAGCCAGTGGCTGAACCATTTTCAGCAGATCGATCGTAAGTGCGGTATCACGGCTGATGATATCCGCCGCTGTCGTGAGTTCAAAATCCGGGCTGTTCACAATATTCAGCAGGTCAATATAGTTACCCTTCAAGGGTGCCACATCCGTCTGTCCCTTCGTAATGGGAACTCGATAGAACTTACCCTCATAGAAACGATATCCGCCGGTCTCCTTCAGTCTCTCGAAGTCCTCCATGGTATCAATATTACCGGCACACAGACTGATATTCGGGAATAATTTTCCGAAATAAATCTTGGCTTTGTCAATGGCGATTTTACGATTATTCAGAAGAACATAATCCATCAGCTTCAGGACTTCTCTGTAATTTTCAAAATCACTGACCGCAAGCTTGCGAATGGCAAGTTTATAGCCTTGCTGTTTCAATTCCTTCAGACGATTGACATACATTTCAATCGGCGGAATGGTATTATCGATCAAAAGTACGATTTTTTCATGAGGTGCATCGCACTGCTCCGGAATATCCGCAAAAATCGAGATATTGCTGATCGGTACGAAGATTTCTTTTCCCTGAGACAAGGTATCAATACCCATTTTCTGGATCAGTTCCAGACCCGTGATCTGGGATGCCCCGTCGAACTGTGCGGTTCCAAGCAACAGAGGATTCAACAGGAAATTCTCCCTCTGGGTAAAAAAGGAGTAGGCACAAACGGCCATATTTTCATCAAAAAGCGGTACTAATGTAAGCAGCATATTTTTACCTCCCAATCTATCTATATTATACCGATTCCGACAAGACTTTACAAGTGGTACTATCAGCACAGAGATGTAAATAGAGAGTTAGTAAAGAAATGCTATCAAATCCCCGTAGCCCTTG
>NZ_QUEC01000080.1:0-667 GCF_003478095.1 Clostridium sp. AF34-10BH
TTATACATGAATTCCTTGAGAATAAGGTGTCAACTTTATTTATACAACATCATTTATATGAATTAACATATATTAGTTTGCACTAAACGTGAATACCGTTGAAAAGGAACGTGTAGTATTAGGGAAGTTTGTTGACCTGAAAGTTGTATTAAATCTATAACTTCCCGCTTGCGTAATCGGACCACAATCATATGTATAATAGAAGCCATCTGCGCCTGTACCAGATATAATAAATGGCTCCTGATGTATCCACGAAATACTTCTTCCATCAAATGTTGTAGTATCGCTGCCATATCCATATACCTTGATCGTAACGCCAAAATTTCCATTTGTAAGCCAGCCATATTTATAAAGTGAAATGCTTGTCACCTGCGGAGCCGGTCCATCTCCAGGCCACCATAGCGGATTAATCCCTTCCTCATTACCACTGCCTTCAACTATTGTTCCTTCCTGATCTCCTGCAATATTCACCGTCATTCCACCATCATTGGTTTCAGAATATTCAGGAATACTACTCTCCTTTTCTGCTGCTGACACCATTGTTCCCATACCCATTAACATAGTCAATGCTAATGCAAATGCAATAACTTTCTTAATTTTTTTTAACATATCAGTACGTATAATCCAATTATCCTCTTTTGAGGGTAATGGATTATTCTCCTTTCTC
>NZ_QUEC01000081.1:0-633 GCF_003478095.1 Clostridium sp. AF34-10BH
ATTTGTGAGGGTAATTATGATAAATTTTTTGAATGATATAAGGAATGCAGAAAATCCAATATCCAATAATAGAAAACTTATAAATACCATAGCGATATTGTTTCTCGGAATAGCTTTGGGAACTTTCTCAAAATATCTGGATTTTCGTCAAACTGAACTTCCAGGTGTGCTTATGGCAATAAATGGAGTCTTAGATATTGGTAATTTTCTTGGGCGTTTTGCAATCTGGATATTGATTGCACTGTGTATTTCTATTTATAGCAATTCTGCAATAAGAGCAAGCATCAATGTTTTTGTATTCTTTGTTGGTATGGTTGCAAGCTACTATTTGTATTCAAACTATATTGCAGGATTTTTCCCAAGAAGTTATGCGATGATTTGGTTTGGATTTACAGCTGTTTCTCCATTGTTGGCTTTTGTCTGTTGGTATGCAAAGGGGAAAAGCAAACTGGCATTTATACTATCAGCGCTGATTTTGGCAGTATTGTTCAATATGTGCTTTGTATATGGATGCTGGTATTTTAATGCAAAATCTGTTTTGGAAGTGATAGTCTTTATTATTGGACTTATTGTTTTGAGGAGAGACACATTGAGGAGTTCTGCGCTAATGGGAACGATTAGTATAGTTCTTGC
>NZ_QUEC01000082.1:0-589 GCF_003478095.1 Clostridium sp. AF34-10BH
CTTTCTAAGGAAACGGAAGAAGTAGGGGTTGCATTACTGTTGATTTGCCAAAGAGGTAAATCGAAAGAAGATGGTGGCGTATGCGCAAAGCGCATAACCAGCCAAGACATCTTCACAAATAAAATTTCTGGTGGTTATGCGCTTAGGGGACACACCCGTTCTCATCCCGAACACGATGGTTAAGACCTAAGCGGCCGATGGTACTATACTGGAGACGGTATGGGAGAGCAGGTGGCTGCCAAATTACAAATGGGCTTATAGCTCAGCCGGTTAGAGCGCACGCCTGATAAGCGTGAGGTCGGTGGTTCGAGTCCACTTAAGCCCAGTCGACAAATACTAACCGATTTGTCGAACGGAGAATACGAAGTATTCTCTTAGAGCTGGCACTTTAGTGTCAGGTTTGTTCCTTGAAAACCGAATATTGAAATTAAAATCTATTATATCAAGTTTGCAAAACGATATAACAAGACATCCGAGGGATCTTGCAGAGATGTAAGATCAAACAAGCAAAACGAAACAAAACCTAAAGTAACATCACGCTAGATGTGAAGAACTGGTTGGCGGGAATCGCGCAAGCGGTCATTCGTAA
>NZ_QUEC01000083.1:0-331 GCF_003478095.1 Clostridium sp. AF34-10BH
GTTCCTGACAAGCGGGGCGAAATCCGTGTTTTTTCTCTGTTGAGCCCCGGAAGATTCCGACAAGCGGGCCGAAATCCGTGTTTTTTCTCTGTTGAGCCCCGGAAGTTTCCGACAAGCGGGGCGTAATTCGTGTTTTTTCTCTGTTGAGCCCCGGAAGTTTCCGACAAGCGGGGCGAAATTCGTGTTTTTTCTCTGCTGAGCCCCAGAAGTTCCTGGCAAGCGGGGCGAAATCCGTGTTTTTTCTCTGCTGAGCCCCGGAAGTTTCCGACAAGCGGGGCGTAATTCGTGTTTTTTCTCTGTTGAGCCCCGGAAGTTTCCGACAAGCGGGGCG
>NZ_QUEC01000083.1:341-569 GCF_003478095.1 Clostridium sp. AF34-10BH
AAGATTCCGACAAGCGGGCCGAAATCCGTGTTTTTTCTCTGTTGAGCCCCGGAAGTTTCCGACAAGCGGGGCGTAATTCGTGTTTTTTCTCTGTTGAGCCCCGGAAGTTCCTGACAAGCAGGGCGTAATCTACATTTTTCTTCTACTATGTCCCATAGATAAAACCCTCCGCAACGAGCCACGCTATTCATAAGATTGTCAGCATAAAACGCTGCCAATCTTATTTCA
>NZ_QUEC01000084.1:0-558 GCF_003478095.1 Clostridium sp. AF34-10BH
AGAGACACATTGAGGAGTTCTGCGCTAATGGGAACGATTAGTATAGTTCTTGCGGTTTTACTTGATATGGTTATTCCATTTCATTTTGGATAAACAACTTCCAGTTTTTGAAACTGAGAAATCGGTATTTGTGGGGTGGTGAATATGAAAAAGAAAATTTTAAAAGCAGTTTTAGGTATTCTTATTTGTTGGGGGATTTTTGTTGCTATTGAGGGATTTCGTTTGATTGGAAGCACTGACCCAGGAAAATGTCCGCTTATAACACTTGGAAGCACACAAACTGCGGATGAAATTGCTGATTATGGAAGTTTAGGATTTTCACAAACATATCATCTGACAAACGGCGATGCATTTGTATATGGTGAATTTCGAGTTTGGGGAATCAGAATTGCAAGATGGGAGAGTTAAATTCAAGTTTACAGAACTGAATCAAAAGAGCTCGAAGGAGCTCTTTTTCCTTTTTTATAATAGTATCATTATGGTATAATAGAGACATTAAAATCGAAATTTGCACAATTCTTGAACTCAACACAAACTGCCATCAGTGTTGTTCCGTTG
>NZ_QUEC01000009.1:0-114130 GCF_003478095.1 Clostridium sp. AF34-10BH
CTGCCAAGGGCTACGGGGATTTGATAGCATTTCTTTACTAACTCTCAATTTACTCTGCCAGTTCTTCCCACTGTTCATATAATTTTTCCAATTGTTCCTGGCAGGCTGCCTGCTCTTTGGACAGCTCCTGAAGCTTTGCCACCTGGGTGCCGATGGCGGGATCGGACATTTCAGTGTCGATCTCGGAGATGCGGGCTTCCAGCTCGGCAATCTTTTCTTCGCATTTTTTCAGGTCGTTTTCTTTCTTGCGGAGTCTCGCCTGTTCTTCCTTCTGGGCTTTCCAGTCCAATTTGACTTCGGATTCTGCAACCTTAGCGGCAACTGTGTTATCTGCGTCAGCACTCTGTGGAACACTGGCTTCTATTGCAGCCATCACGGTGTCGTGCTTTTCGAGATAATAGTCATAATTTCCAACATAATTTACGAATTGTCCCTCTGTCAGATCCAGGATCCTGTGGGCGGTACGGTTGATAAAGTAACGGTCATGGGAGACATACAATATCGTTCCTTCGTAACCGTTCAGGGCATCCTCCAGAATCTCCTTGGACATGATATCTAAGTGGTTCGTCGGCTCATCCAGGATGAGGAAGTTTGCGTTGGAGAGTACCAGCTTGGCGAGAGAGACACGTCCGCGCTCACCGCCGCTCAGATCACTGATGCGCTTGAACACATCCTCCCCGGTGAAGAGGAAAGCCGCCAGTACATTGCGGATCTGGGTATTGTTCAGGTAGGGATAATCGTCCGAGATCTCTTCGAACAATGTCTTCTCGCTGTGGAGCACATGATGCTCCTGATCGTAATAGCCGATCTCCACATTGGAACCTAATCGGAAGGTACCCTGATCTGCAGGAACGAGACCGTTTAAGATCTTAAGCAGAGTGGTCTTGCCGCTGCCATTATCACCGATGATCGCCACGTGTTCGCCGCGCTTGATCTCGAAATTAACATCAGTAAAAAGCTTATGGGAGTCAAAGCTTTTGGACAGATGCTCCACAGTCAGCACATCATTGCCGCTTAAGATCCGGGGCGTCAGAGTCAGCTTCATATCCGTGCGGACCTCGGAGGGTTTTTCGATGACCTCGATCTTGTCCAGCATTTTCTCCCGGCTTTCCGCCCGTTTGATGGACTTTTCCCGGTTGAAGGACTTTAATTTTTCGATAACTTCTTCCTGATGCTTGATCTCACGCTGTTGGTTCATATAAGCATTCCAGGCAGCAACGCGCAGCTGTTCCTTTTTTACGGCATAATCGGAGTAATTGCCCATAAAGGTTGTAGCCTTGGACTGGTCGATCTCGATGACTTTCCCGGCAATCCGGTCCAGAAAATACCGGTCGTGGGAAACGATGAGAACGGCTCCCTTGTAATTCAACAGATAAGTCTCTAACCAGGCGATGGAATTCATATCTAAGTGGTTCGTCGGCTCGTCCAGGATAATGAGATCAGGGTTCTGTAACAGAAGCCGTCCTAACGCCACACGGGTCTTCTGACCGCCGGAGAGCGTGGCAACCGGCTTGGAGAATTCATCTTCGGTAAAACCCAGTCCCTTTAACACACCGACCAGCTCGCTACGGTAGAGATAGCCGCCGCCGGTCTCGAAAGCATGGGTGAGAGAGGTGTACTGCTTCATCAGGTCTTCCAGCGCATCTCCTTCGGCATGCTTCATATTGTTTTCGCATTCCCGGATCTTTTCCTCCAGGCGCAGCAGATCCGCCTTGACAGATAACAGTTCCTCGTAAATGGTGTGAGAGGTGTCCACAGTGCTGTTCTGTGCAAGGTATCCCAGGGTCTTGTCCCTCGCCAGAACCACCTGCCCGTCATCGGGAGTCATTTCCCCTACGATGATGCGGAGCAGTGTCGTTTTCCCGGCACCGTTGATGCCCACGATGGCAGCTTTTTCATGATCCTCTATATGAAAAGAGACATTTTTCAATACCTGATTTTCTACAAATGCTTTTGAAATATTCTGACAAGATAATATCATGGTAGTAAGTATCCTTTATTTCCAACCCACGGAGACCGGGCTTTTTAAATTTCATTGTAACGAAAAGAAGAAAACCTGTCAATTCATTGACAAGTTTTTAACATATGGTGTATACTAAAAAAACGGAGGTGAAAGTATTGGAAGTAAAAGAAATTTCACAGGCTGTGATTGGCAGACTGCCCAGATACTTTCGATATTTGGGGGAATTGAAGGATGAAGGTGTGGAACGCATCTCTTCGCAGGAACTTTCCGGACTGATGAAGGTGACCGCATCCCAGATACGTCAGGATTTTAATAATTTTGGCGGTTTCGGCCAGCAGGGCTATGGATATAATGTAGAATCTCTGTATCGTGAGATCGGTAAGATCTTAGGACTGGATAAGCAGCATAATTTCGTCATCATTGGAGCCGGCAATCTGGGAAGAGCGCTGGGCAATTATATGAACTTCGAACGTCGTGGATTTATCTTCAAGGGAATGTTCGATGCGAACCCGGAACTGGTGGGTAAGGATGTCCGCGGTGTGAAGGTCATGCCCATGGATCAGCTGGAATCCTTTATCCGGGAGAATGACATCGATATCGCTGTGCTGACGATTCCAAAGACCAGTGCTGTGGAAGTGGCAGATAAGCTGGTGGCTAACGGGATCCGTGCTATCTGGAATTTCGCTCATGTGGATCTGAATGTTCCCGAGGGAATTCAGGTGGAGAACGTGCATCTGTCCGACAGCTTAATGAAGCTATCCTATAATATTAACCGTTACAGTTCAGACATGAAATAAGCAAGCGTATGATTGCTTATTTCATAGGCGGAGTGTCTGAAAATGAATAAAAGGAAAAGTCGCAAGGCGATGACGGATGCGAAGCAGCCGCTTTTATGATTTCAGCGCACCGAGAAATAATACAACATGAAGTAAGGCATCAAAGGAGTGATATTATGGGCAACGGTAACGCAGAAGAAAATGCACAGGACCGACAGGCTGCTTTCAAAAGTGCATTGACGGGAAAGCATCTGCCCGTACTCACACTGGATAATAAATGGTATCGGTTGTTGAATAAGACCGGTTCCGTTCCGCTAAAAGAAACGGAAGATGCCCTGAATCAGCTGTTGAAACGACAAGGTAAGCTCAATACCGAGTCGAAGGATATCCGGAATCTGAAAAAGAAGCTGATGAAAGAGATCGTCCCTATGGTGGATGAGGCGGAACAGCAGGGCGAAAACAGTAAGCTGAACAAACAGATCGAGGATCATAAGCGCCTGATCGGGGAATGCAATGAGAAGCTGGAAGCATACGAAGATGAGTTAAAAGATATCCCCAGAGAGATCGAAAGAATAAATCTTCAGCTTATGATGTTTACTATGGACTGCTGCTATGATATTATGAAGGATAATGACAAACAGATCAAAGAGACTGCGGAGTGGGTGGGTGCGATCCGTATCGAACTGAAAAAACGTCTGATCGAAAAACAGCAGATGGAACAGCAGAATCAGGAGATCTACAACTACATGCATGATATTTTTGGTGCAGAAGTGGTCAATCTGTTTGACATGAAATATAATCCGGAGCAAAAATAGTATGAGATATCTGGTAACTGCACAGGAAATGAAGCAATACGATAAAAATACCATAGAGTACCTCGGCATCCCGGGGCCGGTTCTGATGGAAAGAGCGGCTCTGGCTGCGGAGGATTTTCTGAAAGAGCGCTTTGATGCCGTGAAGGAACGGACAAAAGTGCTCATTTTTGCTGGTATGGGAAATAACGGAGGAGACGGTCTGGCTTTGGCGAGACTTCTTGCGGCGGACGGTTATACGGTAGCGGTACGACTTGTGGGAGATCCGGAGAAAGCCACAGAGCAATGGAAGAGCCAGTGGCAGACCCTGCAACATTTTCCGGTGAAGACAGACAGTAATACGCAGGCAGATGAATATAATGTGATTGTAGATGCCTTGTTCGGTGTAGGATTGAGCCGCCCGGTGGAAGGCATCTATGCGGAAGCCGTAGAAGAGATGAATGTGGCGGAAGGATTTAAGCTGGCACTGGATGTTCCCAGTGGGATCTGCTCGGACACCGGACGGGTGCTTGGTTGTGCTTTCCTGGCAGATGCAACGATTACTTTTGGTTTCTGTAAGAGAGGCCTTGTAATGTATCCGGGAACCGATTATGCCGGGCAGGTACACATTGCAAATGTGGGGATCGGACCGGAGAGCTTTCTGGGACAGAGCCCGGAGATGTATACTTATGACAGCTGTGAACAGCATCTGCCGGACAGAACATCCTCCGGGAATAAGGGAACCTTCGGCAAAGCTTTGCTGGTGGCCGGGAGCAACGGCATGGCCGGAGCAGCAATCCTGGCGGCAAGAGCGGCGTATCGTACCGGAGCCGGTATGGTAAAAGTAATCACCGCAGAGGAGAACCGGCAGATCTTACAGCAGGGAATTCCGGAGGCTTTGTACGGATCCTGCAGACAGCTGTCCGAGAGCATGGAATGGGCGGATGTTATTGCTGTCGGTCCCGGCATCGGCAGAGAGGAACAGGCACTGGAATGCCTGAAAAAAGTAGTGGAAAAGAGCAGAAAACCATTAGTGATGGATGCGGATGCACTGAATCTTCTGGCGGAAGAAAACGGTAAGGAATTGGCAGAGAAGCTGCGTACCCAGGGGGCAGAAGGCAGAATTATCATTCTGACTCCACATGTGGGAGAATTGTCCAGACTGCTTGCGAAGACCATCCCGGAATGCAAGAAGGAGCTTCCGGAGTGTGGCAGAGAACTGGCAGAACGGTTTCACGGTGTGGCGGTTGCCAAGGATGCAAGAACGATTGTATGTAAAGAACAGGGAGAATTTTATCTGAATACTACAGGCAACAGCGGTATGGCCACTGCGGGCAGCGGAGATGTCCTGACGGGTGTGATCCTGGGACTTTTAGCTCAGGGTATGAATGCAATTGATGCAGCTGTTAACGGTGTGTATCTCCATGGCAGAGCCGGTGAGCTGGCGGCAAAGCTCCATACGGAGTATGGGGTAATGGCGGGAGATATTGCGGATTGCCTGATGAAAGACTATGATGAGAAAGAAAGTGTGAAGAAATGATAAGCAAACTACAGGAAAAGATGAATTCCTACCAACGAGTATGGGCGGAAATAGATCTGGATGCCATTTGG
Source organism: Clostridium sp. AF34-10BH (assembly GCF_003478095.1). Lineage (NCBI taxonomy): Bacteria > Bacillati > Bacillota > Clostridia > Eubacteriales > Clostridiaceae > Clostridium > Clostridium sp. AF34-10BH. The sequence goes on from NZ_QUEC01000009.1 coordinate 5,142, forward strand.
GAGAATATGATCCATATGAAGGAAAATATTGCCCCGGAGACGAAGATACTGGCGGTCATAAAGACGGACGGTTACGGACACGGCGGTGTTCCCATTGCCAGAATGCTGGAGGATGTGGATTTTATGTTCGGCTATGCGGCAGCTACCTACGAGGAGGCACATGTCCTCAGGGAAGCCGGTGTGAAGAAACCGATCCTGATCCTGGGATATACTTTTCCTTATTGTTATGAGGAAATGATCCGGGAAGAGATCCGCCCGGCAGTGTATCGCAGGGATACCGTGGAAGAACTGGCAGAGGCCGCAGCAAAGGCCGGTAAGAAAGCCAAAGTGCATATCAAAGTGGATACCGGCATGGGAAGGATCGGTATCACTCCGGATGACGAAGGGCTGGATTTTGTAAAATTTGTCATGGAACATCCCGGACTGGAAGTGGAAGGTATCTTTACCCACTTTGCAAAATCGGATGAAGCGGATAAGACTTCTGCCAACCATCAGCTGGAACTGTTTCAGAATTTTATTGATAGAATACAGTCGGAACTGGGACTGGAGATTCCGGTAAAGCATTGTTCCAACAGTGCGGCAATTCTGGAAATGCCCCAGGCCAACATGGATATGGTACGGGCGGGAATCACGACCTACGGTTTATATCCTTCCGAAGAAGTAAGTAAGGATATTGTACCTCTGCGGGCTGCAATGTCTCTCTACAGTCATATCATTTACTGCAAGACGATCCATGCGGGGCAGAGTGTCAGCTACGGTGGATTGTTTACCGCAACAAAAGATACCAGAGTAGCCACCATCCCTGTAGGATATGGAGACGGGTATCCCAGAAGCCTGTCGGGAAAAGGCTACGTGCTGATCCACGGGAAAAAGGCCCCCATCCTCGGAAGGGTCTGCATGGACCAGTTCATGGTGGATATTTCCGGAATTCCCGGAGCCATGGAGGGCGATAAGGTGACGCTCCTTGGCGCGGATGGTCAGGAGCGGATCACGGCGGAAGAACTGGGAGAACTTTCCGGCAGATTCAATTATGAGTTTGTCTGCACACTGGGAAAACGAATTCCCAGAGTCTACCGTCGAAATGGTGAGATCACAGAAGTAAAAGATTATTTTGAAAATTTCTGACGGATCTAAAGTGTTCGTATAACTCCGGAAGAATCGGCAATACTTATGTTAAATCGCTGATGAAGGAGTAGAAATGAGAAGAGGAGATATCTATTACGCAGATTTGAGACCGGTCATCGGCTCGGAGCAGGGCGGCATCCGGCCGGTGCTGATCATCCAGAACGATGTGGGGAACAAACACAGTCCCACCGTGATCTGCGCTGCAATCACCTCAAAGATGAACAAGGCGAAGCTGCCTACGCATATTGAACTGAATGCCCGCCGCTACGATATGGATAAAGATTCCGTAGTGCTGCTGGAACAGTTGCGCACCATCGATAAAAAGAGGCTGAAAGATAAGGTATGCCATCTGGACGGAGACATTATGCGGAGAGTGAACCGGGCACTGAAAGTCAGCCTGGAGCTGGATACATAGCCCGATGCATAGTGTATCCGAAAATAGGATAAAATACGAAAGGATGAAATAAAATATGGACATGAGTGGGCCTGTGGCCATTTTTCTCTTTTTCCTGCTGTTGCTGGTGGATATGTTTTTCTATGGATTTGATGCCGCCATCGACAATCTGAATGAAAAGGAGATCCTACATAAAGCAGAGGAAGAAAAGGATCGCCGGTCCATGCGGCTGAGTGAAATGATCAGCCGTCCGGGGATCTATATCAATACGGTACAGCTGGTTATTACGCTGATCAATATTTTAATGGGAGCTTTTTATCTGAATATCTGGCTGCAGACCATTGACAAGGGACTTCATGTGATCAATGTGGGAGGCATGTCTCTGGAGAATGTGCCTACGGGAGTGCTTTCAGGGATTGCCACGGTATTGTCTTTTATTGCCATGATCTATATCCTGTTGACTTTCGGTGTGCTGATTCCCCGGAAAATGGCATCCAGACAGCCGGAGAAGTGGGCGTATGCCTGTATTGACCCGATTTATATTATCACCAGACTGCTGGCACCCCTGACGGGGCTGGTGAATCTGACAGCCAAGGGAATCCTGTTCCTCTTCGGTGTCCGCAACAATACGGATGAAAATGATGTGACCGAGGAAGAGATCATCAATATGGTGCAGGAAGGTCATGAGCAGGGTGTCATTCAGGCCAGTGAGGCGGAGATGATCTCCAACATTTTCGAATACGGAGATAAGGAAGCCCAGGATATCATGACACATCGTGGAAGTATCGTGGCCATTGATGGTGAGACGAAACTGAAAGATGCCATTGCTTCCATGCTGGGAGGCAAGAACAGCCGTTATCCTGTGTATGAGGAGAATATTGATCATATCATCGGTATCCTGCATCTGAAGGATGCCATGCGGTTCCATATCAGTGATGACAAGCTGGACCTGCCTATCGCAAAACTGGACGGACTGCTCAGAGAGCCTTATTTTGTGCCGCAGACGAAAAATATCGATGAACTGTTCAAGGAAATGCAGTCCCAGAAGCTGCAGATGGCCATTGTGGTAGACGAATACGGACAGACCGACGGACTGATCGCCATGGAGGATATTCTGGAGGAGATCGTCGGCAATATCATGGATGAGTATGATGAGGATCAGGAATACATCAAGAACCGTGGCAAGGGCGAATATGTCATGGAAGGCAAGACTCCGTTAAAGGAAGTGGAAGAGCTTCTGGGTATTACCTTCGACGAGGAAGAATTCGAGACTTTGAACGGTTTCCTGATCTCCAGACTGGACCGGATCCCGGAACCGGACGAGCAGTTCGATGTGGACTATAAGGGATACAACTTTAAAATCCTTTCCGTGGTCAAAAAAATGATAGGAAGTGTGTTGGTCCGGAAGCTTCCGGAGGAAAAAACACCGCAGAATGCAGAAGACGGACAATCAGTGCTTGAAGAAAAAAGAAAATAATGCTATGATAGAAAGAGCGTTATTGCGTAAAGACTACGCATACAAAGAGAAAGAAACTTTAAGTTCAAAGGAGTAACAAAAATGTCAGGACATTCCAAATTTGCTAATATTAAGCATAAAAAAGAAAAGAACGATGCTGCAAAGGGTAAGATTTTTACCATTATCGGCCGTGAGATCGCAGTCGCTGTAAAAGAGGGCGGTCCCGATCCCGCCAACAATTTCAAACTGGCAACCGTTATTGCCAAGGCAAAAGCCAACAACATGCCCAACGACACCATCGAGCGCGGTATCAAGAAGGCAGCCGGAGATGTGGGCAATGTAAACTATAAGTATGTGACTTACGAAGGTTACGGCCCCAACGGTATCGCCATCATCGTAGATGCACTTACCGACAACACCAACCGTACCGCTGCCAACGTAAGAAGCGCATTCACCAAGGGACAGGGTAATGTAGGTACTCCCGGATGTGTATCCTTTATGTTCGATAAGAAGGGACAGATCATCGTGGACAAGGAAGAATGTGATATGGAAGCGGACGATCTGATGATGACCGCTTTGGATGCCGGAGCGGAAGATTTCTCCGAAGAGGATGACAGCTTCGAGATCCTGACTGATCCCGATAACTTCGAAGAGGTACGCAAGGCTCTGGAAGATGCCGGAATTCCCATGATCAGTGCAGAAGTTACCATGATTCCCCAGAATTATGTAACACTGACCGATGAGACTGCAGTGAAGAACTTACAGAGAACCCTGGAACTGCTGGAAGATGATGATGACGTTCAGGCAGTATATCATAACTGGGACGAATAAATTGAAAGGTTAGGGGTAACAGCATGGAGAAACTTGCAATTGTAGTTCCTTGTTATAATGAAGAAGAGGTGTTAAAGATTGCTTCCGAGGCACTGAGGGGTGTGCTGGATGATCTGATCCATAAGGGAAAGATCGCGGAAGACAGTTTTATTCTGTTTGTAAATGATGGCAGTAAGGATCGTACCTGGGAGCTGATCGAAGAAGAGCATCAGGCACATCCGGTGCAGGTATGCGGTGTAAAGCTGGCCGGCAATGTGGGACATCAGTTCGCACTGACTGCCGGACTAATCACTGCCATGGATCTGTCTGATGTGACGGTTTCCATTGATGCAGATCTGCAGGATGATGTAGCTGTGATCGAGGAAATGATCGATAAGTTCCACAACGGCTGTGATATCGTATACGGTGTCCGTAAGGAGCGTAAGACCGATACTTTCTTCAAACGTACCACGGCGCAGGGATTTTATAAAGTCATGGAAATGATGGGGGTCAAGACTGTTTACAATCATGCGGATTTCCGACTGATGTCCAAGCGCGCGGTAGAACAGTTCTCCAAGTATCAGGAGACCAATCTGTTCTTAAGAGGTATGATGCCTTTGATCGGTTATCAGACGGACTGTGTATACTATGACCGTAAGGAAAGAGTGGCCGGTGAGTCCAAGTATCCTCTGAAGAAGATGCTTGCATTGGCATTCAACGGTATTTCTTCCTTCAGTGTGAAGCCTATCAGTATGATCCTGGGTGCCGGTATGATCATTGTGGCCTTAAGCCTTCTGGCAGCTATTTATGCGCTGATCTCTTATTGTACCGGACATGTGGTACCGGGCTGGACTTCCCTGATCCTGTCCATCTGGTTCCTGGGTGGTATTCAGTTAATGGCCATCGGACTGGTGGGCCAGTATATCGGCAAGATTTACATTGAGGTAAAACATCGTCCCAGATATAACATCGAAAAGGTACTGAAATAATGAATTATAAAAAAGGCATTTTAAGTGTTATATTGTGGTTCATTTATGCATTGACAGCGGGAACCGTACTGGTGGGCACGACAATGGTCATGCTCCTGCCGGAAGGTGGTCCCCGCCCAATTGGCCTTGTTATCGCAGGTGTATGGCTTGCGATGACAGGGCTGGTTGTTTTTCTGTTACATAGATTTCTGCGGGTAAAATGGGCACAAAACGGTGAAGACTCAGGGCAGGTGAAACTGATTATCGAGGGACTGGCTGTAGTAGCTCTGATTGCTGTGGGAATCACACTTCGTGTAAGAGAGAGTATGCAGTACGATATCTCCGGGACGGCCGGTAACATCTGGTTCGATGCGGTGAAAGTCACCGAGACCACGCGGATTCCTCAGGTGGTACACGGTGCGGTATACTTTTATCTGCAGGTGCTGCACGGACTGTTGGTATTTTTTGGTAATAAAATGACAGCGGCGCTGGTATTGCAGATTGTGCTGCAGATCCTGACCGGAATCTTTTTATATTTTGCGGTACGGAAACTGACCGGTATGGTGGCTGCAGTGGTGTCTCTTGCGTACTGGATGTTATGCCCTGTTCTGTCTGGAGCAGTGATTCTGGGACCGGAACCGTTATATCAGTTATTGTGGATGATTGGTCTGTGTGTGTGCGTGGAAACACTGGATAGTTTCAGGGGGCGGGGAGACACCCCCGGTATCCGTTCCGTGGGTGGATTTTTCTTAAGCGGTATTGTTATAGGAATTTTGGGCTACCTGGATGTCGCAGGACTGCTCTTGCTACTCGTAGTGTTTTCTGTACTTTTTCTGGAGACAAAGCAACAGGTAAAATGGATGCGCAGAATCTGTGCCGGAGCATTGGGATTATTTGGTACAGTGGTGGCATTTTTTGTCTGCATCGCTCTGGATGCCGTGGGCAGCGGAAAGCAGATGGAAAATGTACTTCTGGCATGGTGGAAAGTCTTTTCCCCGGGAAGATTCACATGGATTGCCCTCTATGAACAGCCGGCAGTTCACACATATGTGCCTGATAAGGTGGCCACGGTCATTATAGCTGCCGTTATGGTTACGATCCTTGCATGCGGCGCATTCAGTTACTGGTGCAGGAAAGAACACGAGAGACAGTCCGTGTGGATTGCTCTGGCGCTGGCACTTGGAATCTTAAGCGTCTGCGGAATGCTGAGTGAAGATATGCCGGGACTTACGTTATTGTATCTGTTATTGGCAGTGGCTGCCGGCGCAGGTGTACAGGCGGTTCTACCGTACGAAATGGAACTGCTGCGGGAAGTCAAAGGGGTGCTGCCTGAGACCGTTGAGGCAGTTCCTGTGGGAACTGCTTCCACAAAACGCCGACTGAAAGTACAAGATCTGGAGACCGAGGAATTCCCGGAGGAAGAGCCAGCGGATTTCCAGGAAGAACCTGTAGAAACGGAAAAAATACAGCTGATCGAAAATCCACTGCCCCTGCCGAAAAAGCATGTGCCTAAGGTACTGGATTATAAGCTGAACGGTGATGATGACAGTGATTTTGATTATCCGGTAGCGGATGACGATGATTTTGATCATTAAACATAAACAATAAAAAAGCGGATATACTAAAAGACGATACGAAAGGCAAAAGCCCGGATATCGTCTTTTTGTTTTTATAATCATCGGAACAGGGAGGAAACAGGCCATGCAGAATCAGAAAGATAACAATCAGAACAAGAAGGAAGCGCCGAAGACCGAGGCGGAAGAACACAGAGACGAAAGAATTGAAAAAACGGGACAACTGACGCTGTCGGATGCGGCATCCGGGGAAAAGATCCATCTGCTGACCATTATCGGTGAAATCGAAGGGCATGATAATCTCTCCGGTAATTCGAAGACCACGAAATATGAGCATATCCTGCCACAACTGGCAGCCATCGAAGACAGTGAAGAAATTGGCGGTGTGCTGGTGCTTTTAAATACCATGGGCGGAGATGTGGAGGCGGGACTGGCTATTGCAGAGATGCTGGCATCTTTAAGCAAACCCACCGTATCCCTGGTGCTGGGTGGCAGTCATTCCATCGGGGTGCCTATTGCGGTGAGTTGTGACTATTCCTTCATCGTACCCACTGGAACCATGGTGATACATCCGGTAAGAATGAATGGCATGGTGATCGGTGTGCCCCAGACCTTTGAATATTTTAAACTGATCCAGGACCGGATCACGGGCTTTGTATGCAAACACTGTAAAATCAGCCGGACAAAACTGGAAGAACTCATGATGGAGACCGGATTCTTAACGAAGGATGTGGGAAGCATTCTGGTGGGAGAAGAAGCGGTGAACCACGGTATTATTGACGAAGTAGGAGGTATCGACCGGGCCATCTGCAGGCTTCGGAAGATGATCGAAGGGAATAGAAAAAGGGATGACAAGGCCATGGAAAAATGATATACTTCTAATTATGACTATAATGAAGTTAGGGGTATGATGACATGGCATCTTCATCAGGCAAAAGAACATCATCTTCCAATAGGACGAGAAAAAGTACCACAAACAGCCGCAGCAGGCAGGCGCAGAGAACAGCACAGGACAGTGAACTGTTCCATGAGATCGGTCTGATCGTTTTGTTTGTGGTAATGGTGATATTATTTTGTTGTAATTTCGGTATTATCGGTCCGGTCGGCAATGCGATCAGCGGGGTTTTATTCGGTATCTTTGGATTTACTGCATATATAGCACCTATTGTGATATTTCTGGCAGTGGCTTTCTGGTTCGCCAATGAGGGGAATCCTACCGCTGTACGCAAAATGATTGCAGGTGTTGTATTGTTTCTGATGCTCGGTGTGATCTGTGATCTGATCGCCAGGACTGCCGGCTCTATGGAACAGTATGATATCAAACTGTTATATACAAACTGCAGTACCGGTAAAAAGGGCGGAGGTATTCTGGCAGGAAGTATCTGTTATCTGTTGCTGCATTATCTGGAGACGATAGGAACGGTTCTGGTGGTCTTATTGTGTTCTGTGATCAGTCTGATCCTGGTAACGGAGCGTTCTTTCTTAAACAGCATGCGAAACGGCGGTGACCGGATCCGGGAACTGTCCAGAGAGGATGCAGTGCGCAGACGGGAAAATGCGCAGATCCGCAGACAGGAACAGGAAGAACGTAATTCCCAGAGAGAGGAAGCCCGTCGTATCCGGGAAGAGGAACGACGGATCCGTGAGGAAGAGCGCAGACTTCGTGCGGAAGAGAAAGAGAATGAGCAGATCTTAAACGCCATTCCCCGCAGAGAGAAAAAAGTCAGCGGTGTAATGATGGACACTTCCCTGAAAAAGCAGGAGGCACAGCCTGTGGGAAGACGGGAAGATATTCATGAGATCGTTTATGAGGAGGATGCACAGGAGATTCCTGTTGTGGAAGAGACCAGAGTGACCTCCAGCGATTTTGATAAGATCAAGGTAACGGGAATGCATCAGGTGACCATGCAGGAGGCTGCAGCGGAAGAACCTTACGAGGAGATCCCCGTGGAGGAATTGACCAGTGCTGCTACCTTCAAAAAACCTTTTGAACGCAGAGAATCCTGGCAGGAGGAGGCAGCACTCCTGACACCTCAGGCGGAATCTATCCGGATTCATAAGGAAGATATCCCGGAGCCTGTAGAGGAACCGGTTACGGAATGGCAGTCATCCTCCGATATGCGGCAGCTGCAACCGGAGCCTGAGCCTGTCGTGCGGGAACCTGCAGAGACAGCAACGGCGGAAAGCCGCATACGACCGAAAATCACGGCACCGGAGCCGCCAAAGGGTAATTCTCTGGCAGAGGATCAGATACATAAGGATATTGCGAAAGCGGCCAAACAGCCTCCAGCAGAATACCGGATTCCGCCTCTGAGCCTGTTACAGAAGGGAAAAGCAGCTACCGGAGATTCCTCCAGAGAATTGAAAGAGACCGCCATGCGCTTGCAGCAGACGTTAAATACTTTCGGTGTAAAGGTAACGATTACCGATATCAGCCAGGGTCCCAGTGTTACCCGCTATGAACTACAGCCGGAACAGGGCGTAAAGGTATCCAAGATCGTAGGCCTGGCAGATGATATCAAGCTGAATCTGGCGGCAACGGATATTCGTATCGAGGCACCGATCCCCGGAAAGGCAGCTATCGGTATCGAAGTCCCGAACAAAGAGAACATGACAGTAGCACTCCGGGATCTGTTAGAGAGCAAAGAGTTTCAGGAGTTTAATTCCAATATTGCATTTGCCGTAGGTAAGGATATCGCGGGCAAGACTGTGGTGGCGGATATTGCCAAGATGCCTCATATGCTGATCGCCGGAGCTACCGGTTCCGGTAAGTCCGTATGCATTAATACGCTGATCATGAGTATTTTGTACAAGGCGCATCCGGATGATGTGAAACTGATCATGGTGGATCCGAAGGTCGTGGAACTGAGTGTCTATAACGGCATTCCTCATCTGCTGATCCCGGTAGTGACAGATCCCAAGAAAGCATCTGCTGCATTGCACTGGGGCGTCAGTGAGATGGAAGACCGTTATCGGAAGTTTGCCGATTATAATGTCCGTGATCTGAAGGGGTATAACAAGAAAATAGAGACTATGCCTGTTCCGGAAGGAGAGGAAGCACCGAAGAAGATGCCGCAGATCGTCATTATCGTGGACGAGCTGGCGGATCTGATGATGGTATGCCCCGGCGAAGTGGAGGAATCTATCTGTCGTCTGGCACAGTTGGCCAGAGCCGCGGGTATCCATCTGATCATCGCTACCCAGCGACCCAGTGTGGATGTCATCACCGGACTGATCAAAGCCAATATGCCCAGCCGTGTGGCATTCTCCGTATCCAGCGGTGTGGATTCACGAACGATCCTGGATATGAACGGTGCGGAGAAATTGCTTGGTAAAGGCGATATGTTATTCTACCCGCAGGGTTATTCCAAACCGGCCAGAGTACAGGGCGCTTTTGTGTCCGACAAGGAAGTATCCGATGTGGTGGATTATCTCAAGAACCAGGCACTGGGCAATACCTATAGCAACTATGCAGAAGATATTGAAGAGAAGATCAAAAATATCGGCTCGTCAGGTGGTTCCTCCGGAAGCGGCTCTGGTGGCGGTAACGACAGAGACGAATATTTTGAGGAGGCCGCAAGGTTTATTATTGATAAAGATAAGGCCAGCATCGGCATGCTGCAGCGTGTGTTGAAAATCGGTTTCAACCGTGCTGCCAGAATCATGGATCAGCTTTGCGAATACGGCGTGGTAGGTGAAGAAGAAGGCACTAAACCCAGAAAAGTACTTATGAGCATGGAACAGTTCGAACAGCTGTTGGAGGAAATCTGACATTCGTTCGAGACTGTCTGAATAAACGGAGGGAAAAAGGACATGAAAACAGATATTGAAATCGCACAGGAAGCGGTAATGGAGCCCATCACCAAAGTGGCTGAAAGTATTGGCATTGAAGCAGATGACCTGGAACTTTACGGAAAATACAAGGCAAAGCTTTCCGAAGAATTTTTACGTAAGATCCAGGATCGTCCCAATGGAAAACTGATTCTGGTAACAGCTATCAACCCAACTCCTGCAGGAGAGGGTAAGACCACGACCACTGTTGGGCTGGGAGAAGCTTTCGGCAGAATGGGCAAAAAGGCTGTAATTGCGCTCAGAGAGCCGTCCTTAGGCCCCTGCTTTGGTATCAAAGGTGGAGCTGCCGGCGGCGGCTATGCACAGGTAGTGCCTATGGATGAACTGAATCTGCATTTTACCGGTGATTTTCATGCCATCACCTCTGCCAACAACCTGTTGGCTGCGCTGCTGGACAATCATATCCAGCAGGGCAATGATCTGGGCATCGATACCCGGCAGATTGTGTGGAAGCGCTGTGAGGACATGAATGACAGAGTCCTTCGTAATATTGTGGTAGGACTTGGCAACAAGACAGACGGCTTTGTCAGAGAGGATCATTTTGTCATTACCGTAGCCAGTGAGATCATGGCGATCCTGTGTCTGGCAGACGATATGAAGGATCTGAAGGAGCGCCTGTCCAGAATCGTTGTGGCTTACAACTATCAGGGTGAGCCGGTGACCGCCGGCCAGCTGAAAGCAGTCGGTGCCATGGCAGCACTGTTAAAGGATGCCATCAAGCCCAATCTGATCCAGACCTTAGAGCATACTCCCGCATTGGTACACGGAGGTCCGTTTGCCAACATCGCTCACGGATGTAACTCCGTCAGAGCTACTAAGGCAGCCATGAAGATGGCAGACTATTGCATCACGGAAGCCGGCTTCGGTGCGGATCTGGGAGCAGAGAAATTTTTCGATATCAAATGTCGTAAGGCAGGACTTACTCCTGATGCAGTGGTACTGGTAGCAACCATCCGTGCACTGAAATACAACGGTGGCGTTGCAAAGGCGGATCTGGGAGCAGAGAATCTGGAAGCGTTGAAAAAAGGTATTGTGAATCTGGAGAAACATATTGAGAATCTTCAGAAATATGGTGTGCCTGTAGTGGTTACCCTGAACTCTTTTATCACCGACAGTGCGGCGGAGACCGCTTATGTCAGAGAATTCTGTGAGACAAGAGGCTGTGAGTTTGCACTCTCCGAAGTGTGGGAGAAAGGCGGAGAGGGTGGAATCGCTCTGGCTGAGAAAGTATTAAAAGCAATCGACGAAAAAGAGAATCATTTCCATGTTTTATATGAAAATGAACTGTCTCTTCAGGATAAGATCAAAAAGATCGCGCAGGAGATCTACGGAGCGTCTGATGTAGTGTTTGCTCCGGCGGCAGCAAAACAGTTAAAGAGACTGACGGAACTTGGCTTTGGTGATCTGCCGGTATGTATGGCAAAGAACCAGTATTCTCTGTCAGATGATCCTACGTTACTGGGAAGACCTTCCGGTTTTGAATTGAATGTAAGAGAGGTCTATGTGTCTGCAGGTGCCGGTTTTGTTGTAGTGCTCACCGGTGCGGTCATGACCATGCCCGGCCTGCCCAAGGCTCCAGCTGCTTACAATATCGATGTGGATGACAGCGGTAGGATCGTAGGCTTGTTCTAGTAAGGAGGAAAGTGTCTCATGGCACAGTTAATAGATGGAAAAGTTATTTCCGCACAGATTAAAGATGAAGTCAAAGAAAAAGTCGCAGGGTTAAAAGAGCAGGGCTGCGAAGTAACGCTGGCGGTGATCCAGGTAGGTGCGGATCCCGCATCTTCCGTATATGTCCGCAACAAGAAAAAGGCCTGCGAATATGTAGGTATCCGGTCTCTGGCATATGAACTTCCAGAGGAGACAACAGAGGAAAAATTACTGGAGCTGATCCGGGAATTAAATGACAGAACCGATGTCAACGGCATTCTGGTGCAGCTGCCGTTACCGAAACATATTGACGAAGAAAAGGTACTGGATTCCATTTCTCCTTTAAAGGATGTAGACGGATTTCATCCCCAGAATGTCGGTGCACTCTGCATCGGCAAGCCGGGCTTTGTGTCCTGTACTCCTGCAGGAGTCATACAGCTGCTGAAGCGTTCCGGTATTGAGATCGCCGGAAAAGAGTGTGTGGTGGTAGGCAGAAGTAATATCGTCGGCAAACCCATGGCATTGTTGCTGCTTCGGGAGAACGGTACGGTGACGGTGGCTCACAGCCGTACCAAAGATCTGAAAGAAGTAACCAAAAGAGCGGATATTCTGGTGGTGGCTGTCGGCAAGCCGAAGATGATCACGGCAGAATATGTAAAAGAGGGTGCGGTTGTCATTGACGTGGGAATTCACCGCAACGAAGAAAACAAGTTGTGCGGTGATGTGGACTTTGACAGTGTGGAGCCTGTATGCAGCGCCATTACTCCGGTTCCCGGCGGCGTAGGTCCTATGACCATAGCTATGCTGATGAATAACTGCCTGGAATCGGTATCCTTGCAGGCAGTAAGAGGATAATTATATGAAGTGTCCGAATTGCGGGGCGGAAATGAAAGAAGGTACGCTTTACTGCGAGCACTGTGGGGAGGATATCCATATTGTTCCCGATTTTGAACCGGAAATTGAATACAATATGGAGCAGACTCTGCATGATATTGCCAGGGAAATGACACCGGAAGAAGATGCCACGGACGATCAGGATGTACAGCAGAGCATGACGGAATTGCAGGACTGGGATGAAGAACCGCTGGAAAATACGGCAAAACATCCCTTTCGCTGGAAATTCATTGTGCTGATCCTGGTGCTTGCGGTAGTAGCGGTGGTATGTACCGGTTTCGGAATCTCTTATTCCCACTATCATTCCGCTGAATATCAGATAAAGAGTGCGAGAGAGTATGTAGCTTCCGGGGAATACGATCAGGCGATCACCTGTTATGAACGTGCGCTGGAAATCGATCCGGGGAACATCACCTTAAAATTTGAACTGGCGGATATTTATTTTCAGAAGAACAACAAAATGGAATATGAATATCTGCTTCGGGAGATTGTTGCGGATGCCGCAGCTACTTCCGAACAACTGGAAAGTGCTTATGGAAAGCTGATCGCCATCTATGCGGCCAGGGAAGATTATAAGACCATTAATGATCTGTTGTTGAACTGTGGTAATGTAAATATTATGAGTAAATACCAGAGCTATATGGCAATGGAACCGGAATTCAGTCTGCAGGAGGGATATTATACCAGCATCCAGCCTTTGAAACTGACAACTTTCGGAAGTGGTAAGATCTACTATACTACCGACGAAACCGAACCGGGAGAACACAGTCTGCTGTATACGGCACCCATCCTTTTAGAGAGCGGTGATTACTGTATCAAAGCCGTCTACATCAATGAGAATGGGATCAGTAGTCCAGTGGTTACCAAAAATTACCATATTGAGATCGAGGAACTGAGTGCTCCGGAGGTAACGGCGGTCAGTGGGGATTATGAATTCCCAATCAATATCGAGGTGACCGACGGATATGATGTTTATTACACAACGGATGGTTCCGATCCTACGCAGAATTCCACGGTGTATAATGGACCGATCCCCATGCCTCTTGGCAAATCAGTCTTCCGGTTTATCCGCATTGCGGAAGGAAGAAAGAGCGAGATCGTGGAGAAAAGCTACAATCTGGTCATGAACACGGAGTTTATGCCGGAGGATGCCGTGACAAAAGTAGTGAATTATGCCATAGAAAGTGGTAAAATAACGGAAGCATCCGGAAGCTTTGATGAATCCGCTGCCGCATATCTCTATCAGTATCAGTATGTGACGAACATCAACAAGATAGATGATTTCTATGTTGTTGCCGAGATCTACCGGGGAGAAGATGGGACAGTCACAAAGACGGGGAATCTGTTCGCCGTAAATGCCTATACCAGGGAACTGTACAAATTGCAGACCGACGAAAGCGGCCGCCATTATACGCTTGGTGATCGTTTAGATATATAATCCTAACAGAAGGGACGGAAAAAGAGAAATGTATAAGATCGTAAAAAAACAGGAGCTGACAACCAACATCTATCTTATGGAGGTAGAAGCAAACAGAGTGGCAAAGACCTGTGAACCCGGTCAGTTTGTCATCGTAAGAATGGATAGCGAGAGTGAGCGTATCCCTCTGACTATCTGTGATTACAACAGAGAAAAAGGAACAGTAACCATTGTGTTCCAGACCGTTGGTGCCGGTACAAAACTGATGGCACAGCTTTCCGAGGGAGAATACTTCCATGATTTCGTAGGTCCTCTGGGATGTCCTTCCGAACTGGTAGAACAGCCTCTGGATGAGGTAAAGGCAAAGAAGATCCTCTTCGTGGCTGGTGGTGTCGGTGCGGCACCGGTATATCCCCAGGTAAAATGGCTGCATGAGCATGGCGTTGCTGCAGATGTTATCGTGGGAAGCAAGACCAAAGATCTTCTGATCCTGGAGAAGGAGATGGAAGCTGTCGCAGGAAATCTGTATGTAACCACCGATGACGGCTCCTATGGAAGAAGCGGTATGGTAACCCAGACCATCAAGGATCTGGTGGCAGAAGGTAAAAAGTACGATCTGTGTATTGCCATCGGTCCTATGATCATGATGAAATTCGTGTGTCTCTTAACCAAAGAACTGGAGATTCCCACAGTTGTCAGTCTGAATCCTATTATGGTAGACGGTACGGGAATGTGCGGTGCATGCCGTGTAACTGTCGGCGGCAAGGTAAAGTTCGCCTGTGTAGACGGACCGGAGTTCGATGGACATGAAGTAAACTTTGATGAGGCAATGAGACGTCAGCAGATCTACAAGACTGCAGAAGGACGTGCAATGCTGGCCCTGGAAGAGGGAGATACCCATCACGGTGGCTGCGGCAACTGCCAGTAGTCATACAAAAGTTTGAACACGATAAATCAGAAAGGCATGGTTAAAATAAAATGGATGTATTAAAGAGAATTCCTGTCAGAGAGCAGGATGCGAAGGAACGTGCTACCAATTTCAAAGAGGTTTGTCTCGGATATAACAAAGAAGAAGCAATGGAAGAGGCTTCCCGCTGCATTAACTGTAAAAATGCACAGTGTGTAAAGGGCTGCCCCGTAGCAATCCAGATTCCACAGTTCATTGAACAGGTGAAGAACGGCAACATTGAAGAGGCTTATCGTATTATCAGTGAATCCAGCGCCCTTCCCGCTGTCTGCGGCCGTGTATGCCCTCAGGAAAGCCAGTGTGAAGGAAAATGTATCCGTGGCTTCAAGGGAGATCCGATCTCCATCGGTAAGCTGGAGCGTTTTGTGGCTGACTGGGCAAGAGAGAATGGCATCAAGCCCACTCCCGCAGCACAGAAGAACGGTAAGAAGGTAGCTGTGATCGGTTCCGGCCCTGCTGGTCTTACCTGTGCCGGAGATCTGGCAAAGCTGGGATATGATGTGACCATTTTCGAAGCACTGCATGAGGCAGGCGGTGTACTGGTATACGGTATTCCCGAGTTCCGTCTTCCCAAGACCGGTGTTGTGGCAAAAGAAATCGAGAATGTAAAATCTCTCGGTGTTCATATTGAGACTAATGTGGTGGTAGGTAAATCCGTGACCATCGACCAGCTGATGGATGAGGAAGGTTTTCAGGCTGTATTCATCGGTTCCGGTGCCGGACTGCCGAAGTTCATGGGTATCCCCGGTGAGAATGCCAACGGTGTCTTCTCTGCCAACGAGTACCTGACCAGAAGCAACCTGATGAAGGCTTTTGATCCCGACTCCAGAACTCCTATCATGCATGGTAAGAAGGTAGCCGTTGTCGGCGGCGGTAACGTGGCGATGGATGCAGCAAGAACCGCACTTCGTCTGGGTGCGGAGGTACACATTGTATACCGTAGAAGCGAAGAGGAGCTGCCTGCCAGAGTGGAAGAAGTACATCATGCAAAAGAGGAAGGCATCATCTTTGATCTGCTGACCAATCCTACTGAGATTCTTTCCGATGATAAGGGATGGGTGACCGGTATGAAGTGCATCCGCATGGAACTGGGTGAGCCCGATGAGAGCGGCAGACGCCGTCCGGTAGAGGTTCCGGGATCTGAATTCGTGATGGAACTGGATACCGTGATCATGTCTCTGGGTACTTCCCCGAATCCTTTGATCTCTTCTACAACCAAGGGACTGGATACCAACAAGTGGAAGTGCATCATTGCGGACGAGAACAATGGTAAGACCACAAAGGAAGGTGTCTATGCCGGCGGAGATGCGGTAACCGGAGCAGCGACCGTTATTCTGGCCATGGGCGCAGGAAAAGCTGCTGCCAAAGGCATTGACGAATATCTGAGTACAAAATAAACACCCCGGATCCTGTCCACAGACAGGATGGAATGGAGGATTACATGGTAAGACATATTGTTCTGTGGAGTCTGGAAGGCAATCTGACAAAACAGGAAAAGAAAGAGACCGCCGGGAAGATCAAGGAGTTACTGGAGCCCATCAAAGAGAAGGTTCCCGGTGCCGTAAAGGTGGAAGTGATCATCAATGAACTGGACAGCAGCAACCGGGATGTGGCTCTGATCTCTGAGTTTACAGATACTGAGGCGCTGGCTGCCTATCAGGTGCATCCGGATCATCTGGCAGCAAAGGAATATATTGGATCCGTGGCAGGCAACAGAGCCTGCCTGGATTACGAGTATTAAGGATGGTGTTGGTATATGGCATGGTGTCCGAAATGTAAAAACGAATATCGGGAAGGAATCACCGTATGTCCCGATTGCGGAGAAACGCTGGTAAGCGAGGAAGAATTGACGGACTGGACTTCCGTGCTGTTCGGTGAACAGGACGAAATGGAGAAACTGAAAGACTTCCTTACATACAATGGGATCCGCAAGAGCAAACTTTCCTTCGATGAGGCGGAGCAGGTCTATGAACTGTTTGTAGATGCAAAAGAGGAAAAACAGGCGAAGACGATTGCCCGGGTATTTCTGGAACAGCAGGAAAAAGAGCGGACGGAAAATGCTGCTGAGGAAGAGGCTGCGGTAGATGAATTCCTGATGCCGGAGACAGAAGAAGCATCGGAGGAAGTCAATCCCGGAGAACTGCTGAAAACAGCTTCCGCCCAGGGTGGACTTACTTATATGAACAGTGGAGCCAAAGCAGAGGAGAATCGTTCCTCTGCCTGGGTACTGCTGGTGGTGGGAATCCTCGGAATGCTTGTCATGATCCTGGGAATTACCGGCGTACTTCCTTTGAACATCGGCAACCCCTATATGTTCTACGGAGTGATGAGTGCTGTTTTCATTCTGTTCATTGTCATGGGCGTGGTATCCATGCGGAATGCAAAGCTTTTTGAGAAAAAGGCAGAGTCCGAGAACTCTCTGGTGGATACTCTTCTGAAGTGGAGTGAAGAAAATCTGACGGCGGAAAAAATTGACGCTCAGATTGAAAATGCTGCAGATACACCGGAAGAGGCTCTTTATTACAAGAGATTCGAAGTAATCCGCAGCCAGATGAATCATCAGTTTATGAATCTGGATCAGCAGATGCTGGAGAACCTTATTGACACAAAGATCTATGAACAGATCTTCCCGGATACAAACGGAGCAGAAGAATGATCAAAATATCCATCGTATGTGTAGGGAAGATCAAGGAGAAATTTTTCCGGGACGCCATAGAAGAATATAGCAAACGTCTGGGGCGTTATACGAAGTTAAATATCATCGAAGTGACGGATGAAATGACACCGGATGGAGCCAGTGCGGCTCTGGAAGATCAGATCCGTGAAAAAGAAGGGGCGAGGATCCTGGCGAAACTGCCACAGGATGCCCTGATCGTTACGCTGGAGATTGCCGGTAAAAACTTTTCTTCCGAAGAATTTGCGGCATGGATTGAAGATTGCACTGTCAGAGGAAAAAGCCATATCTGCTTTGTCATTGGCGGATCGCTTGGTTTGCATCCAAGTGTCTGTAAAAGAGCGGATCTGGCCTTAAGCTTTTCCAAAATGACATTTCCTCATCAGTTGATGCGAGTGATCCTGTGCGAACAGATCTATCGTGCATTCCGGATCATTCAGCACGAACCTTACCATAAATAAAGAGTAAAAGTAGAAGTATATGACAAAAAAACAACGTGCATTAGAAATTATAGAACGTCTGAAAAAGGAATACCCGGATGCCGGATGCACTCTGGATTACGATCAGGCATGGAAACTGCTTGTCAGTGTCCGCCTGGCAGCTCAGTGTACCGATGCCCGGGTAAATATCGTAGTGGAAAAGCTGTATGAGAAGTTCCCGGATGTGGATGCCCTGGCAGAGGCTCCGGTGGAAGAGATCGAGGCCATTGTAAAGCCCTGTGGCCTGGGTCACAGCAAAGCCAGAGATATCAGTGCCTGCATGAAGATTCTGCGGGATAAATATGACGGAAAGGTTCCAGACGATTTTGACGAATTATTGTCTCTGCCTGGAGTGGGCAGAAAAAGTGCGAATCTGGTCATGGGGGATGTCTTTGGCAGACCTGCCATTGTGACAGACACCCACTGTATCCGCCTGGTGAACCGTATGGGACTTGTGGACGGGATCAGGGAACCGGCAAAGGTGGAGAAGGAGCTGTGGAAGATCATTCCGCCCGAAGAAGGCAGCGATTTCTGCCACAGACTGGTATATCACGGCAGAGAAGTGTGCACCGCCAGAACCCATCCTTACTGCGAAAAATGCTGTATCAGTGACATCTGTAAAAAAGTCGGCATATAAAAGGCGGACAGGGAAATCTACTGCCGCAGACAGGAGCAAAGCCTATGAGGATGTATGACATTATCATGAAAAAAAGAAACGGCGGAGAGCTTTCGAAAGAAGAGATCCACTTTTTTATCGAGGGCTATACCCGTGGAGAGATTCCTGATTATCAGGTATCCGCGCTGATGATGGCGATCTACTTTCAGAAGATGACCGAGAAGGAGACTTATGAACTGACCATGGCCATGGCACACAGTGGTGAGATGCTGGATCTGTCCGGAATCCATGGCTGCAAGGTGGACAAACACAGTACCGGAGGTGTGGGGGATAAGACTTCTCTGGCATTGACACCCATGGTGGCTGCCTGTGGGATCCCGGTGGCCAAGATGAGCGGCAGAGGCCTGGGCCATACCGGAGGGACCATTGACAAGCTGGAAAGCTTTCCCGGATTTTCCACATCACTGACCACGGAGCAGTTTATTGAAAATGTGAATCGGATCGGCATTGCCATTATGGGACAGACCGCAGATCTGGCACCGGCGGATAAAAAGCTGTACGCCCTGCGGGATGTGACAGCTACCGTAGATAATATGGCCCTGATTGCCAGTTCCATCATGAGCAAGAAACTGGCAGCCGGTGCAGATGCCATTGTACTGGATGTCAAGACCGGAAGCGGTGCCTTTATGAAGAGCAGGGAGGATGCTTTTGCTCTGGCGGAGGAAATGGTGAAGATCGGTAAGAATGCCGGACGTAAGACTATTGCCGTAATCTCGGATATGGATCAGCCGCTGGGCCGGGCCGTGGGAAATGCCCTGGAAGTGAAGGAAGCCATTGCAACCCTGCGGGGAGAAGGCCCGGAAGATTTCAAAGAACTTTGTATGGTACTGGGAAGTCGGATGTTACTTGCCGGTAGTAAGGCGGAGAGTGTCGAAGAGGCCAGAAATATGCTTACAAATGTCATCAGAGATGGCAGTGCTTTACGGAAGCTGGAGCAGTTTGTGGAGGCCCAGGGCGGTGACCCTGCGGCGGTAACGGATCCGGAGCTTCTGCCGAAGGCATCCATGGTGGTTCCTGTCTGTGCGGACAGAGACGGCTTTGTAGAAAAAATTGCCTGTGAGGATATCGGAATTTGTTCTCTGCTCTTAGGCGGCGGAAGAGAGACCAAGGAAAGTGAGATCGATCTGTCTGTTGGCATCCTCTTAGAGAAGAAAAAAGGGGATGCGGTGAAAAAGGGAGAGGTACTGGGATACCTTCATGCCAATGATGAGAAACGCCTGGAAGCGGCGAAGGAAAAGTTCCGGAGTGCCTATTTCATCACCGACTATCAGCCGGAGGCAGAACCTCTGATCAAAGGGATTTTACAGTAACATATTCCGGCATCCGCTTTCATATAGTTTTATATGAAAATGAAGAGAATGCCATCGAAAAAAGAAAAATGGATCGATTCCCTGCAGTTACCCAAGGATGTCTGTATGGGAGCACTGCGGGTGACGCTGACGGGAAACTCCGAAGCCTGGATTGAAAATTACAGAGGAATCCTGGAATATACCGGAGAGCGGATCCTTTTGCAGGCCAAGACCTGTCAGGTGTGCCTGGAGGGAACCAGACTTTCCATCGACTATTATACCAATGAAGATATGAAGATCAGCGGAAATATCAGTGCACTGCGATATTTGCGTGAATAATCATTTGGATGAGAGGTTAACAGGATGACGGAGTGGGTCAAACGTCTGCAGGGTTATGTGAAGATCCGGGTATGGGGCTTTGCACCGCAGCGATTTATCAATCTGTGCAGTAATAAGGGAATATTGCTGTGGAATATAGAAAAACAGGAAGATGTTTATACCATGTGCATCGGCCTGCGGTCTTTTTACGAACTGCGGCCCATCGCCAGAAAGACAAAAGTAAGGGTAGTCATATCGGAAAGATATGGACTACCCTTTTTTGTGCCGGGAATGCTGCGCAGAAAAGCGTTTCTGGCAGGTTTATTTCTGGCGGTGGCTTTCTGGCTGATTTCGTCTTTATTTGTGTGGGATATTCAGGTGACTGGCAATTATCAGGTGACGGATGACGTGTTCTATTCCTTCCTGGAGCAGGAGGGCATTCACACCGGAATGCGAAGGAGTGAACTGAATATAGGTGAGCTGGAAAAACAGATAAGACGGAAGTTTTCGCAGGTTACCTGGACCTCCGGCCGTCTGGACGGGACCAGACTGGTGATCGAAGTAAAGGAAAACGATATGTCGGTTCCAGAAGTCGTGCAGGATGCGGCAGGGGCAGGAAAAGATCTGGTGGCAGAATGCAACGGGGTGATCACGGATATGATCGTGCGTTGTGGTGTCCCGAAAGTATCCATAGGCAGTGAAGTGGCAAAAGGAGATATTCTGGTGGAAGGCAGGATCCCCATTTATGCCGAGGATGGAACCGTCAGGGAATATCGGCCGGTGACCCCGGATGCGGATATAGTGCTGGAGCATACCGGAACCTTTCAGGCATATCTTCCGGCAGATTATATCCGGAAAAAATACACCGGAAGACAAAAGACATTTTATTTTATCCATTTCGGTGACCGGGAGTGGAAACCGGAGAAAAAAATGGATTTTTTGCAATATGACAGCGTGCTGGAAACATGTCCCGTAAAAGCGTTGGAGTATCTGCAGATCCCCTGCATGGTAGGCAGAATCACGTACAGAGAGTATCAGAAAACAGAATATTATTATACAGTGTCGGAAGCAGAAACGGTTTTACAGAAAAAAATCATGGATTTTCTTGAAACTTTAGATGAAAAAGGGGTACAAATAATCTCGAAAGATGTTAAAATAGAAACAAAGCGCGCCGGCTGGACCGCACACGGGGAACTTTTGCTGCGGGAAGCGGCGGTCAGTCTGGTAGATTCCCGGGCAGAGGATACCGGAGCAGAAGATTTGGACAGAAATGAGGATTAAGACATAAATGAGTGTGACAGCAATCCGTCTGGAAATGGATACAGAACAGATGCAGAAGATCTTCGGTATGCAGGATGCGTACATCAAGAAGCTGGAACAGGATTTTCAGGTAACTATTGTGGACCGCAACGGAAGTGTAATGATCACCGGGGAAGAAGAAAACGTTTCGAAGGCCTCCCGGGTATTACGACAGCTGACCGCATTGTCGGATCACGGCAATGAGATCGAAGAACAGAGCGTGGATTATGCCATTGAAATGGGAAAAGAAGACCAGGAGGAAAAACTGATGGAGATGGATGCGGACTGCATCTGCCATACCATCAGCGGAAAGCCGATCAAGCCCAAGACCCTGGGGCAGAAGGCTTATGTGGATGCCATCCGGAAAAACATGATCGTATTCGGACTGGGACCGGCTGGTACCGGTAAGACGTATCTGGCCATGGCCATGGCGATCACCGCTTTTAAGAACAACGAGGTGAGCCGTATCATCCTGACCAGACCGGCCATTGAAGCCGGAGAAAAGCTGGGCTTTTTGCCCGGTGATCTGCAGAGTAAGGTAGACCCGTATCTGCGTCCCCTGTACGATGCCCTGTATCAGATCATGGGAGCGGAAAGTTTTGCCAAAAATATGGAAAAGGGTCTGATCGAAGTGGCACCGCTTGCCTATATGAGAGGCCGGACACTGGACAATGCCTATATTATTCTGGATGAAGCACAGAATACCACACCGGCACAGATGAAAATGTTCCTGACCCGTATCGGTTTCGGCTCCAAAGTGATCGTAACGGGTGACTCCTCCCAGAAGGATCTTCCCGTGGGAGCAAAATCCGGTCTGGATGTAGCAGCCAGAGTTCTGAAAAATATCGATGATATTGCCTTCTGTACCTTGACCAGCAAAGACGTGGTAAGACATCCTCTGGTACAGAAGATCGTAAAAGCTTACGATGACTATGAAGCCCGGACGATCAAAAGCAAAAGAAGTCCGAGATGAAACAAACGTCCGGATAAAGGAAACAGATAAATATGAAGAACAAAGAGAAAAACGGATTTTCGCGGCTTTTGCTGCCGGAGATCCTTACGGTACTGATCGGAGGTGCCGCAGTCTACGGACTGGGACTTTTGGGAAAACAGTTGTCTGTGGAAAATGCCCTGCGGGATGCCGTGATGGCAGCACTGGGACTTGCAGTGTCAGGATTTTTCCTGCGCAGGGAAGTAGTGGATTCCCGCCTGGATTATGATAACGGAGAGCATCTGATGAGATTCTGGACCGCTGTCTGGTGCAGCCTTTTGTTTTCGCTGGCCTGTGCATTCCTTCCGGCGGGAGGATGGCCGTTTCTGGCGGTCTTTGTGGTATTGTCCCTGTTCAGCAATCTATCAGTGGGAATTGTGTTTTCCGGGGTGTTTCTGATGATTGCCACGCTGTGGGGACAGTCGGTGGGCATTTTTTTCCTGTATTTTATCAGCGGTGTTTTTGCAGCCTGTCTTTTCCAGCATTTAGAGCAGGAATTTGCCATCGGGATCCCCCTGTTCTTATCTCTGTTCTGCCTTTTGCTGTGCGAGACCGCAAATGTGGTACTGCTTGCCAATGAACATTTAAGTCTGGAACAGTTTCTGGTTCCAGCAGCAAATCTGATCGTGTCGGGAATACTGCTTCTGGGTATTTTGAAAATTTTTTCGGGCACAGTGGTGTTCAGGGATCGTGTAAAATATCTGGAACTGAATGACACCGAGAATCAGGTACTGGTAAAGTACCGCGAGGAAGACCGATCCGAATATTTCCTGTGTGTACATACAGCCTATTTCTGTGAGCGGATCGCAAATATGCTGGAACTGGACAGGGATGCCCTGAAATGTGCCGGATTATATCACAGAAAAGGCTGGGATCTTATGCAGGAGACGCCGGATATGGAATTCCCGGCAGGCGCATCGGAGATCCTGGAAGAATATAAAGGAACCCGGAAATACAAAAAAGCGGAGACCGCAGTGCTGTATTGTTCGGATGCGGTAGTCAGTGCGATCCTTTTGCTGTTGCAGAAGGAACCGGAGAAGAAGCCGGATTATGAGCAGGTGATTGACAGGATTTTTGAGAGAATCCGGGAAAAAGGTATTTTCAGCGAATGTGACCTGTCCTTAAGGGACTGGAACCGGATGCAGAAGATATTCAAGGAGGAGAAATTATACTATGACTTTTTACGTTGAGATATAATGGGAGTTATCATACAACCTAGCATAACCCTTTATATCTCTACAAACCTCTATTTTACAGCATTCCTTAAAAAAGTCATAGTTATGTAATTCTCCATAATTCGTTATATTTTAACACTAATTGGTACATAATTGGTACATAATTTATGAATTAATTTTCATATCAGGAAGCCTTATGCTTATTATTTTATTTTTAATTTATGAACTGCCCCGATTTTTTATAAGTCGGAGCAGTTTATTGTTATATTTTTACAAAGCGCATTCTTGTAATTTTCTAATGTAGTTTTCTGTCATAATAATGATGCAACTGAAAACCGGAGAAAATAACAAGGAGGATTCAAAATGAAAGAAGTAAAAATTATCAGAGTAACCAAGGGACAGGAAGCAGAAGGAGCAAAGGAGCTTGCTGCTTTTTACAACGAGATGGAGGAAAAGGACGCTCGTACATCTCGTGCCATCATCACCAGTGTAGGTGATGACATCGTATACACTGTTTTCGCAGATGTATACGAAGAGGATGACGACTTCGATGACATCGACGATGAGGATGACGGCGGCAGCGAAGACGAAGACGATGATGAGGATTTCCTCAGTTAATCGTCACGGAAAGAGGGGCTAAAAAGCCCCTTTTTCTATGCAGAAAAATAGTTCCGGAACAGAATCTTTCATATTAATAGTATAACAAACAGCGAGGAGGTATCTGCATTGAAACAGTATGTCTTAGACACAAATATTCTGATTGAAAGTCCCGACGCAATCTTTGGATTCAACGACAATCTGGTGTGCATTACCATGAAAACACTGGAAGAATTAGATGGATTGAAAAAGGCTCCCGGAGATACAGGATTCAACGCAAGAAAAGCGATTCGAAACATCAATTCCTTAAAAGATTGCCATGGAAATTACGAAGCAGGTCTCGAAATGAAAAACGGCGGCATTTTCAGGATTCTTAAGAAGCCCGTTAATATTGATCCGGCTCGAGCAAGCGACACCATTCAGGGACTCGATGTAAATAAGCCTGATAACGAAATTCTGCTTACTTTTATGGCAAGATTATCGTCTGATTACGAGAATATTCTAATCACCAACGATGTTTCCATGCAGGTCAAAGCGGAACTTTTAGGTATCAGGACTCAGAGCTACCACAACCTCAGAGTAAGCGAAACGGGCTACCGTGGAATTAAATGCTACGATATCGCTAACTGGCAGACGATCGAAGAGCTGTATAAAAACGGCGATTACGTCGGCGTAGAAACAATTCCGGAATTGAAAGACGAAAACTTCGTGGAAAATGAATATATATATTTGAAATGCGAAAATATGAAGGCTTATACCGTATATAAAAATAAAAATCTTTTCATCATTGATTCTAAGACATTAAAACCCTGCAATGTCAATGCAAAAAACGATTCGCAAAAGTTTGCGTTACATGCACTGATGGCTCCGTCCGAAGAAATTCCATTAGTTATTCTGAAAGGCCCTGCCGGATCTGCAAAAACTTTCCTTTCTCTGGCGGCAGGTGTGGATCAGACTTATGACGGCAAATACGGAAAAATCGTTATCACCAGAGCAAACGTTCTGGCAGATAAAGATATTGGATACCTTAAAGGATCACTGGAAGATAAGATGAACCCACTGCTAGCTCCATTCTATGATAACCTCGAAGTTATTCTGAGATGTTTCAACGGTGGAGAAAAAGAGTCAAATGAACAAATCCAGATGCAGATTGAAGACATGAAAGAATCCGGCATTTTGGAAGTCGCATCACTGGCATATATGCGTGGTAGAAGTTTAAATGGAGCGTTTATCATCGTGGATGAGGTCCAGAACATGTCACCCCTGCAGGTTTTGACGCTTGTAACCAGAGCCGGCATGGGAACCAAAGTTGTGTTATGCGGTGATCTTGACCAGATCGATGCACCAAACCTTGACAGAGAAAACAACGCTCTGGCATACGTTTCCGAAAAAATGAAAAACAGCCCGCTGTGCGCCCAGATTACCTTCAATCAGGACGAATGCGTAAGAAGTCTTTTAGCCTTGGAAGCAGCGGCAAAATTAACAATTCGATAGACTACGGTTATCTTTAAGCGGGGAGCAATCCCCGCTTTTCTGTGTTTCGAAATGCTTTCTTTCATAATAATTATAGAAGGAAACAAATGAAAGGAGATCACTATGCCTTTATTCAAAAACAAAAAAGAAACACAGAAGCAGCAGCCGACCGAAATCAAGAAGGCTAAAGGCCGCCGTGCAAAAACAGCACAGCAGAGTATTCCTTATGAGGAAATGTATCCCAATGGCATGATTAAAATCGGACCGGGGCTTTTTTCCAAATCCTATTATTTCGGTGATATGAACTTTGCAACCGAAAAAGAGGATAAACAGGAGGAGATTCTTAAGAGTTACTCCAAACTCTTAAGCAAATACGCACCAAACGTAACGGCACAGTTTACTATTTTCAACCGCAAAACTTCTGCCGACAAAATTAAGGAAAAGTTTTTCTTAAAACCCAAAAACGGCAGCGGTCTTGGAAGAACTGAAGATGAGATCGAAAGAGAAAAACGGCAGCAGGAATATCGTGACGAATACAACGCGATTCTGGAAAACAGAATTAAAGAAGGTAGAAACGACATTCAGAAAGAGCGCTACATTACGCTTACACTGAAAACCACGGACGTAATCATGGCAAATCGGACTTTCATCACACTGGACGAAGAAACCAATAATGCCGTGAGAGAAATCAATAAAACGGGTGTGCGTCCGTTAACTATCGAAGAACGCATCTGTATCCTTCACGATATTTACAAAGTTGGAGAAGAAGATTTCTTCCCTAGTCTTTTGAATGATTACAAGGACGATGCCGGCGAATTTTCATTAGAAAAGCTTTCCAAAAAAGGATTAACGACCAAGGATCTCATTGCTCCAAGTAATTACATGAACGGAATGGCACAGGTTCAGCTCGGAGAACATAACTTCGCAAAAACGTTCCTGATCAGCAATTTTCCAACGGCCATGGATACTTCCTTTCTATCGGAGATCACGAATATTCCTTGTACTATGCTTACCTCTGTAATTTTTAAGTCCTGCCCTCATAAGAAGGCTATCAGAGATGTGAAAGCCCAGAACAGCGCCATTAAGTCAGAAGTGGTAAAAGCTAATCAAAAGGCTATTAAAAATAACTATGATCCATCATTAATTTCAGAAGATCTGTTAACAGCAAGAGAGGAAGCGGCGGAACTGGTTAGAGAAGTAACTGTTCATAATCAGAAATTGTTCTTTACCACAGTAACGGTTACTTTGTTAGCAACCTCACTGGACGAGCTTAAAGAATATTCTGACATTTTGAAAATGAGAATTTCCGATTTCTCCTGCCAGGCAAATACTTTGTACGGACAGCAGACTGCGGGCCTTAAGACAAGCTTACCGCTCGGCGTGAATTATACAGAAATTGACCGTATGCTTACTGCAGATTCCATCGACGCATTATTCCCGTTCTCAGTGCAGGAATTAATGGATCAGAATGGACACTTCTACGGTTTGAATCCTATTACACAGAATATGATCGTCTACAACAGGCGAGACAGCTACCTGCCGAATGGATTGATTGTAGGCCAGTCCGGTAGAGGTAAATCCTTCTTTGCAAAGGGAGAAATTATTCCTAACCTGCTTGATACAGAAGACGATATTATTATTATGGATCCAGACGGAGAATTTGTTCCGATTGCAGAAGAGTTTGGTGGGGCAGTAATCAACGTATCTCAAAGAAGTGATTCTCATATCAATCCACTTGATATGGACATCAACTATGCCGCAAGTAATAATGATGACCCTGTAGCGAAAAAATCAGATTATCTTGTTTCCTTATGCGAATCGGCAACAAAACAAATGGGCGGCTTAACACCATACGAAATAAATACGATTCAAAAAGTAACAAAAATAATCTATAAGGATTATCTTACCAACTTGGAAGAAATGAGAAAATTTAATCCTGAAATAACCATTGATGTAAATTCTTCCCCGACACTCGCGACCTTCTATAGTGCATTGCTGGATATGGATGGGCCGGAAGCGCATCAATTAGCAATGGCAATGGAGCGTTTCTGTGTGGGTAACGACGACGTTTTCTCGCATAGAACAAATATCGATCCAAAATCTCGTTTTATCGTGTATAATCTGAAGCCTATGCCGAAGAATATGAAGGAATTTGGTATGATGGTTTGCTTGAGCGATATCTGGAACAGAATCGTCCGCAACAAAGACGAGCACAAAAATAAAGCTACGTGGGTATACCTCGATGAATTTTATTTGATGGTTCAGACAGCGTCTTCAGCAACCATGCTTCAAGAGTATTTCAGAAGATGTCGTAAATATCATGGCATAATGACAGGCATTACGCAGGATATAGAGGATCTTTTAATTACACCTGAAGGAAGAGGTATCTTTAATAATAGCGGATTTGTGGCTATGCTTAGTCAGTCTAATATTGGACGAAGTGAAATCCAGGAACAGTTTGATGTAAGCGACACTTTAATTGATTACATCAAAGATAAACCGGAAGGAACTGGCTTGCTTTATACAGGCAAAACGGTGGTTCCATTTAACTACGATCTTCCAAAAGACACCAAACTTTATAAATTGATGTCCACAAAGCCGAGTGAAGATTGAACAAAAAGAGGCCGAGAAATCGGTCTCTTTTTTCGAGAAAATTTCTGTGCAGAAAAATGCGGCAGAACAACAAAAATCTTTCATATTAATGATAGAATATTAAGGAGGTATTTTTATGAAAACAATCCCCGAAATTATGAACGTTATAAACGGACTGGACGAAAACGGAGAAGCGAAGGCTATCATTGGAATCCAGTATGTTTTATTAAATAAAGCCGGAGAACCGGTAAAGATCATGGATAAGGAAGATGTCTATAAACCGGAGATCAATATTATTCCGCGCGACGGCATTATGCAGGTAGATATTCGTTTTGATTCAGAGCAGGATATCAGTCTGGCAAAAATCTGGAAAATTCTGGAACAGTACACGAAATCCTCCGGAGATTTTTATGCAAAAGATGATGCAGATGAACCTATCCCCTCGCTGATCCTGAGCATTATCCCTTTAACGGAAGAAACAGATAGTTATGTAGTGGCAGGAGATCCGCTTATGCATGCATTGACGGCGACAGTTCCAAAGGGCGGAGTAAACTGCATTCGGCTGATTTTCAATGCAGATTTTGTGCATTTCTTCTTCTCGGAAGATGCGATCGATATGAATGATATTGCAACCGAAGTTTCCGATGAATTGTATCGAAGAGAATATGCAAGTCGGCAGATGGATGCTAGAAGAGAACAGCGTATCGCGGAAATTCAGAAAAAGAGATATTAAGAATGACAAATATAACAGCCAGCACGGATATTATATAATATCCGCTTTTGGCGTTGAAGGAGTTTTTTACAATGGGATTTTTTAGCGGGAACAAAAAAAATCAGTCGTCAATGTCAACAGAAAAGACGATGCAGAGAATCGGGATAGCAGGTACGGCTCATCATACAGGAACAACACATTTGGCAATCAACATCGCAATCACTTTACGTAGTCTCAATTATAAAGTGGCTGTTCTTGAGGACAAT
Organism: Clostridium sp. AF34-10BH; assembly: GCF_003478095.1. Classification (NCBI taxonomy): domain Bacteria; kingdom Bacillati; phylum Bacillota; class Clostridia; order Eubacteriales; family Clostridiaceae; genus Clostridium; species Clostridium sp. AF34-10BH. The sequence continues at coordinate 34,790 of NZ_QUEC01000009.1, forward strand.
GCATCGAAGCATTTTGAATTAATTGCTTCTGAATTGGATTATGATGATAATGAGAATGTCGGTTATTTCAATTACAAAGGGGTGGACTATTACCATTATTGCCGACCTATACCATTTTTTGTATTAATGCAGCGAAATTATGACTTCATTATCATCGATCACGGTACGTATGCCAACTGCGACAGGAATACCTTTTATGCCAACAACATTAATGTCATCACGACCGGATCCCGTTTATGGGAATTAACGGATTATGAGAATTTTATGGAAGGCATTCAGATAGAAGAAAGAGGTATAGAAATTGAAAATAGAATGAGTAGACAGTATAATTATGCCTTTATGTTTGCTCATGACGACTATTTCTTCCAAAAACAGATCCTGGAACACATGGGCGACGACATCAAGAGTATATTTCCCGCTTACAAAGAAAACCTGTTTGATGATCCGGATTACGATACAGTTAAACAACTTATTCCCTGGGTACAGATTCCCGAAGAATCTGGTAGCAAAAACAAATCTCATGGTTTATTTGGATTAAAATTCAATAAAGAGCCCGAATATAAAGAAGAACCCGTTAAACAGGTTGTCGATTTTTCACCGGAAATTCCGGAGATAGAGGATGAGTGTGTTGTTGAGCAGCCGGAAAACGAGCCTGTTTATCTTGCAAAAGATCCGCTGCCTGATGATGTGGAAAATTCTTCTGAAGCAGAAGAACTCGTTGCCGAAACAACAGAGTTAGAACATTCCCCGGTTGTCGAAGCTATACCGGTACCGATTATACAAGAAGCAGTACAGAAAAATGATGCAGAAGCTGCTGTTGATAAAGAGGAGATTGCCACAGAAATCAAATCCGTTCCGGAAATAATTCCGTATTATGCCGAAGAGACAAAAGAAATTGCTGAACAATTATTTAATGCTGCAAAAGAAATTCAGAAATATACGATGAGACATGTAGATGAATTGACAGATGATCCGCAAATAGCGCTGTTCCTGAACGCGTTTGCGACAAAAGAGGTTACGGGGGCCTTCAGTTGCCTGCTCCGCAGTAAGGCGGAGCATAGTCGTAAAAACGGCAAAGATGGAGAAGCCGTTATCAGGATCGAAGACGGCGAAATTGGATATGAGATAAAAGAATCTTCCTTGAGAGAATATTTGGGGGAAGATTCGGGCTATTTGATAGCGCCAAGCATTGATAGTTTTGTGAAATTATAACTTATTCAGAGAAAGGAAAAAATTTCATGAAAATAACCGACAAAGATAGTTTAATTGAAGCTCAATATTCTGTATTATTAAAAATAGAAGAGCTTAATTATTTATCTGAAAATGAACACATTTGCGTTGAAAGAAAAAAAATAAAAGAATCGGCATTCGCCGCCCTTGTTGCAATGAACGCAGATGGTGTATCTATAAAAGAAGAAGATATTTATTTCAGAGATGTTTTGATGTCAAAAAATCTTTTTCTTGAAAAATATCCTTTTCTCAGAAGCAAAGTTTTAGATTTGCCTATATATAAAGAAAAAACCGAGATTTTCAACGATAGAGAAGAAGATATTGGTCAGGCTTTAAGGAAAGAACAGCTCACAAACAATGAAACGCCTGCGGCTATTGCTGCAGAAAATGAAGTGGAAATAATGTCTGAATACAAGTCACAGACCACAGACGAAGCTTTTGACGAAATCAAAGAATTGATAAATGACGCTGCTGAAAGCACATCTGCAGAAACGCTGGAAAAAAACGAAGAATTTGAACAGGCAAAAAAGACTGGGCAAATAGAAAAAACTGAACAAATAGATGCACCTGGACAAATGGAGGATACGACGCAGATAAAATTAATATATGATAAATATCGGCTCGAAGATTCCACTATGGAACATTGCGAGACAAAATACACTAAATTTTTGGATACTATGTGGTTCAACTCATTTCATATTACCTGCAATGTTAGAGATGGATTTATGCCAGATAACTTTACAATCATTGTTTTCCCTACCGAAATTGCAAAAGACAGACGCCCTTTGCCGCAGGCAGTAGCTTTGCTCCACGATAACTCCAAAAAGATAATTTTTTCAAACAAAGAAACCGGTACTTCTGTGGAAATAAATTACGAAGATTATATGTTTGCTATTACTTCGAGATTTGTGGACGGAAAATTGAATACAAAAATTTCGCTGGAAAATAGAGACTACGAGATTACAGACATGGAAGAAGATAATTTTTCTGGTAATATTATTCCGGAGCACTTCGGTAAAACTTTGTATTTTGGAGACGACAAAGTCGAAATATATCCCCTGGATACATCCAATAATAAACAGTCCGGTTGCGTTTCTTTTATGTATAAATTTGTCGAAAGCGATAAAATCATATATGGCACTTCAGAAGAAGACGATTCAGCTGTAATAGCGACCAAGGAAGGAGGGGCTAAAAGAATCAGCTGCTATTGGGCGGGTCAGGATTCTGAAAGAAAATTAAACTTTGTGGTAGACTAATTTATTTCTGTGTAGAAATTTCTATAACATCATTCTATGTGGTATATTATATTTAGTGTTTCGGAGGTCGCAAAAATGACAGAGAATGAAGAATTAAAAATAATATCCGATAGTTTACTGAAATTTCTAATTCATGAAAATAATCTATTATCAAAAAGCGTTTTCGAAATTTACAATAATTGGACAGCATCCACTCAGACTCAAATCATATTTGCTAACAACGTAAGGTGGGCTCTGCGATTCATCAGAAACAAGAAAAATTCACCAGTTCTAAAAAATAAGGTATTCGCCGAACTTTTAGAACAAAAATGATCTAGCAAAGGAGAAGAAAATGGGTATTAATTCAAATGTTAAGAAAAGTGATGAACTGAAGACACAGGAGATCAATGAGTTAGCGGTATATCTTAATTCTTTGGATCCAGCTGACAAAGAAGAGAGAGATTTTGCTTTTGAAAAACTCTGGCTTGCCGTCAAGAGATTTGTTATTTCTATTTTAAAAAGCAGATATCCTACCTATTACACAAAACATTTTGAAGAAATGCTCGATTGTGCGGCATTGGATATTTTCCTAGAACTTCCTAAGTATGATATTAATAAAGGCGCATTCACAACTTACATCAGCAGAATCGTTGCTCATGCTGGACAAAAGTTTGTAAACGAATATTCCAATACTTCAGCGTATTATGGCGCTGCGATTGCTAAAATTAAAAAAGCCATGAATGCCATGGAAAAAGAGAGTGTCAAATTCGACGTTCACACACTGTCTGAAAGAACTGGTCTGCCTATCACGACAATTAACACCTGCCTTGAACAGATTCATTTCAGTGAAACAGTTCACCTGGATACGATTCCGGCAGACTTTTTATCCGACATCAACGGGATCGACAACTCACCAGAAGCAAAAGCTTTGGCAAAAGAAGAAGCCATTTCCATCAGAAAAGCGATTGAAAACGCACTTCCGGAAGATGCAAAGAGAATCGTATTATTGAGTTATGGTTTTGAAACCGGTGAACCTGTTCCAGATGCAAGAATTGCTGAAATACTAAACATCAATAAGGCAACAGTTCGACGCAAGCTTAATACTGCAATCAGAACGCTCGGTGCGAGTCTTAAAAGAGAACAGCTTTTTCAGAACAGAATTATCCGTCAGGAAATTGACAGCCAGGAAATCAATTTTATTCCGAAGACAGCGCCGGATGAAATTGAGGATGCAAAATTGTTTATGCAGATAAATACATCTATTTTCTAATACCGAAAAAATATATTGAGCGCCTGCAACAAAAAGCGGGCGTTCTTTTTATATTCATTTTCTTTCATATTAATTTCAGATTAAGAGAAAGGGAGTGACATTGTGAGACGGTTTAACGACCGGAAAATATATGAAGACGCCGACTGTGTGGAAATTGCAGAAGCAATCGGTATGAAAATGCAAAAAAGAGGTAGTTCTATATTTATAGAATGTCCCGAACACGAGAAAAACGCAGGAAAAAGAGATACGGACTTAGACCGTTGTATCGTCAGCCCGAAAGGATATCATTGCTTTTCTTGTGGCGCAAATGGCGGAGTGATTTCCATGGCCCGAAACTTCTTGGGGACGTCGCCTTACGAGACAAGGAAGACGATAGCTACATTGCTTGGAGGTGTTAATAATTACCTCGAGGACGGAGAATATGATCCGAGTAAGGAGCAGCCTTATAAAAAGGAGCAGTTGGAAGCCTTGGGGCTTCGCCAAACGGTCGTAGCGTATCTGCCGGCGGCATTGTGTGAATCGGAAGACGAAGTGAAGAGCAAGAATCTATCTTTGGGAAAAGATAATGTTTTTCTTTCTTTTGATGATGAAGGCAATCCGCATTTCGATACCGAGAAAACAGACTGCGTTACACAGGATGAAGTGTTTATCGGTTATCAAAAAGAGATCGTTACTTTAAATTCCTTATTCCAGGAAGAGCCGGATGTATTTTATGATCTGATCATGAGAAAGTCAGTGGAAATGTACTGGAAATGGAAGAAACTAGCTGATAGCAATGATGTGATCGAAAAAATTATTCCGTCACAGGAACTAGCTTATCATGCTGTTACAAAATTTAAACGAAACATGGGTATTTGTGAACGAATCTATCAAGCACTTACGGTTAAAAAGCCCGTATAATAGGAGGAAAGATCATGGCACATATGACAAATAAAAAGAGAAAAGAAAGAGACAAGAATGCATTGAACAGAGGATTTAGTGGTTTCAACACTGGAACACGCAATATGGGTTATGAATCAAATAATGCACGGAAAGCAGCGGCGCATTTAAAATGCGCTTACTGCGATTAACGCATTGACTGGTTCGTTTTTGATGACGTAGATTCCGATTTCTAATGATGATAAATCAAAAGCCGTTGATATTAAAAAATGTTTCATTAGATTTGGAAGGAGAGATTACTATGTGTATGTACTGTGAAAGAAGAACAGATGTAAAATTTGGATGGGAACAACCCAAATTACCGTATCATAACAATATGCCATTCAGCAGCGATTTGAACGGAAATGTTTTGGAAAATGATAAATGGGATGGTGTGATTCATGATTACCAAACAACTACCCCGGAGTTGATTTTAACTTGTAATGAATATTTTGGTGGAGATGGAGTTGGAACAATTCACATTCCTATCAAGTATTGCCCTGAATGTGGAAGAAAATTGGGTAGAGAAAAATAAAATGAAACTAAGATTTACAAAGAATGAACGAAGTAAGATTTGTATAGAAAAACACCGGAATAACCCGGTGTTTTTCCTATTCTGCGGAAGATGTAAAAATGTCGTTTTTGATAGCCTGCAACTTTTCCGCCTGCAATTTATCATACTCTTCAGGAGTCATGAAGTCTGCCAAATATTCTGTGCCAAAAGTAAGTACTTCAAGCACTTTTTCCGGCCAGTCAAACTGTTTGCCGCAATGAGGACATGTGACTGTTCTCCGAAATTCCCTGGTAACAACCATACCGTCTACCAAAACCATGGATCCTTTATGAATGCACTTTAAGTCCTGCTCTGCTTTAGCTCCGACACTGATAATGTGGGGGTAATCTGTCCGGTTTGTGGGGACATCCTGCTTCAGGTAATATTTTCTGTCAACCGCAATCTGATAAGCAGCGATGCCCTTATAAGAAGATTGGCTAATGATGTCCTTGTAAATTGTAGATTCTTTCCGGCCATTTACATCATCACATAGCGATCCGAGTAAATAAACCTGATTGGAAATTTCTCTCTTTTCATTAAGGATACGGGTTGCTTCTTTTTCTTCAAGCCCTGTATATCTCGTCTCAATATAAATAGGAGTGATGAGAGATACCTCGCCGGGGCGGGAAGATTTCTCGTGACAGTGGGCGCAGATCGTACCCTTATTTGCATTTAGGGTAGTAATAACGCCTTTTGCCGATACAAGATCGTTCTTTTTCCAATTACTCATTTCAGCAACAATATCCGGATCTTCCGAATAAAGAAATGGCTTGGAATAGAAAACATTGGTACTGATTCCATTCTCTCTGTTAGCACTTGCGACAATTAAAAAAGCCTGTCCTTTTTTGTAACTGCCGGTTGCATCGTCCATAATTATAATAGGATCCTCCGCAACAATTCCAAAGAGAGAAACATTGTTTAGTCGTGCCATATATTCCTCTTTCTGTACAGCTATTTATCCCTGCTCTGTCGCTGCACGGAGTAAAAGCAGGGATTCATTATCTATTCATTATTATTATGCTAGAAATCTGACGAAAACACGGAAAATTTTACTACAAAGAATTCTGTCATAATAATAAAGAAGACTATTGAAAAGAGGAGGAAAAGTTATGTTATCTGAAGAACAACGCAAGATCGTTGAGAAAATCGACGGAAAAGTACTTGTTGTGGCATGTCCCGGCAGCGGAAAAACTACAACGATGCTAGAACGCATACATTATATGGTATCTGAGAAAAAAGTGGATCCTATGCGGATACTTATGGTTACATTCACTAAGAACGCAGCTAATGAAATGTCCGAAAGATTCCACCAAAAATATCCTGAGAATGGCGAGGTTTGTTTCGCAACCATTCATTCTATCTGCTTCGGTATTTTAAGGACGGAATTTCCTTCCTTGAACGGAAACAGCATCATGAAAGAATGGGAACAGAAAAAGTATTTTAAAACTGCCTTAAAAGACAGTATTGATAAGGCGTATCTGGACGAAGCAGCTAATTCGATCATATCGATGATTTCGTATGCCAGAAATGCCGGACTCGATCCGTATAAGGAATATAACGGAATGATCCCTGTATGTGATACGCAGGTGAATTTCGCACCGTTATACAAAGGTTATGAGAACTTGAAACATTCCGAAAATAAAATCGATTTCGACGATATGCTTATTTTGACACTTCAGTTATTTAAGCAGAATCCGGTAGCATTACATCGGTATCAGTCGTTATACGATTACATTATCATCGATGAATTTCAGGACACAAACCGGATCCAGGCAAATATCTTTTATAAGCTGGCGGAGTTGCACGGAAATCTTTGTGTGGTAGGAGATGATGACCAGTCTATTTACGGATTCCGTTCGGCGGATTCCAGTATCATGCTGAATTTCAAAAAGAAATTCAAAGATGCGACGAAATTCACCCTATCCACCAATTACCGGAGCGGAAAAAAGATCGTCGAATATGCCGGAAAGATAATCGATCACAACCAGACCAGATTCAAAAAGAAATTTGAAGCGGGCCGGGAAAACGCAGGAGATTTAAAGTTCGGGATCTATGGTGATGAACTGGATGAAAACCTCGCTATTATCAAATGGATCAAAGAGCTACATGACAACAAGGAGGTCCCGTATTGTAAGATTGCGTTGCTTTACCGAAAAAACGTCGAAGCGACAACAATTCTCCCTTTATTGAAGAAAGCCGACATTCCGGTAAGCATTAAAGAGAACCCAGGAAATATTCATAACCATTATGTTTTTGAGGCAATCAATGCGTATTACCAGCTGTCGCAGCTGTATGATCCCAAGGAAGATAAAATTCCTAATAATGGAAAAGCGTATCTGACAAAAATTTTGAATTGTCCGTCCAGATATCTGAAAACGGAATTTTTCAAAGACTGTGATCTCAGCGAAGCTTCTATCAAAAAATGCGTCAATGCTTATTTTGATACGACGGAGTATAACTCTGGAAGATACCGGAGAATTCTTAACAGCTTCGATGAATTAAAAGAAACATTGGGAAGAATTCGAAAAATGAATCCCAAAATGTTTTTGAAAGCCATCGTCGATACGGATTTTGAACTCTGGGTAAAACAGGCTGCAGAATTTCGGGGACTAAGCTATGAGACGGCAAAAGCAGTGCTGCATGATGTTATTTCTGAAGCTAATTCTTTCGATTCCATGGAAGAATGGATGGATTATATCGGAGACTTTCAGGAATTTCTGGATGATTGCGCCAATAATCCTGACGGAGTGCGTTTATCTACATTTCATGGTTCAAAAGGTCTGGAATGGGATCACGTATGGATCAGGAACGTTAGTAAGGGGAATGTTCCCCTTATTCGTTCTATTGAAGAAAATGGAGATGCCGGACTGGAAGAAGAGCGGCGAATGTTCTATGTTGCTTTTACCAGAGCAAAAGAAGAAGTAGAAGTTTCTTGTATTAAAAGCCCTGGCATGTTTGTCGGAGAACTTTTTGATATGGGAAAAGCAAAATCTATTGATCGTGATAAACAGTTTGCATTTGCAGAGATTGAAAAATATGCAGGATAAGGAGTCGAAAGACTCCTTTTCTTTTAAATGCGTTTTTCTATCATATTAATGGCATCAAAGACAACGGGAGGAATAGCAATGATCAATTTCATTAAAAATTTATTAGAAAAAAATGACGAGGGATTTAATTTTAATCCTAGAAAGCACAGTACATTAACCGTTTATAAAAATGGCCAATATTGTACATATGTGTTTGATAAAAGAACACATAAGGTGCTTGCTTAATATTAAGAAAGTCTGGTGTCTGCCAGGCTTTTCTTTTTGCCTTTGTTATCTTTCATAATAATAATGTCATATAGATAAAAGGAGGAAAGATAAATGAAATATACAATGAACCAATTGAAGGGAATGGATCGCTGTCAGTTTCGTAGACAGCATAAACTCTCTTCAATTAAAGAGGCTAATACAAATATTGCTCGTCGTGAAGCAATCCGTAAATGTATCTACGGGTACATGAGAAAAGAACTGACATGGCAGCAGGTAGAACAGATCATTAACGATGAGGCGTATCCCGAGGAAGATATGCTGGCAGGAAAAACAAGAGAAATTGTCTGCGATGACTTAGCTAACAAGTACATCAAAAGATACGTTTCCAGCGACAACCGAGTGCCGCAGCTTGCGCCGGAGTCCACAATGGATATTTTTGGTATTGAGGTAACGGTTGATCCGGATATGTTTTTTTATAACGGGAAAACGCTTGAAATCGTTAAGTTTTTCCTGAAAAAACCGGATATTACCATTTCCGGCAGAAAACTGGACGAATCGGTAGCCGGATGTCTTCCGTTATACGCAATGCTGTATTACGGAAAGCAGCTTCTCACGTACATCGATCCTAACAGAAAATTTCCCGTCGAAGTTAAGGCATCGTTTTACTTCTTAAAGAAGAAAAACGACAATTTCGATAAAGGAATTTTTGACCTGGATTTCTTCGATGGAGCAGGAAAAAATGTCGTATCCTTGAGTGATGCGGAGCAGTTTCCGACAACCCTGGATCAGCATTATTATACACTGTACAAGGATTTTGAAGCCGGAAGCCAGATCATCTGTAATCCGGATGTCTGCAGTAACTGCAAATTCAGAGCAGTATGCCGATTCGAAAATGCCCCGAAAGCAATCGAAGAAGTGAAGGCAAAAACACCTGCAAATGTTATGAATCTGACCGAGGATCAGAAAAAAGCCATTAGATTCGAATACGGCGTGGCAAGGATCAATGCCGTAGCCGGAGCTGGAAAAACCATGGTTCTCGGAATGAGAGTCACTGAACTTCTGAAAAAGGAATATAAACCTGAAGAAATCTGTGTTTTGTCCTTTACGAATGCGGCAGCAGAAGAGATGACGACTAGAATCAAGGATTATGTGGAGACACTGATTCCAAATTCCGGTATCGATCTGGATAAACTGATTTCCACAACCTTTAACGGTCTTGGAAACGATATTATCTCCAAGTGTTACAGCTACCTGGGATTTACGTCGGTTCCGATGCTGATCGAAGAAGGCGAACGGATGCGGATTATCGAAGAACTGGTTTCGAGTGTGGAAGTGCCGGGGTTAAATTACCGGAATCTGAAAGCAAACGAAGCTTATCTGAAGGGCGGACTTGTAATCGCAAAGAAAATTTTCGATATTTTCAAATCCAACCGGATCGTCTCCATCACTGATGAGACATTGGAATTTGTTCTGAAAAAGCTGGACGTGGATAAGAAGAATATCACCAGAGAAACTCTCGAAAAGCTGATGCTGTTGTATCAGGAATACAATAAGAAGCTGATCGAAGAGAATTACCTGGAATACGCCGACCAGGAGTGGATGGTAATTGATCTTTACCATATGATCCCGGAATATTTCCGCAGCACAGGCATTAAGCATGTGATCGTGGATGAGTTCCAAGATTCCAACCTGCGGCAGCTGAATATCATCAAGTGTTTGTGCCAGAGCAGTGTTATAACCAGTCTTATGGTGGTAGGTGACGATGCACAGGCGATTTATGGATTCAGAGATACTTCCCCGAAGAACATCATTCATTTCTTTGATCTGATGTGCTGCCAGGGGCAGGATTTTAATCTGCTCGCCAATTTCCGTTCGGTTCCCGGCGTGATCAACTTCGCAAATAAGATCCTTAGAAACAACAAGGAGAAAATGGAGAAGAGCCTGGTTGCTACGAGACCGGATAATGGAATGGTTCCGGTAGTACAGGGATATTTTGATTCCAAAAAGGAATATGCGGAGATTGCGAAAGCAATCGAGCAGGATATCGCTTCCGGTAAGGATCCGAAGGATATTGCGTTCATTGCAATGTCCAAGTACGAGCTGTTAAAGATGCAAGATATTCTGAAGGAGAAGAAAATTCCTTGTATTCTTCTTGTCCCGGAGACTACTTCTGAAAACAGCAGAGTACAAGCCTGTGTGTCTCTGATGAATTACCTGACACATCCGGAAGAAAAAGCTGATGTTGATATTGTTACTTATCTGAATGCTTTATGCCATGGAAAGTTCTTTGAACTTCCGGAAGCACAGCAGAATGAATATTTAAAGCAGTATCACGAATACGTCGAAAAATTCGCTGAATTTACCGACGAAAATAAGAAGGAAGCATTCCGGCAGATGGCAGAATTATTGAGAAACGAGCCGGATGAAGTCTACGACCATTTCCTTGAAGTCGTGGACCACAATAAGACCTGGGGAAAGATCTGCCACTACTTTTATAATTTCAAAGTATATGGCAGCGAAGACAATTTCTCTAAGAAACTTCCTTATCCCGGAGTGGCACTTACAACAGCTCATTCCTCGAAAGGTTTGGAATGGGATATTGTTTATAATTCCATTACCAAATATGACAATAAGCTGATCCGGTACGACAGCAGAATCGATGAACTGGAGGAAAGACGCAGGCTTTTGTTTGTGTCCGCAACCAGAGCAAGAGAGAAGCTTGTCATTACCGGTCTGTATTATTCATTCGGCACGATTAAGGACAAGAATTTCAATATCTTCCTGAAAGAGTGCTACGAGAATGTCGGAAAGGATATCGAGGAAGAGTTTGACAAACTCACAAAATAAAGAGGAAGACGGGCTTGCCCGTCTTTTTCTTATGACTTTCTTTCATATTAATGGCATAAGACAAAAAGAAAGAGAGGAGAAATATATTATGTCTAATATATGGAACTATTTTGGTATGGGCGGAAAGCATTACTGGTGCAATAAAGCCAATACCATGCGGTTTTATAACGCGGTCATGCAGGGAAGAAAATTTTTGATCTTCGACCTGGAGACGACAGGACTTAAAAAGAATGCGGATGTTATCGTTGAATTTTCTGCCGTTGTTATAGAAAAAGTGGGGCAGTTCTATCAGAAAACAGATGAGATAGAGCAGTATATCAAACCGCCGTTTACAATGACAGATGAAGTGATCGCAATCCATGGTATCACGAATGAATTTCTGGAGGATAAACCGGAAGAAAGAGATGCCTGGCCTGTTGTAAAAGGATTTTTTGAAAAGCACAAGGACGCGGTGATCAGTGGGTACAATGTCGGGTTCGATATCAAATTCATGACCGCTTATGCAGGCAGAATGAAAGAGTCCTTTGAACCGGAAGAGGTAGTGGATATTTTTGGTATCGTTAAGGAAAATATCTTCGCAGATGAACATGACGGCTGCAGAAAGCTGAGTCATATCCTTGGTATTCTGTATCCCGGAAAAACATACCAGTTCCACAATGCTTCGGATGATATTCTGGCTACCTGGGACGTTGGTGTCGGCGTACTGAAAAAATTTCTTGAATCAAAGCCGGTTCTGGAAGAATCCAAACATAAGGCACAGATTTCATCATATCAATACTGGAAAGCCGGAAGGACGCAGCGTATTTACGTGACCTTGCGATTCTCTGAAAATTTCTACGAAGTTTACTACGATATCTATTCTTCTTGCTGGGTATGCGAAGATGACAAGAACAACGAATTCAATATCTTCGAATGGGTAGATATGAATGATGTCGAAAATAAACTTACTAAGATCGCCGAATCCAAGGGAAAGGATAAATTCCGTCTGCTCCGGGACAAAGACAACTGGAGAAGCTGGAAAAATATTGCCTAACAGAAGGAGCCGTATGTTAAAAGCGTCTGAATTCGCAAAAGGAGATAAGGCTTATGTTCTGACCTATTGGGCGAATCACAAAGTATCTATCGAGAAAAAGTCGTAGATGTTTTTTAAAGAATACGTTGTTGTGGACTGCCACTGGGTGTTCAAATTTTCGGATTGGAATGCAGAGTTCCACGATGCACGGTTTCTTTATGAGGTAGGGGAACTCGATGAGCCAAGCTTGTTATTAAAAGAAAAAGAGGAAGCCGAAAGATATCTGGAGAAAGTAAAAACAGCTTTATGGCTCGGATCAATGACTTTCGATAAAGCTATGGATTTTTCGCCGGAACAGCTTCAGAAAGTAAAGGAGATTTTATCATGAAAATCGAGGCAGTAGTAGACAAAATGATGTATGGAACGATCAAAGTTGATATTCCGGATGAACAGCTCCGGGATATATCAAAAAGAGAAGAGAGGGCGATTGTTTGGGATGCGGTACAGGCAGCCATTAGGAATGGGGCTCCCGTCGAATGGGATAACATTACCGGCTCTGTTGCGTACCACGGCGATTATCGGACAATAGGAGAGGAAGAAAATGGAAAGAATACAGGAAAATGAGCAGTGGAAGCTGGATGGCGACTGCCGCAAATGTCGAAGAGCTAAGTATTGCAGTAAGCCTTGCACTCGCTGCAAACACGTCGATCAAGCCGAAATAGCTGGTTATGTAGCTGAAGCGCTCAACAACATAACCGGTGATGCTTACGGAAAAATTATGAAGAGCCGCATGTATTAGACATGCGGTTTTTCTGTGCAGAAAAATGAGCTTTTCGCCAAATCCTTCATATTAATGGTACGGGTATTCCGGATCGCAGAATCAAATTCCATATAGAATCTGATTCTGTGTTCCACAATACTATCTTTCATATTAATAGTACCAGAAGAAAAATAGGAGAGTGTTTATGGCAAAGTTAAGTCTGACGAAAAGCGATATGGAATACATCAATGAATTTTACGGAAAAGACGCCGCAGGTTTTTTAAAGCTCTGGGGCGGAAACAATAAGTCAGGCATCTTTCCATATGGAAAGACTTTTTGTGATGAACATGTCTCGGAAATCTTCAGAATGGACAAGCTTCCTACGAGTAACCTGTACATGTCTGTCTCTACTTTCTATGGCAAAAAGAAGGCGACGGTCGATAACATTCGTTCCGTTCAGTGCATTCCTATCGATATCGATTTCCAGTTTACGGACAAATACGGCGAATTGCTGGATCCCTTAAAAGTATGGCAGATGTTTCAGAAAGATCTTATCGAAAAGCAGGTCTTTTTCCCCATGCCTACATACATTGAATATGGACGCAGAATGCGCTTCATTTATCTGTTGAATGACGGCGGCATTGTTCTGCCAAGATTCAATAAAAAGAAGCGAAAAAACGTCCTGACACTGTTGCGCCGCATTCAGGAAGAACTTATCGTCACGATCAACACGCTGAATCCGCTGTACCACGCCGAATACAATCCCTATACATCTTTTGTCCGCGTTCCTACAAGCCTCAATACAATCTGGGGAAAAAGCTTTAATCCCGGCGAACCTTTCGGTACGCCGTCTTTTCATATAGACGAGCAGTACTTCGTGCAGGTAAAGAAGGTTTCCAACGGCAAGCGTTATGATTTTCACGAACTCGCAGATGAAATTTTACCGAAGCTTCCCGACTGGTACAAAGCAGAAAAGAAAAAGAAGAAAAGGGGCCCCGAAATACATATCTGCGGAATCAATTCCAGAAGCGTAAGCGAAATGTTGTGCGAAAGATGCCATTTTCTTGAGATCTTGCAGGATCATGGTTACGACATCGGATTCCGCGAGGTCATGTGCTTTCTTTACTGGAATTTTTCCATGCAGGCAGGCATGACGGAAGACGAGGCAAAGTTAGCCACTTTAAATTTTAACCGTGGGTTCGAGCATCCGATGCGCGAAAAAGAAGTGATTAGTTTGAGCCGTCCCCGGAAGCTTTATTATTACCGCATGGAAACGGTTTTGAAAAAACTGTGCGTGCCGACGGAACTTGCTTCCTGCTGCGGTTACGACTGCACGAACAAAAAGGAATATCAGAAAAATTATATGCGCGAATACCGCAAATATAAAAAGAGCAAAAACGCCCGCAAGGAATCACAGAAACAAAAGATGATCCGCAGGCTTATTTCGTCTGCAAAAAAGTTTCGTGAAAAAGGTATGGCTCTTTTAGATATCGCTTCCAGACTGAACGTTTCTTTAAGTACCGCAAAAAGATACGTGTATAGTCCGACCTAAAATTAATGTTCCGTAGAATAGTTCTGCAAAAATGCCTGGGAAACCGGGCTTTTTGTCGTGCCTGAAATTATTTTTGATGGGGAAGTGTGGAGTATTTTCTTCGAAAACGTGGATTGCGTCTCCAGTGGAACCAATTTTTGAGCCGCCAGCGGCTCAAAAATCCCGTTAGGTTATATGTAAAAGATATCTAAGGACTGGACGGCGTATGCCGGGACAGGACTTTGATATCACTTTTCTCTGAAGGGGGTGATTACATATTCTCATTTTCTACATTTAACTTTAGAGGTATGTTTTCCTTCATATTAAAGACGTAAACAAAGTGATAGAAGGAGGATAAAAGAATGTATTTATTGTTAGATAAATATGCAGCTTACGGTACGGATCTTGATTCTTTCCGTAAAGAAGCGATGTTCGTTGATGAGAATACATATATCACAGAAGTTGACCCTTTAGAGACACGTATTCTCGATTATTACAAAATCAGTCCTACGAGAGCTGTTTTTCATGTAATCAATGATGGAGATATCCGTTATACGGAAGACGGAAGATATGTTGTTACCAATATGGAAGCACTTCGTATCGATACCTTAAATTCGGATCAGTTGTCGTTGATTCAGGAAATGAGAGCGAAGTCAAAGACGCTTATCGAATTCCCCACAGCATACACGAAACGTTTCTTTGTAGGCGAGACCCTGTATAAGACGCTCTCAGCACGTTTGAATGGTATAGGAGGCAGATTCCTTAAGCAGGCCGGCTCCATTCGAAATTACGCGCTTGTAGGCGCATTGCAGGACAGTGATTCGGCGATGCATATCCTGTATCGCACCGATGGGCGTTTGAATAAGGCGGTTTCTGTATTTTCAAAAAAAGTACGTTTCTGCAAAAGAACGGCTATTGCAGATGTAATCGAGAAGCTGTTCCCGAAAGGAGAAATCAGCTGGAGCATTACGCATGAATGTACAGAAGTGTACATAGAGATGCCTGAGCTTGTCTGCGGAGAATTCTATAAAGGATATCTGTTTAAGATTTCCGATACCGGCTATTATGCAGATACGCTTTATACTACGCTTCGTAAGTACGACTGCAAGCCGGATGATTATTATACGTTAGGAGAAATTCCTCTTACGTATGGCGAAGACGGCGTGATCGGAGCTGATGGCACGATTGACGAAAATGCGCTTAAGAAACATATTCTCGTTTCAGAAGCACATAATCAGGACCTTGTCGCAGGACAAAGACGCTACTTCGAGGAATGCAGACTTTCCCCGATGGAATTGTCTTTAAAACTCGGTTTAAGTTCCATTATCGGAATCAAGAATCGGAAAGTTATTTTAGAAGATATTTCCAACAAAGGAATCTCTGAACCTACTGATTTCTATGATTATCTCGTAAGTCTTCCGAGAATGATTGTATTATCAGATTACCAGAAAGAGGCTTATCGCAATTTCTTAAATAACCTCTCGAAGGTGGCGGGATGAGGATCGTAGTAACACCGTCATGTCCCGTGTGCGGCAGTAAAAAGACCGGATATTTTGTCGCAGGCAATGATCCGGAACTGAAGGAAAAATGCTTTCTGAGGGGGGAGCGGATCCGCTTAAGATCCGTCCCCAACGGAAAGAATTGTTTCTGCGCCGACTGCGGCATGGAGTGGAGAGATCAGCTTTTCAAAAAACGCATTTCCGAAGAAGACTTTGAAACTTACCTCCTGGAACACGGCTTCAAAGCACAAAGAAAGCAATATAAGGAAAAGCGCAAATACAAGGAAGAGTTGACTGAGGAACAGAAAGAACGGAAAAAAGAGAAAAGAAAAAATTTTTTCCGATTCGTTTTACTGATGTGCACAGGCATTGACATAAAACGGCGGAAAAAGAAAAAAGAGTGCAAAGACTCCGAGTAGAAATACCCGGAGTTTTTTATATACAATTTCTTTCATATTAATGTTAACAAACAAATTTCGTAACATTTCGCAGGAGGATTAAAATATGTACGAAAAAGAATTTGAAGAAAAACAGGAACAGCAGGAAAAAGCAGATTCTGTTCAGGAAGAACAGGCAGTCGAATCTGCGCAGGAAGAACCAATCTCTGTAGAAGACACTACTGAAGATGATCGTAAGCCCGAAGAAAAGAAGACGGGACCTTCCGTAGAAAAGACTCCTGAAGGAAAAAAGCATTCTGCTAAAAAAGATAAAGAAGAAAAGGCAGATGATATGACAGAAGAGGAGGCTTTTGAAAAAGCTAAGGCGTCGATTCTTGCAAGAGAGAAACGAGAAAAGGAAAAAGAAGCTCGGCAAATGATTGATAATGCCAATAAAAAATCTCTTCTAAAAAGAATTGGTCTCGGTATCGTAAATGTAATGAAGAAGGTCGCTTACGTTGCTTTAACCCCAGTAAGATGGGTCGGTGACAGAGTTATTGAACTCACGATGCCAAAGGAAAGCCGTGCGAAGATGTACAACGAAGCAATCCAGAATGCTTACAAGGAACAAGAACAGAACCGGGAGGCTGCTACAAGAGAAAACGGACAGACGATCGCCAAAAAAATGGAAATCTTGAACAATGAGAAGCTGACTGATCATGAAAAGATACTGGAGCTTTCCAAACTGTGCTACGATACCAAGAGAACCATTTATGTTAAAACACAGGAAGGTGCCTTCAAATTTGAAAGAAGCGGTGACAGTGTTCTAATCTCTCATGCAAACCCTATGAAGAGAACCCTTGAGAGCCAGGCAACTTATACGTTCCGTGCTATCGGTGGCGTTACTTTTAATAAGCTCGGAGCTATCAAAAGCAAAGAAGTAGATATCCGTGATGCCGTAGAACAGATCAGAATGGATAAAGGTTTCGATAAGCACACCAGGGAACTCGAGAAAAATGCTATTCTTGAATCCGATATTATTACCGATGTTGAAAAATCTGCTGATCAAAAAGATCTTGCAGATAAAGAAAAAGTTGATAAGAATATTTTGGAAGGTAATCAGAAAGAAGTAAGAGAGGCCGTTCTTAGCACCATAGCTGTGGATGATAAAGAGAATAACTGCGAGGAGGGGGATAAAGAAGACCTTAAAACAATCGTTGTTGGAGCCGGAACTGAATATGAGAAAGAATATGAAGTCCAGCTCATCAATCAGGAAGGTCAGAAGCCCTATCTGGCTGTGGATATTGGTGGAACAATCATTGATGTGAGAGATATAGATCATTTAGATTATATTCTGAAAAATGATAAACCTGAAGAAATTAAACAAATTCTCCAAACAGTCAAAAACGGAACAGTTCAGGAAAAAGAGAATGTGATGCAGTTTGCTGATTTCGGACATTACACTTTTAGCCATGACGAAGATCTCAAAGTAAGAGAAGCTGTTGTCAGATGCGCTATTGACGGAAAAGTTTCCCAGGTCCTCGTTGATTTGGCGCAGGATCCAGAATCTAGCGTGAGAAACGCTGTGGAGGAAGTCGCCCCTTATTTAATTCATAATCAACAGGAAGTTTTGAGAGCTCCGGAAAACGATCAGGAACTGATAGATTCTTTGAACGAGCTGTCGCCAGAGGTTCCTCCTGTTGTTCCCGATATATCGGGTTCCGAAATGATTGTCTCTGCGCAGGAAGATTATACTCCCGATGGACCGATTCTTGTACCTGAGGAAGAAATTTCCCCGGAAGTACCGGACATAACTGTAATTCCTGCAATGGAGAATGATGAGGTGGATAAAATAGAAGAGTCAATCAATGAAACAGCACTGGAAAGCATTGAAGTAGAACACGTAGAAGTTCCTCAAAGTGCTTCTTCCAAGGTATACACCAAAGACGGTATGGTTGAACAGATGGAGGAAACAGAAACGGTTTACCGCGATGTTGAGCCTCCCATTAAATCCCCGTTCATAGAAAAGATAGAGAAAATGACCGGAGCGGCCCGGGGAGAAGAAACTACAAGAAAAGAAACAATTGTCAAAGAAGAAGTAAGATAACAAAAAGCGGAGCTAAATGCTCCGCTTTCCCTATTCTAATGCTTTTTTATTTTTAACTTTGATTCGAATCACGTCATCTACATGATAAATTACTTCAACGTCGATAGTTTTAATTTTGAACTTCATATTTTTAAGACAAATTTTCTGACCAGATAGCATCTGCGTTTCTGCTTCGGCGGATAATTTCTCTAATATTTTTTCAAAATCTTCTGTACTGACGTGATTTCTGCAGGCAAGTTCACCTGGTTGTCTGGCGTCTGGATAGTACTTGGGGCAGGAATAAAACAAAGACCTATGCCCTTGTTTCAACCCCATGATGGGATAATCTTTTTCATGATTCCCGCAGACGACTTCAATCTGCTTCCATAGATTCTTAACCATATAAATCCTCCTTGGTGTTTCCGTTTCTATTAATATGAAAGATTTATGAATAACATGGAATTTCTGCACAAAAATGTCGTGCCAGTTTTCTGTCATATTAATGATGATTTAAGAAAGATAGAAGGAGGCAAAAATGAACTGGAAAAAAGTAACACGGGGAAACAGTGTTGAAGAATTTGTGGTTGAAAAGACAGGAAAGTCTATCGCACAAATTATTCACATGGTTCCCGAATATAGAATTTACCGCTTGAATGAAGTAAAAAATGCTTTATTCGAAGCAAAATTGAGAAATATGCCCGTGACACTTGTCTCTGATTTCGATGACGATGGAATTCAGTCAACGCTCATCATGACCTATATTTTTGCAGCAATAGGATTGAAATATCAGCTGATCATTCCCAAAAGATTTTCGGAAGGATATGGCTTATCCATGAAGATCATTGAGCGTGTGCCGAATGGAGGTTTGCTGGTTACGATCGATAACGGAATCAAAGCGATAGAACCGATCGCAGAAGCAAAGCGAAAAGGCATGAAGATCATTATCCTGGATCATCACGAAGCGGGAGCAGAATTACCGGCAGCAGATATCATTGTGGATCCGAAAGCCGTTGGTGAAGCAGATTATACGGAATACTGTGGAGCAGGCATTGCTTATAAGCTGGCAGAAGAAATTTTCGGGAAAGATCATCCGGTCATGAAGAAACTCAGCTGCTTTGCTGCAATAGGGACCATTGGCGATAGTGTGGAAATATCGGAAGATAACCGGAAGATCGTCATTGACGGTCTGGAAAACATGAAGCGTGGAAAAGGAAGCGAAGGTCTCAAAATACTTCTGGAAGCGCAGAAGTTTTCCGAAGGCAGCACTGCGACGGACGTAGCTTTCAATATTGTGCCTGTACTTAACGCTTGCGGACGGCTTAAAGACGATGGTGCGAAGATGGGAGTCGTCGCTCTCATCGACGGAGGACGGGAAAAGAGAGAAAAAGTTAATGAACTTCTCGAATTAAACGATCTTCGCAAAAAACTTGTGGAAGAAGTGGTGTCAAGAATTGACCTGTATGCGATGGCAACTTCAAAAGACAGATCTATTTTTGTGATAGATAATAAGATTCCTCTTGGAATCGTTGGTATTGTCGCAGGAAAGATATCGGAATATACCGGAAAGCCGGCCTTTGTGCTCGCGAAAGATGAGACGACGGGATTTTATAAGGGCAGCGCAAGAAGCAAGAGCGATGATTATAGCCTCGCTGGACTGATGGAAGCACATGCAGAGTTGTTTGTTGGATTCGGTGGACATCTAAAGGCTGCTGGGCTCACTATGAAGGAAGAAAATATCATGGTTTTCAAAAACGCGATTGAAAAGGAACTGCCGGACGTTATATTCGACGACTCAATTCCCTATGATATCGAAGTTTTGGAAGTGGATTTCCCCATGGTGGCAGCACAGATCCTTTCCCTGGAACCTTTTGGAGAGGGAAACCCTGCTCCGGTGATTCGTTTGCAGATGACTGTGGATAATTATTCTGTCATCGGTAAAAACAAAGATACATTGAAGTTCACCGGAGTCGGTTATGAAGCAATCATGTTTCATGCTAAGGAACAGATTTCTATGCTTTCGAAGCACGTATCCGTCATTGATCTGATCGGAAAAGTGGGGGCAAATGTTTTCAGAGATAAAAGAACTACGCAGATCAATATTACGGATTTTGTGGTTCTCAGATAGCTGAAACTTTTAACATACTTTTCTGTCATAATAATGACGTAGCAAAAATGATAATTGGAGAACTTAAGTTCTCAGAAAGAAAGAGGAAAAATAAATGAACAGTATTTACATTTCAAGCGCACGCATCACAAATGACCTGGAGACCAAATACAGCAATAATAGAACCCCTATTGTCAATTTCTCGGTAGCCGACAATCATCGCAATGGCGACAAGGAAGAGGCAATCTTCTGGAGATGCGCAGTATATGGCAAACAGGCAGAGTTCCTGGCCAAGTATGGCATGAAGGGTGGCCGCGTGAATGTGATCGGCGAAGTTCAGCCCAATAACTATACCAATAAGGACGGCCAGCAGGTGAATGCGATTCAGGTTCGTGTAACGAACATTGAAATCGTTGATTGGAAACCCGCAGAGCAGCAGACTCCTCAGCAGGGTGCTATGCCTCAGATGGGACAGCCCCAGATGCAGCAGCCTCAGGGCGGAATGCCTCAGATGGGAATGCAGAATCAGACCCCTCAGGGAATGCCTCAGATGAATCAGCAGCCTATGGGAATGCAGTCTATGGGACAGCCCCAGATGCAGCAGCCCACTGGACAGCAGGCACCTCAGGGAATGCCTAATTTGGGAGCCAATAACGGCTTCATAAACATTCCCGACAATCTGCCGTTCAACTAAGAGGTAGGCTGTTATTTAAAAAGCTTAAGAAAGAGGGATGATTTTTATCCCTCTTTTTTTACAAAAAATTAGGAGAGCATTATGAGTACTGCAGAGAACATAAATTTAAAACAGCAGATGGCTATTCAGTCTGCTAATGTATACAAAGGTAAAATTTGCTGTTACGCAAGCGTTACCAAAAAAGGATTCAGAGAAGGAGACCCTGCGCTTGCAATGTCGGAGACATCAAATGTGTGTATTAATATTTTTGATGCAGCATCAGCAAAGGGCGTGAAGTTTTATTTTGGCGGAACCCTTCCAAGTTTCATCTTTGAAAAGACAAAACTGTGTATGGCTCTGGGTTTGACTACTCAAAAGCAGGAAGGGACCGAAGAAAAAAAGTCCGCAGCCTATACGGTGAAAATTAAATTTGGTCCGTTCAAGGATCGGACACCGGCAGAAGTGTTGTTGGAGAGCCCCAATAACTACAATCCGCTTTGTGATACCTATAATAAGCTGATGGCTGCAAACGATCCCAAGTTCGCAAGGCAGAACAGCGTTGTCGCAAATGCTATTGCGGAAGCAGGAAATCTGTTTATGAACGGGCAGCTTGATAAAACTTCCGTAAATACCTATCAGAAAATTATCATTTGGGATGGTATGAGAACCCCGAATGTCAACAAGGTAAATCAGAAGGGACTTACGGAAGCAAGAACAGCCAAAATTACGTTCGATATGGATCCCGGCAATAAGGAACCCTATTGTATCGAGATCATGAACTGTATGGCTCCGCCTGTGCAGGGAGCGCAGATCGGCGCGAGATTGTCTCAGTGCGAGGATAAGATTACACTGATGATGAATTTCTCCGAGGAAGCCTGGTACGGTTTTTGGAAGGATACCATTGAAGCGAAAACTTCATTTGGCAGACTAATGGAGAACGAGCGGATCGACTATTCTGATAAGAATATGTGGAAGCCGCAGCAGAATCAGCAGTATGCACAGCCGAACAACGTTGTGCAGATGCAGCAGGGATACAGCCAATACGCTGCCCCTTATATGGGACAGGGATACAGATAAAAAGACTATGAAAAGATCGCTATTGTTAGCGGTCTTTTTTGTTGCAAAAAATTCTGTGCAGAAATTTGTCAGAATAATCATTATGCGTTATAATGGCATTAATAAATAAACGCACAATGGAGGGCGTAATGAGAACATTATTTAGAGCAAAAAGAAAAATTAAATGGATCATGGCAATGCTTGTGATCGGAATGTTGTCCGGCAAGGCAGAAGCAGCTGAATTGAATACTACAGAAGTTGTAGAAGCAGGAGATGAATCCGGATACGAATTCCCTGGTCTTTCTATCAGAATCGGAGAAATGAAAGATGGGCTGTTTGTGAGAAGCTTATTTGAAGAAAATAACATTATAATTGATGAACTTGATGGAGATGAAAGAACGGCCGCCTTCGGTTTAAGAGATCAAGTTCGTAAACTTAATAAATTAACTCCTGAAATGGAAGCTGCAGGATATATCATTGATAATACAGGATATGCATTATCTCCACAGGACTATGCAGAACTTTATACTGGAGATGCCGGCGAAAACGCAAAAACGCCCGCTCCCGTCGATGAAAATACGCGCTTTGGCTTCGTTACATTTGCAGCCGCTGTCGAAGATGTTATTCACGAGCCTTGCTTCGTAGGTATTAAAGACGAAAATGGCGGTTATCAGGAAATCGATCTTTATGAAGCAAATGGATTTACAACTTTACAGCAGCTTCCTGTAGGAACTTATACCATTACGGAAGGTGGCATCATCGCAGACTTTACCGGAAAATATCCTTTGAAATACAAGGAAAATACGTTTGAAATTACCGAAAACTGCTCCATTATCGTTCCGTTAGCTATCGGTGATGTAGATATCCCCGGACAGAAGATTGAAGAAACGCCGGAACCTACACAGACACCGGAAGCAACCTCAGAGCCTGTAGAAGAAGTGGTCGAGAAGAGCAATAGCGGAGTGATTGCATGGATTATATCCGCAGGTTGTCTAATTGTTTTGGGAATCATTGGGTACGTTATTTATAAGAAAAAAACTAAGTAGTTATTATACCGAGAGAGGGAATTGATATGAAAATTGATGATATAGCAAGGCTGGTTGGGCAAGAAATTGTAAGTGAATCCAAAAATGGATGTGTTGATGTGAAATATAAGCATAGTTGTTGCTCTACATACATGAGAAAAAATGAATATTATCTTCAACTAATTACCGGATGTGACAATTATGGAAAATGGTTTGACATGAAATATTTTACCTCAATCTGGCTATTCCTTGGATCAAAGGGATTGATTTTTTGGGCAACTCCACTGGTGGGTTTTATCACAAAATTTTATATTCAAGATAAAACGATTAAAGCCATTATTTGTGCAATCCTTGCTTTAATTTGGATATTTTTTGTATCAGAGCCTATATATGATCGCATTGGATCTGCGTTGAATAAAATTCAAATGCCGACAATTATGTATTTATCAATTCTGTTTTTTACACAAGCTGCCGTTATTATGAGCATGAAAGCCGGAGAGATCATAATCATTCGCCATATATGTCAAACAGTATGTAAATTTTCTATTGGATTATTTTTTGTCGGATTAGCCCAAGCTATTATTTGGACAATTGGTTCAATTGCTCTCGATATAATTAATAGTTTTTGGAGCAAAAAAGTAAGCGCTCCTTATACGCATAAGAAAAAATAGGTAATAAATATGAAGCTAAATAAACAATGTTTTATTGATCGATACGATGAAGATAATCTCATATATTACGAAAAAGACTCGGATGGTAATCCTGGCGATGTTGAATTTATTTACAATTGGGAGTACGATTTACAGAGAATTACCGGTTGTGGGTGCGGAGGCCATTTCCTGAATCCAATTTTCCTTGGATACAATTTGCATTTTAAGGGAATCGCTATCATGTATGTTTTAGCCATGTTTGTTACATGGATATTATATATGTATCGGATCATCGACGTTCCTTTTCATAAAACGATGCTTACTTTTTCTTTATGTTTGATTGTAGCATATCCGGTAAACTGGCTGGCCGTAATATTGCCTACGTGGACTTCCGTATGACTTTGGATGTATTACATCAAGTCGTGCATGGATAGTTATTTTCCGGTAGCAGAAAGATTTCCTCATTACGAAAATATTGCAAAATTCTTTGTATACGTAGGATTTGCATTGTTTTTTTGTAAATTGTATTGGAAAGTGGATCAGTAATTTTATCCGAAGCCGAGAGGAGAAGAAGGGGAAACATTATGCTTATTATAAATATTTGGATAAGATAAAGGCTGCAGAGAAAGGAAGCAAAGAACTTAAATCCTCCGATGAACAAGAAGAGCCATATAAACCATGGGAAGATAAGGATTTTTTCACAAGGATTGCGATTCAGGATGCTATTGAAAATGAACAAATTATGAAATGTTGCGAAGAAGAGGAAATATATGAAGATTGGATGGACAATCCAAAGAATTTTCCAGAAGATCAGACGTTATTTAATCTTAATGATAAAATTATGGCTCCAATCTATAATTATGTTGGTGCTGAACGTCCTGAAAAAGCAACAGAAAAACAGAAGAAGCGAGCGAATTTCATCAGAAGAACATGGGATGCAAGAGGCAAAACAGAATTTTATTTCAATAATATAAGAAATGAGGCCCACGAAAGATTAGTTCGTTACGCAAAAGAAGAAGGCTTTCAAAAATATGGCAACGATGTAGATAAAATCATAGATGAATTTAAGAGAAAGTTATTCATAGAATCGGTGCGCGATTCTACATTGCAGGAGCTGAAATATAAAAATCCAGATATTTCACAAAAAGAAATTGATGATTTTTTGAATAGTTATGAAAAAGTTATTAAAACGGCTAAGTTTGAAGAATTGTATTTGAAACATGGTAAACCTATTCACATGGAATTGTGAATCTCTACACACCATAAAGGAATGTGGCTTTACGACAAAATTTATAAAAAAGTCCCCAAGTTGGGGACTTTTATTATACGGTTTTCAGAAGAGAGTAGAACTCAAGATATTCGTACCACTGTCTTCTTTTTTGCTGATCGATATTCAATTTTAATTGATTGAGAGCAATGTTGAAAGGAACATTTGTCTCGATCTGCGCAATTTTTTGAAAGAATCTGGCATTTTTCTCAAAATCCGGATCCAGCAATTTAGCTACAGGCAGGCGTGTACCGGTCTGCGCTGCAAAATCCTCTTTCAGTTTTTTCAACTTATCCTTATCCGCAAGTGCGCCGCTATTGATCACTTCGATAATCTTATCTATGGAACCGAAATATTTCAAAAGAGCGATTGCCCCTTTTTCGCCGATTCCTGCAATGCCGGGATAATTATCCGAAGTATCTCCGCTGATTGCCTTCAGATCAACAACCTGACTGGAATTGATACCCATAAAATAAGGAACATATTTCATGTTTACTGGAAAGATCTTATCAGGAAGTCCGTACTGAGATAAAGAAATCTGTTGTTCTCCCTGCATCATGTCATCGAACAGTTCCTCTGCCTGATTCGGCTTTTTGCAGGAAAACCACAACTGGGTACTGGGAGAAACTAACTGTGTCATATCTTTATCACCACTTAAAATAACTACCGGAATCTGATTTTCGAACTTTTTAGCTAGAGATCCAATGCAGTCATCAGCCTCATATCCATTCATACAAATAACTGGATAACCAAGTTCTGTGAGCATTCTCGGAAAAATTTCGCGCTGGCTGATAAAGCTTTCGTCCGGCTTTTCTCTGTTGCCTTTATATTCCGGATACATCCGTTTTCTAAAGGTATCGGAACTGATATCCCAGGCGATAGCGACGTACTCAAAATGCTGTTCTTCAATGATTTTTTCAATTCTTTTCATTGTAGTGAATAGAGCATTTGTGATAATCCCTTCTTTATTACGTAGCATTTCATGATACCATAAGTGCCATTTGCTTCTGTCTTTTTCTCTTTTCATCTGTTCCGGAAGAGTGCCGTAATAGGATTCATTAAGCACCGAACTTCCATCAATAATTAACAATCTCTGAAACATTTTATTTGCCTCCTATTTTTCTCATTTTCATTAATATGAGAGAAAATTTATAGATAAAGATTCTTTCATATTAATAGAGAAACTTATTGACAAATGGAGGATTTGAAAATGAACAAAGAAGAAAATATTGTAAAAATGCAGCACCTCATTGAAAGGATGAAGGAGGCTGCAGACGCGTATTATAACGGACAGGAGATTATGTCTGATTTTGAATATGACACCCTGTTCGATGAATTGCAGAAATTGGAGAAAGAGACCGGAATCACATTACCCGAAAGCCCCACTTCTTTTAAAGTAGGGGCTGCCCCAGTTGATGGAGCGGTAAAGGTAACCCACAAATATCCGGCGCTGTCTTTAGCAAAGACCAAAAGCGTGGATGATCTGAAGAACTTTCTCGGGGAACGAAAAGGTTATTTGTCTTGGAAGCTCGACGGATTGACAATGGTTGCCACATACCTTGATGGAAAACTCAAAAGCCTTGTTACAAGAGGCAATGGACTTGTCGGTGAAGATATCACAAGAAACGCTCCGTATATTCGCGGTGTGGCTCTGGATATTCCCTACAAAGAAGAGGTTGTGATCAGAGGAGAGGCTTTATGCAGTTACCCGGCATTCGAAAAAATCAATGCAAGGATGGAAAACGAAGAGGATAAGTACAAGAATCCTCGTGGAGTTGCTTCCGGAAGTGTGAGATTACTGGATGCTAAAGAACTTAAGGAACGAGACATTCATTTTATTCCTTTTGAGCTGGTGTCTCCCAAAGTAAATTCCGTATTAGATGAAAGAGATCTGATAGCGGCCTGCGGAATGCAGTTTGTAGAAAGCCATTGTGTCGATGCAAATAACATCGATATACTGATTAAATTTTTTGCAGGATATGTGGAAAGAAAAGGCTATCCTTATCCTACTGACGGACTGGTCCTTACCTACGAAGATCTCGAGTATGGCCGGAGCCTGGGACTCACTGGACATCATCCCAGACATTCCATTGCTTTTAAATGGAAGGATGAAGAGTTTGAGACAACGCTCAGAGAGATTTTCTGGTCCGCTTCCAAAACAGGATTACTGAATCCGGTAGCCGTGTTTGATCCTGTGGAAATTGATGGTACAACTGTTAAGAGAGCTTCCGTTCATAATTTGAGTTATATTGAACATCTGAAGCTGGAGCCGGGAGACAAGATCACCGTATATAAGGCAAATATGATCATCCCTCAGATCGCAAGAAATCTGTCTGCAGAAAAGAAAATGCTTTATACGGCGAAGGCACCTGCAGTATGTCCTGTTTGCGGAGGAAAAACGAAAATCGTCATTAATAACAACACTGGGTCCAACGAAGCAATCAAAACCGTTTATTGCGAAAATGAGATGTGCCCTTCTAAGCAGATCGGCCAGTGGACACATTTTGTGAGCAGAGATGCACTTAACATCATGGGATTGGGCGAAAACCAGATCATTGATCTGATCGACGAAGGAATTCTCACTACATTTTCTGATCTGTTTACAAATATCGTCCCGAATAAGGATAAGATTGTAGATTTGGAAGGCTGGGGAGAAAAATCTTATAACCTGATCGTAGATGGTGTTGAAAAAGCAAGAAAAACGACTCTCGCAAATTTCATCAATGCGCTGAGTATTCCGTGGGTTGGTAAATCAACCGCAAAACTGATCGCTTCATATTATGACCAGGATCCGGAAAGATTTTTGTTTGACAGCGATTTCGGAGGATTAAAGGATATCGATGGAATCGGCGAGACAGTAATCGAATCACTGAGAGACTGGAAAAACGGTAATTTGCCGTTAATATGCAGTGGAAAGGATGTTGAATATCTCGCTTCATTCTTTGAATTCGAGAAATCCAAGACTGGAGACAGACTGAAAGGTATGACGTTTGTTATTACCGGATCTTTACAGCGTTACGAAAACCGGGATGCTATGGTCGCCGTCATTGAATCTCTCGGCGGAAAGGTTTCTGGATCAGTGTCATCCAAAACGACTGCGCTTATTAATAACGACGTCAACAGTACATCGGGAAAGAATAAGAAAGCAAAAGAATTGTCGATTCCTATTATTTCCGAGGAAGATTTTGTTCGGGAATATATAGGATGAATAGGGGTGGAGAATATGACAGTTGAGGAATTATTAAATAAATATGTTGGTGATACTAAAATATGTATTTGCGATATATTTTCTGATCCGATTTCCAAACCACTCGATGCGAAAGAATCAGTAATATTATATGGCCACTATAAAGTGGCTAAATGGGAAGTCGTTTATGATGTTGTTACCTACCGATTAAAAATAATTGTTGTGTAATAAAAGAAATTGAGAAAGCTGCCGTTTGGCGGCTTTTTCTTTTGGGGCAAGAAATCTTTCATATTAATTACGTGACAATAAAGATAATAAAGGAGAAAGATAAATGAACGATGATAATTTAGTTTTAGCAAGTAGTAATGTACAGCCCGCTATAATCACTTACAATTACGAGGTTGTGAAAAAATGTGTAGAGTTGAAGGCACAGCAGTATGCTGGAATCATCGTCACCGACGATAATCTGAAACAGGCAAAACAGGATCGCGCTAATCTTGCTTCTGCTAGAGTTGCTATTGACGAGTTCCGAAAAGCCAAAAAGAAGGAGATGTCCGTAAATATCGATCTGATGGAAAAACAATGTAAAGAGCTCATTTCCATTATTGAGGGCGTCGAGAAACCTCTTCAGGCAGGAATTGACGTTTACGACAACGAGAAACGCGAAAAGCGTAGACAGCAGGCGTTAAAATTTATCCAAACGACAGCTGACTCCCTGGGACTTCGTGCTGAATACGCATCCAGACTGGTTGTAAAAGATTTTTATCTCAATCTTACCGGAACGCAGAAGGAAGTGAAAGAGGATATTAATAAGGAAGGGTTGGCATTGAAAGCGGAGCAGGATAAGCACGACGCCGATATTCAGACAATTCGCACAGTAGTTGATAGCGTCAATAATTCACTTTCTACAAAACTGGATGTAGAGGAATTTATTAATGTTCTGAAATTCTATTCTGTTTCTGAGGTCGTTGACAACATCAATAAACGTGCCGAACAGTTAAAAGAAGCTGAAAAGAGAGCACGGGAGGAAGCTGAAAGAAAGGCGAAGGAAGAGGAAGCAAGGAGACAGAAAGAAGCGCAGAATGCTTTTATGAAAGTTGCAACGGTCGCCCAGGCCATGCAGGAAATGACTTTTGCTACACCGCAGCAGGTTGCATCAGACGTCTCCGTGGCTCAAACGATGCCCGGACAGATTCCACAAGTGCAGATTCCTGTACCCACTTTTGCAAATCAGGAGAAAGAGGAAGAGAAAAAAGAAGAGATGTGGTTATTATCCGTAAGTATTCGAGGAACCGGTGATCAGTTGAAAATGCTGAATAAGTTCCTGTTGGATAACAACATCGAATACCGTAGGATGAACTGCGTAAGAGAATAACGGGTTTATAGCCCGTTTTTCTTTTGCTCTCTGTTTTCTCTCATATTAATGGAAAGACAAGAGAAGTGGAGGAACACTTTTAATGGAAAAGGTTTTATTTCAGCCTATGAAGAACAAAATATATCGAATGAAAGAAAAGGAAGGGAGGATTGTTGTCGAATTCGGATATGTTGGGAGCAGGATGTATACAAAGTTTTTCCCGACAACATCCTGGAACGAATTATATCGGGAAAAAATTTCGAATGGTTATGTAGATCAGACGAGTCTGATATCAGAGGACGAAAATACAGAAAAGAACAAAATATCTGATGTTTCAGATATCAATTCGGTTCTCGAAAATCTCAGGGCGATATCGAGACAGATGGTAGATGACAATTACCGTGTTTTGGGGTTTCAGGTAACAGATGAAGCAATCGCAAAAGCAAAAGATTTAATCAAAAAACTTGAAAATACCGGTAGTTTGTTTGAATTCAATAATATTTTGTTCGAATTGTTTTCTTTGATACCTAGAAAAATGCGGAATGTAATTCAAAATACCGCAAAAGCAGAGGACGATTTTTTCTCTATCATCGAGAGAGAAAACGACCTGTTAAACAATCTGGCAATCAGTAAGGAAGGCAGGAATATTCAGCAGGTGCCGTTCATTTGTAAGGAATGCTCTCCTGAGGAAGTTGAGCATATTCGAAATATGCTTGATCCGGCCTCGAAGAGAAAGTTTTCGCGGGTTTGGAGAATCGATAATCCGAAAAATAATGAAAGATTCGACCGGTATGCCAAGGCGAATGGGATTACAAAAACCAGAGAACTGTTTCACGGCAGCCGTTCGGAAAACTGGTGGAGTATTTTGCTGACGAGACTTATGTTGTCGCCATCTAATGTGATCAAAAGCGGAGCTATGTTTGGCCGAGGTATTTATTTTGCCGATAAGGCAGATAAATCTTTGGGATATACATCGCTATACGGTTCCAGGCACGCCGGAGGACAGAGTAATAAAGCTTATCTGGCTATTTATGAAGTAGCAACCGGTAATGAATTCGATGTTGACACATGGGATAGTAGCATGGTTATGCTGGATAATTCGAGATTCAAGAAAGAACATCAAAGTTTCGATAGTTTACATGCTCATGCTGGTCAGGATCTCATTAATGATGAATATATTATCTATAACGAGGATGCTTGCAGAATTAAATATTTTCTTGAGTTTACGATTTGAGAAAAGCGCCGATGGCGCTTTTCTTTTGCTTATGTTTTTCTTTCATAATAATAATAGCAACTCAAAGGATAATTGGAGAAGACAGGAGGAAAAAATAAATGTGTGTATTATTAAAAGATGACGAAATTAAAACAATTAACAGCAGAGAAGAGCTTCAGGAGTATTTAGATTTCAGAAAGACACATGATAAGTGGTTTATCAGCCCTATTAATCTGATGCAGGTATTCACCAAAAGTTCGAGCGAACTGATCAACACTTTTAAAAAGAGAACCGGGTCTATTATTTCCGATATTGCGATTCAGGATTGTGCAGAGAATGGGACTAATATGTTTCTGAAGTTCCATACAGAGATCAATGGACAGGATAAGAAGGGAGTCGTGCCTCTTCGCTATACCGCCATTAGATCTTTATTGGATAGGGCAAAAATCGGAGGATTTTCTCTTTATAATGAAGAGGAGGATGCCGGTATCGAAGTGCTCCCTTTGCAGGAAAAGGCAAATATTATCAATAAATGTCTTTCCTTGTATACCCAGAGAGCAAAAGTGCTGTACAGAGATGAAAAGATCTCTGCAATCATGTCTGGACAGTATGCCGTTCTCGCAGAAAAAGATATTGTCGAGGCGGTGGAGGGATGTCTCAAGAATAATTTCCCGAAGGCTGAATTTTTGACAGGATCTGTTTCGCATGAGTTTTTCCGCATGGAATACGCTTTAAATGCCGACGAAATCGAAGAGGATATCTTAATGACCCTCAATGATAACGGCATTGCAGTTGATAGAGTAAAGGCAATGCTCGGTATTTTTACTTCCGATATTGGTTCTGCAGCAGCCACCGTGTATTCCTATCTGGATCTGGACGGACAGAAGATGTACTATGGAAAGCCCTTTGCCATCAAACACATCGGTCAGCGTACCGGAGATGATATTGCGAAGTCTGTTAATAAACTTTACTCTTTGTTCCAGAATAACCCGGAAGACTTCAAGGCAATGTCTGAAACGGTGATCGAAAATCCTGCCGGATGTCTCAGAAGCATTGCAAAGGAATTCGAACTGCCGAAGAAGTATTCCATGGCAGCAGCAACGGCTCTGGAAGCTACAGGAAAGGCTACATGTACTGCTTACGAAATCTTCTGGTATCTGAATGATATCGTAAGAAGATTCGATGAAGAGAAAAAGGATATGTACCGTTCCTTAAAACTTCAGGAAACAGTGGCAGAGACCGTGAAAATCAACTTCAAAAGATTTGACAAGCCATTCGAATGGGTGAGAGGAGAATTCTCCGAAGAAGCAGCTTGATAAAAAGATCCGCTATCGTATGATAGCGGATCTTCTTTTACTCAATTTTAAAAAGTGGTTGGAGCTTTCTTTGTACACAGAAAACTGTGAGTCGCCGGATTTTCAACGAATTCTAATACAAATTCATCTTCTGTGATATCATAGGTCTCCTTGATGTAATTAATTGCCCCTATTGTGGTACTTTCACCAGAATTGTCATCAAAGACAAATCTTAGAGGCTGCGGCTCCAGAGCTTTCGGGTAAATAATGATGTTCCCGCAAACCCGGTAGATGGTAAAACTATCCATTTTGTCAAAACCGAGCAGTGAAAAAGTGGTTCCCTTTACGGACATAAGTCTTTTCATAGTGCACTCTCCTTTGATGGTTAGGTTTAAAAGAAGCAGTTACGGGTTACTCCAACCTTTTTCCTATATTTATCATAACATATTCACTTACGAAATAAAATAGCGAATATTTTGAAAGCAAAATTCTGACATAATAATGAAAAAGATAAACCAGGAGGAAAATAGAATGAATATTTTAGACACAAAAATCTATAAAGATGGCAACAGAACTATTGTCGTCTTTAATAATACGACTCCGAAGACGGAGGAAATGATCCGTAATATTTTAGGGGCAGCGATGGGCGCAGATTTTCAGGCAGAACGCATCAATAATGTTGTTCCTATGAAGACAACGCCGGAGCCGATGCCGCAGATTCCGCAGGAGACAATGAGCTCCGCAGTGCCTATTCAGCATATTGAAATTCCAGATATCGACGAAAACAAATTGTTTGAACAAAAGGGATTTGCTGGATATGTTGAAGTGTATGAATATTACATAAGCAATTCGAATATCTTGGCAGTGGAAAGAAAAGCCGAACTCCTCAATTTCATCAACATGCATGCCATGATGATGAAACAGACTGATCCAAATGCAATCGAGGAAGGACAGCTGAAGAATATAGTTTCTCTGGGACTGGATTCTATATTTTCCAAAAAACTTCCGCAGATCTTAAAAGAGACAACCTGTCTCACAAAAGAAGATTTGCTGGCAGGAGGCAGGCAGTTTTTGAACTACGCGTACAATATATGCGTAGGAAGAGCAGCGTAAAATAAAACAGACCGCAATGCGGTCTGTTTTTCTTTATTATTGATTTTCTTTTTCAATGCGGTTGTATAGGTAAATAAACTTATAGTAGTTGTATAAAAATTCATTACGCTGCGAAGCACTCAAAGTCTGGTGTACATAGTCGATCGGAGTTTCAAACAATTCAAACGCTGTTGTGAGATAGTAATTCCGGATGTCCGAACGTCCCTTTGTGGTGAGAAAGTGTCTGTATACTTCCTCAATATTTGAGAAAACCAGTTTCTCCCGTAATACATAAGATAAACAAACTTTGGCTCTATTTACTCCTTTTTCATCGTGAAAGAACTTTTTAGGATAACTGCAACCTTTTGTGGTAATGACACGCTTGTACGTATCCAACGCAAGATTTGAGTCATTATAATAAATCCTATCTGGATACAAAAGATGAGCCAAATATTTTGGATCCAATTTTCCTCCAAATTCATCCGGAATTTGAAGATATTTAATTAATGGATGTATTTTCATAATTTTAAGGATATTCATGTTTACCGAATTTGCAATGTCATCCGGATTCCATTCCAGAAATTTTTCAAATACATATTTCATAATAAAAACAGCATTTTCCTTTGCCGTTTCCTCATTTCCTTTAAAGAAACTGCTGGAAAATGTTTTCTTTTGTCCCGTCACGATTTTTTCATATTCCGCATACAATTCTTTTTTCATGTATTTTCCCTCTTTTAGAAAAGAAATAAAATATATGTTCCTTTATTATTATGAAAGAATTTGTCTTTTTACCAAAATTCTGCACAGAAATTCATGACCAGCGTTTTCGTTAGTTGTCTTTCATAATAATAGTGAAGGTAAATCTGACCCAACGCAATCATCGTTTCAATCCGTTCGGATACCAAATCCCAATTTTTGAAAGGAGAAGTATACATGTCGAATACTTATTCACTCGTTTTTGAGAACTATCTGAATGAAGAAGCTGACCAGAAAACAGTATCTCTTTTGATCTGTAGCTTGATCAATGATCTTGAGTCCGCTGGTCCTGAGGATAAGCCTGAATTGTTAAAAACCGCAAGATACGTAAGAGACGCAGTAGAAAAAGTAAAGAATGATTCCATCGATGAAGAAAAAATCAGATTTTGGAACAGAGTCAGCTGTTTGATTTCTACATCGATCAATAACGCACAGGAGGTAGCAAATGTCGGATAGTATTACAAATACAAACACAAAAATAGCGAACACTGTTGAGGACTTTTTTGCCGAATTGCTCAAACTTCTCGATCAGTCGGATATTTATGATACCGATGTTTCTTTTTTGAGAAGCCTCGGGAAAGACGGACAGTCTCCTAACATGGTCTGTGTAGACACAATGATAGCCAAAAGAATGGTTAAGGAAATGGAAGCGCAAAAAATCCCTTACATGCAGTTCAGAATCAGAGCAACCGGAAAAGATATTATTCTCGTCAGTCCGGAAATGATGTCTAAAATGCAGGCTATCGAAAACAGCATCAGAATACACGCCGGCCTCGAATTGGATACGAAAGCAGAACTTGATAGGGCATTAGCCATTTCAGAACCCGGCGCAAAAGAATACATAGTTGAGGGTTTGACGGAATATGAAGCGGATAAAATTTTGTCTTATTCCGCAAATGCCAAAAAGCCGTTTGTGGTGGTTAAAGAAGAAATGAGCGATGGAAAATTCCTTGTTGCAACCCACGAAAAGAATAAAGTTGCCGTAAATTACTATGCCGCAATTTCTATGTTCGAAGATTCTAATGTAAGCAAAGAAATGGCTTCCATTGTGGAAGGACAGGCTTATCTTACTCAACAGAGAAAAGAAATTGAACAAGCCGTCGATGAAGTAAGAAATACCAATGAAACGAAGCCTGCTTATGTATTTTCTTTGAATGAACCAGAGAAGTACGTGAAAATCAACGAAACCTCCTTTGAAATTCATGACAGGGGTAACGTAACGCATCGAATGAATATTGCTCAGAATCCGGAATTATACGCAGATGCTCTGAAACTGATCTGTAATTCGCTTCCAAATCCTGTTTTTAAACTGGAAAGCGAGGTACAAGAACTTGGCGGAATGAACGAATGCCTGCGTGATGCAAAAGCACACATACCGAACGGCACCAAACCCAAGAATTATCCGATTGATGCCGCTTTCAAAAACTGGTTCCTTGAGCAGGCAAATCCTCAAAATGGCTATATTTTTGAACATCCAGAAATGTTGTCAAAAATCAACGTCGAAGAATTCAAAAAAGCTTATTTGAAAGACCATCCGTTTGAAAGAGAAACGCTTGAGAATAAAACTCCGTATCTGGAAAAACAGCTTAAGGTCATGGAAGGAAAGCTTAAAGAAACCTATGTGCAGACTACAGCTCCTCTTGTGAATATTGATGATACCCTTGCAAGAAATGGTTTTGATGTTAGCACAATGGAAGAATTTTATGACGACAAAGAAGTCCGGGCAATCAAAAACGGAATCTATCAGGAACAGGTAGGTGGACAGATTCCTGAAACGCACGAAGCTCCCATTCAACCCATTGCTCATGAAGAAACAAAACACGCACAGGAGCAGGAGAAATCTCCCGCAAAGACAGTAGAATGGAAGGAGCAGAGATAATATGCCGTTAAAAGAAAATAAACTCAAAACTTATCTGCTGGTCGGCGGATTGATTTATCTGCTGCTCTTTTATTTTTCCCTGCATATGGGACATGCCGTGTATCTTGACGAGGCTGCTACAAAAGCAGCTGAAATCTCTTCATCGATACAATTTGGAACTTATGGCAATGCAGCAAGTGCACCGGTTGTAAAGGAAAGCATAAATTGGTTTACTGTTGCCTTTGAAGCACTTGCCAATATGTCAGAAAACCCTGTAGCAATATGGCCTCTGTCTATAAAATTTCTGATTCCTGCGTTATTTTTTCTTGTATGTGTAGCTTTCGGAATAGGCTGGATGCTTGCCATAGGAGATACCAAAAGACAGGACGCTCCCGGTAAGGAACACGGATCCGCAAAATGGAATCTGGATTACGCAAATTATTATAAACAATTTGTTGAGCCTTACGACTCCAGAAAAGACCCATTTGACCCCAATATGCCTTTTTCCAACAGGGTTATGTTAAATCTAAATAATAAGAAGACAGGCCGAAATGCTAATGTATTTGTTGTCGGTGGTCCCGGCACCGGTAAATCCTTCCGAGTA
The DNA here is from genome assembly GCF_003478095.1 of Clostridium sp. AF34-10BH. Lineage (NCBI taxonomy): Bacteria > Bacillati > Bacillota > Clostridia > Eubacteriales > Clostridiaceae > Clostridium > Clostridium sp. AF34-10BH. The sequence continues at coordinate 71,496 of NZ_QUEC01000009.1, forward strand.
ATCAAACCGAGCCTCATGCAAATGAATTGCAGTATGATTACTACGGATCCGTCTGGAGAGCTTATGCAGTGTTGTGGAAAGCCGCTGCATGAGCATGGAATTAAACTGAAATTATTCAGTACTTCCGATATGAAGCATTCTAACTGCTACAATCCATTTGATTATATTTTTGATGAAAATGGAGAAGTGGAAGAGTCGAAAGTCAGTACTATGATCAATCTGTTTTTGGAAAATGCCAGTGGATCTTCCTCGAAATCAAAGGGCGACCCTTTCTGGGATAAATCCGCCAGAGCACTAATGGCTGCACTTGCTTATTATATGCTCGAAAATCCTATGACCAATCAGGTCAGAAAAGGCAAGAGATATGCGCCGGATATCAATTTCTGTACAATGCTTAAGCTTGTTCAGGCAGGTAAGGTAAGCGAAGAAAGCGAAACATCACAGTCTGCGCTTGATAAACTGATGGAAGAGCACAGATTGCTGATGAAAACTGAAGGCAGAGAATCAAAGGCTCTTTCCAATTACGACACATTTAAGTTGGCTCCTGGTAAAACCGCAAATTCCATTTTGATCACCGTTGCAGTAGATCTTCAGATGTTCAATAACGAAGATGTGCGTAATCTTACGAGACACGATTATGAAGATGAAGAGAATAATCTTCAGCTTGATAAGATCGGTGATGAACAAACTGCGTTATTCATCAACATTCCGCAGGCGAACACCACATTTAACTTTCTGGTATCTATGTTATATGCACAGATGTTTGACGCCTTGTATACCAAAGCCGAGAAAATCTGTCCTAAAAAATGGATGCTGATTGATCAGTATAATCGTCCGGTGATTACGATGCTTAATTCCGAAGATGAAGCAAAACGTCTTCTGGAAGATCTCAAGACAGCTACTGTAAAAGAATATAAAACTCCCAGAGACGCAAGCAGATTTCAAATTGTGATCGGAAATAAGGTAATTCAGGAAAAGCCCACAAGAGAAACCGCTCAAGCTGTAATTGACAACGCAGCGAATTATAAGGTGCAAAAGGGTGATTTAAGATTGCCTTGGCATATCAGATGCCTGATGGATGAATTTGCAAATATTGGATCTGTGCCTATGTTTTCTGAAAAATTAACTACTATGAGAAAGTATGAGATTTCCTGTACCATCGTAGTCCAGAACATTGCGCAAATTAAGGAGAAATATGACAAATTATTCGAATCTATTATTGGTGGCTGTGACACCATTGTATTTCTAGGAAGCTCTGAAAATGAAACCTGCAAGTATATCTCCGATACATTGGGAGAGACGACTGTCCGCACACGAAATATAAGTCTAAGCCATGGGCAGAAGGGCGGAAGTTCTGAAGGATTCGGTACGTCAAAGCGCATGTTGTTGACGCCTGAAGAAGTCAAGAATTTGGATAATAAGGAGTGTATCGTTATCATCCGAGGTTTACATCCATTTAGGGATTTAAAATATGATTTTTCAAAGCATCCTCATTTTTCCGAAACAGGAAATGCGAGCCGTAACAACGAATTATCAGAAGAATTTATTGAAAAATACTTCAATACAAAACCTGTTAAAAAGAAAAAAGTCACGAAAAAGAGACAGCAGAAAGCTGTTGCATTAGTGGCGGGCAAATCTGAATACGCAAATGACCTTGAAGGCGCAAATCAGATCATGCAGGATAATCGTGTTACCAAAGAGAATATTGAAGAGAGAATGGAAGCACAGATAAGCACAAAGACAAATACCGAAAACAAAAAAGATGCGATGGATGAAAGAGAATCCATCAAGAAAGCCTTGAAAGAAGATACCGGTACATCGATGTCCGATTCAACATTTATGTTTTAGAAAAAGACCCTGCAGAACCGCAGGGTCTTTTAGCGTCAGCCGCCAAACGTTTCGCGTTTGCACTATTTTTCTCTCATAATAATTATGAGAGAAAAATAACTTTACTCAGGAGGTAAGTTTATGAAAAAAATCGCATTATTTAAAAACAAGGCACAGAATGCTCTGTTGGCCGTTGAAGCAATGGCAACCGCAGTAATGGCTCCGGTGATTGGTCATGCTGGCTTCAGCTCAGTAACCGTTAATCAGGGAGCTCTTGATGGAGTTGACCCTTTTGCTATTGCAGGTAAGGGCATCGGTATGATTCTTACTGTGTTGCAGATTCTCGGTATTGGTATGTTAATTTTTGGTATCGTTTCTGTCGCACAGTCCATGCAGGATAACGGCAATCCTGACAAAAGAGCACAGGGTTTTGCTACTATTGCAGTTGCAGCAATCCTGATAGGCATGAAATTCGTATTACAGGCTATGGGTATTCTCGCCTAACGATCGCGATACCCTGGTTTATACCGGGGTATCTTTTTCGAAATTTAGGAGGTCTTTATGAGAAAACGATTATTAGGACTAGCACTCGCAATCATAATGATTTTAGGTTGCTCAATGATCACATTTGCGAAAACCCCTGAAGAAGCCGGTATGGAAGAAACTACAACAACGGTAAAAGAATGGGGAAAAGCTATTAATAGTATTCAGGATCTTTTTAATTCCTTGGGCGACGCCGTTGCAGATGGTAAGGCGTGGTATGAAGGGATGAAAGATGGTTTCCAAAAAACCGTTGCCGAAGCTTATATTATGAACGCTGGCGGCTTGAGTGTACCGCGCGATGCCATCATAGTTACTAACCTTGAGAAGAATTTGATTGCTCAAATCTGGGATTACCTTTCTCCAATTGGATACTGTATGTTGTTGTTTTATTTTCTTTTGACCATTGTACAGGATATGCAGGGAAAAGTAAGGGATCTTGATATAAAATATTGGATTACAACAATAATGAGATTTGTCTGCGCTGATGCTCTTATTTATTTTGGGCCTACGATAATTGTTTTTGCGATGCAACTGGGAAATACTTTTATTGATTATTTCCTCAGTAATCCTATCGCTACCACAAAAGGAGAAGGCGGAGCTGATTATGTAAACGCTGTAGCTGATTATTTTGCAAATGGACAAGGTAAAAAATTCACCAAAGCTCTTTCTTTGTATATTTACTCAATTATTTTGAAAGGAGCAAATACCATTCCGAATCTCATGATATTACTTCATGCGGCAAGCAGAAAGATCGAATTAATCATTCGAGGCGGAATTTTATGTATTGCAATTCCTGACGTTGTAATGTCTGGCCCACATTCGAGAGGTTTATCATACATAAAAAAGTTCTTTGGAATTTGTTTGTACGGATTTGTGATGTTGTTGGTTGTTCAGATTGCCGGCACGCTTTCAGCAAGCAATATGTATGCATCAATACTGGATGGCGGTTCCAAAGGGATAGTTGATGGAGCCATGACAAATCTGAGCGGATTACTTAATGTAGCTTTATATAATTTTGCGGCCGTCGGTATGCTCAGTGCGTCAAAAACTATTTTGAATGATTTTCTGTCTTAAGGAGGAGAAATAGATATGCAGGTATACATTAATAAAGATATTCGTGAATATCAGGTAAAAGATATCGGACCTCTTACGCTTAGACAAGCTATTTTTTCCATTTTGGCCGTGGCTTCAATTTTTGCTTCGAGAGCAATACAGAGAGCGTTATTCGGGACTTATATTTCTTTGTTATTATATCTTCCAGCTGTTCCGTTTTTGCTCTTTGGATTTGGATCTTCCTTAAGTATTTTTGGAGGATTGCCGTTCGAAAAATGGCTGAAATCCGTTTTTGCTGAGAATTTTCTGAACCCCAGAAATCGTCCGTTTTGTTATGAAATGACATGGAATATCAACGATATTCTCGCGGAAGATGAGTTAAAGATTTATCATCAGATGGAAACAGAAAAAGTTAAAAAAATAAAAAAATCCAAATTAACCGAAGAAGAAAAAATATGGCTAAAAGGTTATAAATAGCAGAAAAACAGGGTTGCAAAAAGCATCCCTGTTTTTTGATGAAATCATTCATAATAATTATAGAGGAAGAACAGGAGGTTATTATGAAAAGCAAAATCTTACTTTTTACATGTGTTTCATTACTCACCGCCGCATTGTGTGGCTGCGGACAAAACAAACAGCAGGATGAAGCGATGGATGTACTGGTTGTTGCTCCAAACGACTGGCAAGGCGCTTTTTCCAGACTGGCAAAAATACAGACAGATGTAATGAATACAACTTCAATTCTCGATAAACATAATTACACAATCGTTCAGGGACAACCTGACGATTATTGGAACAATGAAGAATTCCATTATCTAAAGTTTATTCCTATGAATTCGAGTTTACTCGGATACACGCAGTTGTTTCAAAGTGGGGTAGATGTATCGAACTTACAGGAGACAATGTCTACTATGTTGTCGGAAGCAGGGTATACATTGGCTTCTTTGAGCGAGGTTGGCGTAAATCATTATACATTTGGCTTAACTTATCATGATAAATCATGGCGTTCCTGGACTAATGTATATAAAGAAAAAAATGTGGATTGCATTTATGATGCCTCCCATGACTGGCTTCAGATGTCAACTTCTGTAAGCGAAGATTTCAAGGGTCAGAATTATGAAGAGGAATTATATGAATTCGCAGATCTCGGTGACAAAACTTTTGCGTTGCAAAACGAAAAAGAAAGACTGTATGTAAAATATGATAATAACGGTAAGATTTCAGAATATTATCATACAGTTTTACCTGATGTCACTGAAAACATGGCCAAGGAATTTTATGCAGAGCAGAACGCCGAGGATACAGATATCCAAAAAGTTTATGAAGGAATTGTTAATGCCGATAATGGTTCAAAAACCGGAGAAGTTTCCGAGGAAGAAATAACAGAAGAGGAAACTTATGGCCTTTATTACACCAAGGTCGATAATTCTATATTCAAGCATCTCGAATCAGTAAATCCGGAGTGGGTGCAGGCAGCAGGAAATTTCCAGAGCATTATTGAATATAAGGATCATGTCCTGTCTGTGTCCGTTAAAAACAATCTGACTGGTGAAATGGAAAGTTTTTCCGTAAAAGAAAAAGTACAGGAGGAAATGACAGATGAAACTTTACAAGGATTATCTGGAGGAGGAAATCCGGAATAATAAGAAAGCCGAAGACGAAAAAAAGCTGCGTGAATACGGAGAAGATTTTGACGGCTCTCCTGTGATTATATATGAGCCGGATACAATCGTGCAAACGGGCAGGAAGGTAGCAAAAGGAATTATTACCCTGCTGATATTTATTGCTATATGTGCTGCCGTCGGCGCTTTGCTGATTTATGCTGGAATGAAAATATAAAGGAGTATGCAAAAATGAAAAAGAATAATTCAATAACTCATCAGATAGCAGATGAAAAAGAGTTGCTTCAGGAATTGATCGAAGATTATTCCAAGCTTAAGCAGGCGGACTTGCTGAGTGTTAAAAATAATGAAATCACCAAGGAAGATTTCATGGAAAGCGTTAAAAACTACGCTTTCGAAATGTATGATGTTACCTCGGAAATCGTAGAAAAGACGTTAAAAATGTTCGAAAATTATGTGTTCGGATATTCCATTCTGACGGATTTAATCAATGATCCGCAGGTGTCGGACATTCGCGTCACCGGTTACAATCAGATCCGCATCAAAAGAAAGGGACATAGAGAGGACGCCGGTATTAGTTTTTCTTCAAAAGAAGAATACGCGAGATTTGTTGATTTCGTTGCAACCAGAAATCAGGTCAGCTTATCAAATCTGAACGCAATTCAACGTTTTACAGATGATGAGAGTAATCCGGATTATATTTTGCGTTTTACTATTTCCATACCTTTGGTAAATACGTTCGACGAACCGTATCTGGTTATCAGAAAAGTTGCAAAGAATTTCCCAACCATTGATAAACTAGTGAATATGGATGAACCGATGCTGTCCCAGGAATTAGCTGATGTTCTGGTTTCCAGATTCACAAATGGATCAACCCTTGTGTGCGGCGGTAACTCTTCCGGAAAAACAACTATACTGAACGCTCTAAAAGAGGAAATTTCCCACGATGTTTCAGTTCTAATCGCACAGCAGGCGGATGAATTAACCACAAAAACACATCCGGATATGATGTTTATGCATTCTTTGCCTAATTCCGAAGAGAGTAAAGTTAAATATGATTTGAAAAACATCAGTATCGCCGGACTTACCATGGATGTTGACTTCTTTATCATCGGTGAGATTAAGGGCGAAGAGGCAAGATATTTGTTAAATGCAGCTTATACCGGTCAGTTGTGTGCCGCTACAATCCATGCGCCTTCCGCTCCGAAGGCGTTGGATAAATTGATCGACTATTCACTTATCGACAGCAAATATTCAAAAGATGAACTGCTTCGAATGATGGATTGCTTTAAAACCATTATCTTTATGAAAAATTATAGGGTTTGTCAGGTTTATGCTGTTAAGGGGTATAACCGCGACAAGGGAGAACTGGAATATGAAGCAATATGGGAAAATGGAGGTTTTGTAAATGGATACGATAAAAACAACGCTGGGGAAATTAAGTACTGATTTTTTGGACTCGCTTTCCATCACACATGAGAACCTAATATTCAAAATCGGAACTTTTGTCTTCATTGTTGTGGCATTTGTGATTTTGTTTTATTACCTGAGAAAAACGAGTATCATATCAAATACATTGCAGGATACCTACAACGATATGATTTATAAAAATATGATGCTCAATAAAGGTGGAAAAAAGCTGCTGAAAAAAGACGGGTTCTGGGAAAAATGGATAAAACTATATACATACAGCCGAATAGATAAGATTTTTACCTTTTTGACTCCGGAATTATGGCTGGCAATCATCATCATGTTTGGATTGTTTGTATTTCTTGTTTCATTGATATTCATTAAGGATTTTTCATTGAACGTTATCCTTGGGATAGTAGCAGCAGGACTACTGATATTCTGTGAAATGATGCTGAGTATGAGTAATTATCAGAAAGTCGATAAGGATCTGATTCAGTTTTTGAACATGCTCGGAAGCTACAGCTTAACAGCACAGGAAGTAACAGCCACTTTCAGAAAAGTTGCAAGATTCATGAACGATCCATTAAGAACCGTTTTGATAGAATGTTATGAGGAAGCCAGAACATCCGGTAAGCCAGAGGAAGCTTTAAATAATATGGCTGCCAAAATCGAGCATCCACAGTTTCATGAAATTATCAAAAACGTCGAAATTGCAATCAATTACGATGCTGACTTTACGACGGTAGTAAAAAGCAACAGACAGATTTTGCAAAATTATATGAGTTCAAAACAGGAAAGAAAAGCACTAGCTTCCGATGGCATGGTGAATATGTTTGTTATGGCGCTTGCGTTGATTGGCTGCGTTTATTTTATGGGCCAGTTACTCGGCATTGATATTTGGGCTGAGCTTTTTGGTTCTCTGATAGGTCGGATCGCTCTTATTATTGAAGCTATTTGTTTCCTGGCTATGTTCTGGAAAATCTACACAGTCAATAAATCCTAAATTGCGAGAGGTATTGAAAATGAATGAAACGTTAAATTTAATTGCGCAGTACAAAATCCTGCCGCTTATCATTGCTTTGTTTGGCGGTGGAATTATTCTGATAATTGCATTTTCCTATCATCCCGGACAAGCCATCGCAAAGCAATACGAACGTATCCGTGGCGAGTTGCAGGAAAAGAAAAAGATAGGAATTTTTGATTATGATCAGATTCAGAAGAAATTGATTAGCAATGGGTTTGCTTTTAGACACCCGAGTCTGGCTGATCCATTAGTCTACACCGGTGTTAAGATTTGCATGGGCGCAGCGGCTGCTGCCCTTACAGCTCAATTCCATCCGGCGGTAACGATACTGGGTTTTGTGCTTGGCTATGTATTGTTGGATTTATTAGTCAATATCCAGAATAATAGTGATAATAATAAAATTACTTCGGATTTGCAGATCATTTACGATGCTCTTTCTGTACAGATCAAAGGCGGTGTTTATATTATCAATGCCCTGTGCGAGGATTATGCGCTCGTAAACAGAAGCAAAAGACTTAAGGTTGCACTAATGGAAATGTCTGGAGAAATGATGATGACCTCCGACGCAAAGAAGGTTATCACAAACTTTCAGAATAAATTTTCCAACAGTTACATTGATTCGCTGTGTGTAGCTATTATTCAGGCATTGGACTCTGGAGAAGCAGTGGAGCTTTTGGGAGATATTTCTGAACAGCTCAAATCTTTCCAAAGTGCTGCCCTCATGAGAAAGAAACAGGAACTGGATAGGGCGCTGACTTTTAGTTCCATTGTGGAGTTTGGCGCAATTATGTTTTTCATTATCGTAATTTCCTTAGGATCCTTGTCCATTGGATCACTGTTTTAAACGTCAAAATGACGGAAGTTAAAAAATTCTGCGTTATTAACAAAGTTCTGTCATAATAATGGTGTAAAGAAAATAAATCTTTTTCTAATAAAGGAGAATTAACATGAAAAAAATTTTAGATTTTTCAAATGCAGCTATAATTAATGGAACCGGCAAGGTGCGTCAGATGCTTACTCGTAAGAGAAAAGGCATCGATGGTCTGATGATCGCAATCGCCCTTGTTGTAATCGGTGTTGCTATTGCAATTCTGTTCAAGAACTCAATGTCCAATTCCATGAATCAGTTATTGGAGAAGGCAACAAATTCGCTTTCCAACATCCTTTCTCTGTAAGGCAGAAAGCAAAAATAAAAAAGGCCGTGTATGCGGTCTTTTTTGGATAAGGAGGAACGCCGTGAAAAAGATATTAAGTAATAAAAGAAGCGGTTCCATGGATCAGTTCGTTGCCTCGATCATAACCTTTTTGCTTGAAGCCACATTACTGGTTTTCGTCATCAATACGTTTGCAATTTCTAATTATAGAGACAATATTGATCAGATTGCTAGAGCGGAGATTTTGAAACTTGAAACCACAGGTGAACTTAACAGAGATACTGTGGTTGAGGATTTAAATAACAGAGGCTTTAAGGTCACAGGCACAGATATCATCATAAACAGTGGCGCAGCTGGGAAGGCAGATTATGGCAACCCTGTATCCATTTTGGTAGAGTACGACGCGCAATCAACTGACATTGGAACGATAGGCAGCCGAATCCTCGGCGGAACGCATCACATCAGGATCTATCGCGAATCCATTTCGAAGGCAAGGTGATAGATATGCTACGTAAATTTTTATCACGAAAAAGAAAAGGCAACGCAGAATTGATCCGTGCGACAATGCTTGTATTTTACAGCATAGTGTTAGTGGTGATCGGCGTCTCTATGAAATATACGAAGGTATTGAAAAACAATATAGACGATACCATTGTTTCTTCCGGACTTGCAGCTACACTGGTGGATCAGGACACGTATTCGTCTGAAGAAAAGTTATATATCAACAAATATGATAGTCTCCGTATTTTTGAAAATTGCATGAAGGCTAACCTAGGGATCAATAAGTTTGTCGATGATGCAATCGATATAGATGCCGTTGATTTTGGAGATAGGTTAATTGGCGATAAGGCGAGGGTAATTGAATATCGAATATACAATGTATTTAATGGAACTCCCGCTAAAGTAGTCCCTTCGGATGATCCGAAATTGCAGCCAATTGTTTTGGCGGAAGAAAAAGGTGCCGAAATTGTCAAATGCGTATATAAAGATGGGACGTGGAAGAGCGATGCAATCGTTGCTTCTACGCCGGATTACATTGAAGACTATCATATATCGTATTACGAAAGCGACCTTGACGAAACGATAGATCAAACATCAATATATGTGGAACTCGAAATCCCAATCAAAACGTTACATGGACAAATAAAAGGCGTTATTAGGCAGAAAAAATTATTTTCTGTGGATAAAGTATTATAATGGAGGAAAAGCAAATGTTAAAGAAAAAGGAAAAGAAAGTAAGGGCTGAAAAGAAAAACAAAAGTATTTTGCCGATAGCGTTTCTTATGGCACTGATCGTCGGAGTAGTTTTGTTTTTCGCTATGATTCACATGGAAAAACAGGCATTGTCCAACTATGAAAAGGCAGAAATTCTCGTTGCCAGCACCGAAATTCCCAAAAATGTCGTATTTTCGGAAGATAATGTACCTACTTATTTTACCAAAAAGGAAATCGATAAGGGAATTTTCCCGGAGAATGCCGTAACCGAAGAAGAGCAGCTTTATGGATTTGCCCCGGAATTTACGATCAGCACCGGCACCGCAATGAGCATAAATATGTTGAAGAATATTGATGAAAAAGTTGCGGCCATGAAGGAGCCCAGATCCGTCGGTACAGGTTCGGCTGATCTTTCCCAGATCGTAAGCGGTACTATAAGGCCGGGGGATACGGTGGACATTTATATCATCGCAAACAGAAAAGAAGACGGAATCGACCATTCTGATGAAGATCTTTTGTATTCTGATATTTATGTATTGCAGGCATTTGACTCTGCCGGTACAGAGATTAAAAATGGTGATGAAACATCGGTTTGCGAAAGAGTAAACCTGCTGTTTGAAAATGCTTCCGTAGATGAGTATTATAAGGCTGTTGCTGAAGGAACCATTTATTATGTAAAACATGTGGATTAACGGAAAGGGAGCTGAAAAGCTCCCTTTTTAAATAAAAAACTTTCATAATAATAGTGAGGAGTAAGTTATGCTAAATGTCATTATTTTTATGATGGTTTTTATTTTTGCAAGAAAAATCATCTTACAATATAGTAATAAGATAGGCAAAGAAAAAATCGAGGAATCAAATAAAGAAATAGTAATTGAAACATTCATCATATTTCTTCTGGCTATATTGCATTATATTTTGCCGTTACCATTAAAAATGCATATAGAACATTCATGGTTTACGAGCATCATGGAAGCTATATTCTTTGCGAACACGATTGTAATGGTTGAAATGGATATGAAGTATCAGGAAGTATATGATCTGTTTCATTTTATAAATTTGGCTTCTATGATCCTTTTTATAGGATATGTTGGGTTCCCGAGCAATTATATACCGTTCCTATTTTTCGCCGCATTGCAATTAGGGATATTCCAGTTTATGTATGGCCAGGCGGATGCTTTTTTGTTTTGCGAATGCGCCGCATTTCTCATGCTTCATAACGCAGAAATAGAAGAATATATGTGGCACATGGGAATAATGCTTATCTTTTTGGCCATTGTGCAGGGAGTCAAAAAGAATATCAATAAACGTGGTAATCTAAAGCGCCCTGTTGCGATGACACCGTATATTGTGGCTTCATTTTTAATATTTTTCATTTAGGAGGAAAAAGCGTGAAACGAAATAAAGTATCAATCTGGTTTTATGTTGTTATGGCAATTGTAGCCCTCATTAATTGTATTTTTCAGCTAATAAACGGAACTTTTTATTGGGGAAATGGATTAGTGCTTATTATATTTATCCTCGTGATAATATACAAAGCCACAAGATTATATAGAAAAGAAAATCTTTTGTTTTGGAGGGAAGATCCCGAAGAACTTGATGAAGATGACGAAAACGATGTAGAAGAGTTGGATGAAGATGCCGAAGAATAGCCAATGTCATTAAGTTAAGATATAAATTACACCCTTCTCTTTTTCTTAAAACGAAAAGGGAGGGGTGTTTTTGGAAAGGAATATGTATGAGATATAAAAATTATTCTGCCTGTGATAGTCAAGGTCAATCTCAGATAAAAGAAATATATGAAACTTCGTTTCCCAAAAGTGAAAAGTTTCCTTTTTGGATTTTGAAACAGTGTAATAAGGAAAATAATGTCCGCCTTGACGCAATTATTGACCACGATACAGATAAAATTATAGGGATAAGGTTTCTTATTTTCTATGATGATATAGTCTATCTTATGTATGTGGCGATAGATAAGAAATACAGAAATAAAGGCTTTGGAAGTCTTGTGTTAAGAGATTTAATTCTCTGGCAAGCTGATACAACTATTCTTCTATGCATTGAAAGACCATCTGTGGAAACAGAGGATATAAAAACACGTAGAAAAGATTTTTATTTAAGAAATGGCTTCTATGAAACAGGCTGTTTTATAGAAGATTCTGATGTTGAGTATGAATTTTTATCTTCTTCAAAAGAAAGAATTATTACCGAACATGATTTGAAGAAAAGATATTCGTGCATGACAAGAAATATGTTGATGAAATTTATCATTAAAAATACGTTTGATAACAATATCAATTTTATTGATTAGGAAGGTGCTTAATTATGGATTGTATAAACTCTGTAATAACAAATAAGATGGATGTTAATAATATACAACATATTAAATGTGACAAATATTTATTATCATCAACATGTGATGCATCCAATGTTCAATCTCTGTTGAAAAGTGAACTTAAAAACACACTAAAGTGTGCTTTGAGGATAGATGTAATTCTTTAGTTGTTGGCGAACATTCTTCATTTGAAGATTGCGGATTTTATGTTAGTGGTAGAAATAATGAAGTTATTATCGGTTCTAACTGTAGAATTATAGATAAATTTATAAAAGAAAGGAAAACTATAAATATGCAAATAAATTTAATAGGAACTGGTGCAATGTATACTGCCTATAACAGTGCATGTACGTTGATTGATAATAAAATTATTGTAGATATGCCAAATGGGACAGTTAAGCAAATGTTAAAAAAAAGATTGCCTGTAGAAAATATTGATATTATATTAATAACTCACATGCATGGAGATCATACAGCAGACATTCCTTTTTTTCTTAAATATATATTTAACTACAAAAAGAGAAATACACCAATAAATATAATTGGGCCAATTGGTACAAAATCCAAAATCAAGGATTTATTTGATTCATATAATTTTGAGAATGGCGCTGAAATTGAAAGATTTTTTAATATTCATTTTATAGAAATACTAGAAAATGAATTTAAAATAAATGAATACAATATTAAATCCTATCTAATGTTACATGGAGAAGAAAAGCCGGCGTTAGGTTATATTATTGATAATAAATTAGGGGTAACAGGAGATTCGGGACTATGTGAAGGTATTGAAACTATTTTTAAAAAATCTACTGTGATCATAGCAGATTCCTCATCAAAAACAGGAGATATGTGTCATATGGGAATTAATGATTTAATCTATTTATCCAATAAATACAATAAAAAAATATTTTGTACTCATTTATTGGATACAACAAGGCGTGAACTTATAGAAAATGTTCATCAAAATATTATTGTCAAAGATGATTTTTATGTATCGGAAATTTAAAAAGGAGAATATCAACGTATGGAAGAGAATATGAAATTAGAAGAAAAAACATATATAAGAGACGCAAGGCTATTGGAAATAGCGAAAATAAAATATGTATTTTTTGATATAGATGGGGTACTTTCAATACCCAGATATAAAAACTTCTTAACAGGAAAAATAGTAAGTGGCTTTTCTGATGAAGAATGGCTTAAATATGATATCTTCAGTCAACACCCTTATGAATATTGCATAGCGCCTAAAATCATGAAAGAATTAGTAAATAAAATGCACAATAATCGAGGTATCTGTAAAAGATGTTTTGGTTTAACGGCTGATACAAATTCTTTTTCCTATAATAGCAAAAAAAGATTTATAAAGAATAATTATCCAGAAATAAACACAGAAGATATTATATTAGTATCATCAGCCGACATGAAGGTTGACGTTATAAAATATATTGCTGAAAGAGATGGTATAAATTTAAAAGAATGCCTACTTGTCGAAGATACTTTTCAAACAATTATAAATACGGAGTTAGCAGGAATATGTAATTTACATATTTCTGAAGCATCAGAATTGTTGTCTGATATTAAAGAATATCAAATAAACACTCGTCCAAGAAATTATGATTTATTAATAGATATGACTGGAAGACTCTTTTAAAAAGAAAAAAGATGAAAATAAAATTACGGTTGGACAACATTCGTCCGATTCCTTTTCGGCTGCTGGATTTATTGACAAAACGGGAGAGATATTGGAAATAAAAAGTAACCTGCAGCATTAGCTACGGGTTTCATTTGTGAATGCAAGGGTTTACCTTCAGATGTTGATAAAGAAACTGCATTTTGGTTAGAAGATTTAACTTTTACGTCATACTTATCGTTAGAGGAAATACAAAATTTTGACTGGGATAAGGGAGTATACTATTTTGAGGTATAAATATTTCTATTTTTGCTTATTTTTGCGAAATTTTTTGACATATATAAATAAGAAGATTGCAAGCATTCGGAAATTGCTTGTGACTTTTATACTGAAATTATTCCTTTTATGCTTTCAGTCGATACCAATTGTCAAAATGTACGTATTGTATTTGGATTAAGTTTATAAAAAAAGACTAGATTTTATAATATATAAGGAAGAAAGATAAAATATGAAACCTTTATTTAAAAGAGGAGAAACTTTTTATTATGCTAATAGAAATACAAAACAGGCAGAAAAGTGTACCGTTGTTGATTGGGTTTGTCAATACCCAATGGCGTATATAGCAAAAACGACGCATCGGGAGAAATTTTTAAATGTTATCATGATTTTGGATGTTTTGCATCGGAGCAAGAAGCATATGATGATGCTCAAATCGAGGAGGATAGAATAATATATTAAATCGAGCAAACATAATGATTTTTCCCGTTCTATGTGACTATCTTCAAATCGCATTGAATACCAGAAACACTCGGATGTATACTGGATAAACTCATCATTGTTATATCGGGCATTGGAAGTATCACCTTTGTAATCTTTTTGATAGCACAAATCGGATAAAAACAACCCTCCCTTTTCTCTTTTGTAGAGTTCTGGGAGGGTTACTTTTTTGCTTAAAAGAGCTTAACTTAATGACATTGGAAGAATAGCGGGCATCTTTTTCTGTGCAGAACTTTCCATAGAGCCGCCAAATCTGTCATAATAATAATATCCAAAGATAGGGAGGCAGACTCATGACCATAGACGGTGTATACCAAAAAACTTTATTTCGCAATATCAAGTCAGGTTATACATTCTTTCAGTTCAAGGGACTAAAATATGACGAAGACGGCGAAAATTTCTATAACTGCCGCGGAGTCATTCCGAATTATGCGCCCAAAACGCCATTAACAATCACCGGCCATAAAGAATTATCCGGAGATAAAAAAGAACCCCTATTTATTGTTGATTCCATTAGTTTGAATATCAATAACGATATTTTAGCGAAGTCTTTCGTTATGGCGCATTTAGAGCCTGGAATGGGAAGCGCCTGTGCAGATAGGGTTATTGCTTATCTTAAAATCAATAATATGACCATCGATCAGCTTTTGCAGTCAGATAAGGCCGTTGGGCACATAGAACAAATCAAGGGATTTTCTCATAAAAAAGCGGTTGCTTTCGTAAAGAAAGCAGAAGGATCTTTGATCGAAATGGATCTGTTGAAAGAGTTATCTCCTTATGGAATTTCTTTCACACAGATCAATCGATTGAGAAAAATGTATGAAAGAAATGTCCGTACAGAAATCAAAGAAAATCCGTATTTGTCCATGAAGCGCGCAGAAATCCCTTTTGAAAATATTGATGCTTACGCAAGAGATAATGGGTTCACTTTCTGTGATCCGGATAGAATCAGGAGTATCGTAAATCAGGCATTTTATTACCTGGCGACAACAGGAAACAGTTATTGTTCAGCAAAAGAAATTCTTCCAATGTACCGAAAAATTGAAAAAAGAATATCCTGTTTTGATGAACAGGCTCCCGATGGACTGGTTCTTTTTGAGATTTTATCAAGTAAAGCTGGCTATCTTGATACTACAACAGGACAACCCAGATTTTATTCCCGCAAATCATGGGACGCCGAAAGTGAAATAGCCGGAGGTCTTGCGAGACTTAAGAGAAAATCGCGGACCATGTTGAACGACAGGGAAATTGATGATTACCTGAATACAGACGGAAGTTATCTGGATGATTCGCAAAAAGAAGCTTTTTGTTTGCTTAAAGATACAGAACCATGTTTTCTGATCGGTGGTCCCGGCACAGGAAAAACAACAACTTTGAAGAATCTGGTAGCCTGTTATCAGAAGAAATATCCGGATAAGCGTGTCGCCGTCTGCGCACCGACAGGCCGTGCGGCAGAAAGAATCAAGGAAGCAACCGGACTGGCTTCGTCTACGATCCATCTGCTGATGGAATACCGGATAGAAGACGGACAATCGTTTCCTATGAGAAACGAAAATAACCCCATAGACGCTGATTTTATTATTATCGACGAATTTTCCATGGTTGGCATTTATCTCTTTAAAAGTTTTTTGAATGCAGTAGGAGACGAAACAAAACTTCTTTTTGTGGGCGACTGGAATCAACTTCCTTCGGTAGAGCCTGGATTTTTGCTACATGATTTGGTAAATAGTGACAAATTCCATTATTTCGAATTATCAAGTACACATAGACAGAAGAAAGACAGCTCTATCTGTATTAACAGAGATTTGATTTTGGAAGGTAAAACCGAACTTAAACAGGATAGTCATTTCATTATAAAACGTTTTCATAACGACTCAGAAGCAAGAATGGAAGCAAAAAGAATATTTGAAACACTTTATGATCCGGTAAATTACCAGAAATTACATGTTATAACTCCTCAGCAATCGGGTACAATAGGTGTACAGGGACTAAATTTGCTGGCACAGGAAATATTCCATAACGCAGACGAAGATCATATCTGCTATGGCGAAGATTGCTTTTATAGGTCTGATAAAGTTATGACGGTTAGAAATGTGTATGGTGATGAATCGTATTTTAACGGCAATTTATGGCTCGTTCATGATTTTTGCTCGGAAGAAATGATTCTTTCTGCAGACGACGATACAAATGTACATATTCACGAAGATCATTATGAAGACATTGCGCTTGCTTATGCGACCACGGTTCATAAATATCAGGGCAGCGAAGGAGAGATTATTGTGATAGCCCTTCCGTCGGATGTTGCGCCGTCTATGATAAGCAGATCAATTTTATACACAGCAGTAACAAGGGCGATTGATAAGGTGATTATCCTTTCTTCCGAAAACATGCTGGAAAGATTTATTACCGCAGATATCCATCCGAAAAGAAATTCTGGAATTGTGGAAAAATTAGAAAAAATATTATAAATGTGTCGCAATATTTATTCTCTGTGTTCAAAAAAGATTTCTTTCATAATAATATTGAAGGAAAAATATACCGAACACGAGGAGAATTGTATGCGTAAGGGTGTACTGAAATTTTTTAATCTCAAAAAGGGTTTTGGATTCATTGAAGATGAAGAGACCGGAGAACAATATTTTGTGCGATATCGAAGTTTTTTGCCAAACAAAATACGTATGATACCGGCTGCCAACAGCAGAGTATCTTTTGATATCGTTCAGAATAACAACGAAACGGAGCTGCCGCTTGCGGTAAATGTAACGTTTCTTTAAGAGAGCCGAAAGGCTCTCTTTTTTTAACCCTTCTTTTCTTTCATATTAATAGAAATTAGAAATCGGGAGGAAAAAAGAATGGTAAAATATGGTTTTTTACACTGTCATACACAGAATTCAGTAAAGGATTCCGTTATGACAGTAAAAAGACTTTGTCAGAGAGCTAAAGAAATGGAAGCACCTGCAGTGGCTATTGCCGATCATGGTGTATTAACGGGTATTCCTTCTTTTCTGAAGGAAGCCGCTGAAAATGAAATCAAACCTATAGTTGGATGTGAGTACTATGTCAAGGAATTTTCTTATGACAAAAGACTTCATCTGATAATTTATGCAAAAGATTTGATTGGATATCAGGCAATGATGAAAGCGGTGAAGCTTTCCAACAAGCGAATCGAAAAAGTAAGAACTATGCTTTTTCCTGCGTTAAACGAAGAAATTATCAAAACATGCTTCGGACCTGGTTCCAGGGGTTACGGACATGTAATCGCAACTTCTGCCTGTGTAAACGGCGTTCTGGCTGGTTTGATTCTTCAGAACGAAGCTTATAAGAAAGAAGCTGAAAAACTGGCTGAACAGCTGTCTGAGTTCGAAAGAAACAAGGATCTGTTGGAAAGTCATGAGGCAAAGAAAACAGCCCTCGAGAAACGTATCGATGAAATTCAGCACCTGACTCTTTTGAAGTTTGGAAAGGAGAAGAGAGCCGCAGAAAAGCTTCCTGAAGATGAGAAAGCGAAAGTACTTGCAGAAATTGCCGAAAAAGAAGCTGCTGTTGAAAGAGCCAAGGCTGAAGTAACGCAGCTCAAAACCACAAAGAACACAATTTGCAAGCAGATTACTCTTTGCAAAAATAAGTTTAGTGGCAAAGGCGACGCTCTGAACGAAAAATATACTGTATTGAAAGAGTTGAGAGAGAAGATTTGCGACAGACCTGCTCTGGCCGCAAAGATGCGCTCCGAGGCTCTCAGATATCAGCAGATTTTCGGAAAAGAGAACTTTTATATTGAACTCCAGTTTCACGGAATGTTCGAAGAGAAAGATGCTATGATGGAGCTCGACCGCATTGCACAGGAACTTGATATCCCTGTAGTGGCTGCGAACGACGCACACATGGCGACAAATTCCGAAGAAGACCTCATGGGAAGAGAAACCGTAAGATCCTTACGCTTCATGAAAATGGAACCCTTAGAAGATTCCGATAAGGAATTGTACCTGAAAGATGACGAAGAGCTTTATAAAGCCATCAGACAGGTTGTAACTCCCGAAAGAGCCAAGATTGCAATGGAAAACGTCGGTAAGATTGTTGAACAGTGCAATTATGAGCCCAGTAAGGAAAAGCATTATCCCGTCTTCGATAAGAGCGTAGATTCCTTCGAACTCTTAAAGAAGATGACATACGAGGGTGTTCAGAAGCGTTTCCCCGGTGGTTTCCCTTCCAAGGAATACGATGAGCGTCTGGAGTACGAACTTAGTGTAATTAAGAAAATGGGCGTTTCAGATTATCATCTGATCGTTCAGGATCTGGTTAACTTCACCAAGAAACTTGGTAAGATGCCGGAAGACAGATACAACTATCTGAAAGAGAATATCTGGAACATGACATTCGAGCAGATTGTTGAGTATGTCGAAGCAGATCAGACCTACGTAGGTATGACAGTGGGCCCCGGAAGAGGTTCTTCTGCAGGTTCTCTTGTTTGTTATTGTATTGGTATTACCGATCTGGATCCTATCGAACACGGTCTTTTGTTCGAAAGATATCTGAATCCAGAAAGAGTAACTATGCCTGATATTGATACAGACTATGCCAACGGCTACAGAGATGTGGTTGTTGTGTATACCTACAAAAAGTACGGAGAGGACGCTGTATGTAGAATTATCACATACGCAAAATCAGCTCCCAAGTCCGCTATCAAGGATGTGGCAAAGGCAATCGGCATTTCCAAGGGTCAGGAAGACGAATATGTTACTTTGGGAGATATTCTGGCAGATGTAATTCCTCAAAAACCCAAGGAGCATATTGCAACATATCTTCCGGTATTTGAGGAAATGAACCAAAAGAATCCTAAGGTTGATGAGATCATTAAAAGAGCCATATCAATTGAAGGAGCATACAACCATTATGGTATGCACGCTGCCGGCGTTATTATTTCTGATAATGACGATGTTAACGAATATGTCCCTCTTTCCTGGGATGACGTTAACAAACAGTGGAAGTGCCAGATGGATATGGTGGAGGCTGAAGAAGCTGGCTTGTTAAAGATGGACTACCTTGGACTAAAAAACCTCAATATCATTACCGAGATGTTACGTCTTATCTATAAGAGAACCGGCCGCAAGATCAATCCTCAGACAGACATCAAGGAAGAGACAGAAGTTATCAAGGCAATTTGCGCATCCGGAAAGACCAACGCGATTTTCCAGCTTGAATCTGCCGGTATGAAGGACGTAGAAAAGAAACTGGGAACCGATAAATTTGCCGACCTGGTATTATTACTGGCAGCATACAGACCCGGCCCCATGGATTCCATTCCTTCTATGATTGCAGTTAAACATGGTAAGGCTCCCGAATACAGACATCCGATGCTCGAGCATATCCTGAAAGATACCTATGGTTCCTTGATTTATCAGGAGCAGGTACAGCAGATCTTCCGTGATCTGGCAGGATATTCCTTCGGGCGAGCTGACCTGGTGCGTCGTGCCATGAGTAAGAAAAAGGAAGCAGTATTCCTTGCAGAAAAACCTATCTTCGTCAACGGAGATCCTGAAAGCGGAATCAAAGGATGTGTCGCTAACGGCATTCCTGCAGAGGTCGCTGAACAGATTTTCGACGACATGGTTGACTTTGCAAAGTACGCTTTCAACAAATCCCACGCAGCAGCATACGCGCGGGTAACATATATACTTTGTTGGTTAAAGTATTATTATCCGATTGAATTCATGACCGTAGCATTAAGCTGGGCGAGCGAAAAACAATTGGTTGCTTTAATTGCAGAGTGCAAGTCAATGGGTATTGAAGTAAAACCCGTAGATATCAACAGATCTGGGGCTAAATTCAGTATCGTTGACGAAAAAATCTATTTTGGAATGACTTCTATTAAGGGTATTGGCGCAGTGGAACCTATCATGGCTGCAAGAAAGGAAGCTGCTTTCAGTAGTTTCCACGATTACTACAGAAGAGGCCACTTCAAAAAGAATGTAAGCGAAGGTTTGATTAATGCAGGTGCGTTTGACTGTTTCTGCAAAAACCGCAAAGCTCTTATGATGGCTTTTGAGGAAATGGAAGAATGCGCTGGCGGCAAGTCAAAGAACGATTCTGATATCGAAAAGCAGACCGTTATTCTCAATGTTCTGAAAGAGATTGAGAACGAAAAGAACGGATCAGCAGTAGATGCAGATTATGTATTTGGCAAGCTGAGAGCAGTCGGCTACAAAAATAAAACGCTTCCAACCATCGAAAAAATCCAGGCGAAGATCGATTCTATCGTTAATAAGAATCAGGAAATTGACGCTCAGATTTCTGAGATTGAAATTCCTGAGAATATTGATGAAGATATGATGCAGAAGCTGGAAAATGAGAAGAAGCTGATCGGGGTATTTTTATCCGGACATCCCATGGATGCCTACAGAATCCCCATAAATGCCAAGATGATTTCTGAACTTAAGGGTGGCGACGTTGTCAACATCTGCGGAATTATTGAGGATTATAAAATCCGCCAGAGAAAATCCGATAACGCTGATATGTCTTTCTTCACTTTGGAAGACAAGAGCGGTGTTATTGAAGTAGCCTGCTTTACAAAAGCGTATGCTTCTTTCGGAGAATTACTTGGTGAAGGCAGAGTTGTCAATATCAGAGGTAAAGTAATGGAAGAAGAAGTCTCTGTTTCCAATAACAATACTGATAGTGATGACGACAATGCAAATGAGGAAGAACATAAAGAGACAGTTCTTAAAATCTCTGTATACGAAGTAAAGCCTATGGCTCCTGCAAGCAAGGATCTTATGCTTGAGATTCCGGATATTACTATTTGGAATGATTTATTTAAGGAGTGTGTGGCACAGTATGTTTCTCCTGTTGGGAAGTATCATGTGATTCTTCATGACATCTTATTCAATGAAATAAGAGAGACTTCGCTTCATGTAGTTCCCCAAATCAAAAATGATCCAATCCTTGGATCTTTGATCACAGCTCTATAATTAACAGGCGTCGCAAGACGCCTGTTTTTCTGTGCAGAAAAATCGTTAATTTTCAAATTCTGTCATAATAATTATAGGCATAAAGAAAGGAGAAACGCATGCTGACTATATCTTTTACAGAATATGATGATTTGGATCAGAAAGCGGAATTGTTTGAAATTCCTGAGGATTACGAATTCCCATTAAGAGAGAGCTTTCAATCAAAACTGGACGAAAAACACGGCTTATTTGATCTTATGGTCGCATTTTACAATACTACAGATTCTGATTATCGCGAAGAATTGCGGCGATTTATGTATCAGGAAGTAAAAATCGTAGACTCCCTTGAAGATAACAATCCGATTGGAAAAGCGGTTAAAGGGCAGCTTAAGATCTCGCCCGAAAAGAACATGAAAATTATGCAAAATGTTCAGAGCATGGATTTTCAGCTTACTGGATATTTTCCAACAAAACAGGATATCGACGATTACGTGAAAGATAATTCGGAAACGAATCTTGCGTTTTTATACTGGGTTTTAAATACGCCGATGGATGATCTTTCTGGGGACGAGTTAGATACCATGAACTATATCAAAACAATTATCGGAAGAAGAGTAAAACTGGAGGAGTAAATGGGAAAGAGACTTTTTTATGTAGAGCTCAACATATTACAAGCAAATGTGAATTTAGTCTATATTCGTGATCTGCTTGGACACAGTAGTGTCACTACAACAGAAATATATGCGAGAGCAGATACAATGCTCAAACGGGAAGCTCTCGAAAAAGCAAATCCTATTAAAGGCACTCCGGCGATGCCGCAATGGAATGATGATGAGGGATTGATGGAGTGGCTTCGAACTTTAATCTAAAACAGTTTTCGCGGGTGATAGAGTATCACCCGCAGAAAGGAATAAGAGATGAAAAATAAATCAATTGACTTAGTAAACGAGAAAACAGAACGAAAAGAACTGCTCGAATGGATACCTATGCTTGTAAAAAAAAAATTAAATTCTCTAACCACTGCTCAACTTCGTATCATACATTATATATTAGGATATGAAAGCCGTGAGATAAATACAGAGGCGTTAATGGAAGAATTCGAAGGATATGGCTACTCCGAGGAACAAGCACTTGAAATTGCAAAAATTTTAAAAAGGGATAATTTTTTAATTATGCAAAAACCGTATTAGTCCCCTTTGCATATTTGTTTTCCCACAGATACAACTTCACACTCAGCCAGACAATTATTATCATTTGACGGTATCCAATTTGCACCTATTACTGATATATGCAAATGCGTTTTATCTTTTAGTTTGTTCGCACACTTTTCGAACATTTTATCATCCGTTACATGTATTTTAAGAATTTTATGTTCTTCCCCCGGCAAATATAATCTTTCATCGGGGCAGTTCATAAATTAACCTCCATAAGTACAACGTATAAATTAAATTATGTTAAGAAAGGAATCAAAAAACTAACTATGAAACAAGCAAAAAACGACAACAACTCAACATATTCTAAAACTCATAAAAAACTTTTTATTACAGAGAAACCAAGCGTAGCCAGAGATTTTGCAAAGGCCCTGCATGTTAACGGGGGAGGAAAAGACGGCTATATCGAAGACGGCAATACAATCATCACATGGTGTGTGGGACATCTCGTTACAATGAGTTATCCGGAGAAATATGATCCAGATTTGAAATCATGGAAACTCGACACTCTGCCGTTTTTACCTAAAACATTCAAATATGAGGTTATTGAGAGTGTAGCTAAACAGTTTGGAATCGTTAAAACACAGATTGAAAGAAAAGACGTGGATCACATTTTTTATTCCGGTGATGCTGCGAGAGAGGGAGAATATATCCAGCGTCTTGTACGCCAGTTCTGCAATATCGGAAGCAATGTAGAAGAGCGCAGAGTATGGATCGATTCCCAGACGGAAGAGGAAATTCAGAGAGGTATCAGGGAAGCGAAACTTCTTTCCGAATATGATCTTATCTCCGATGCCGGTTATATGCGTGCCATAGAAGACTATCTCTTTGGAATCAATCTTTCCAGAGCCTATACTTTGAAATTCGGCAGACTTTATAACAATATCGTAGGCAACACGAACAATGAAGCTATTGCTGTTGGCCGTGTTATGACCTGCGTGCTTGGAATGATCGTAAATCGCGAACGACTAATTAAAGGCTCAAAAGAAATTCCGTTCTATGGGCTTAGGGGATTTGTTGGCGATTCTTCCGCTGATTGGAAAACAACGGAGACGTCTGCATATTTTGAATCACCTATGCTTTACAAGCCCGGAGCATTTTCTGATAAGAAGAACGCAGAAGAATTGAAAGCGAAATGTGAAGAAAAAGGGCAGCTTCTTTTTAAAAATAAGGAGAAAAACAAAGAAAAGAAATCCGCGCCCATGCTTTATAACCTTGCCGAGCTGCAGGGAGAGTGTTCTTCCGCGCTTAAGATTACGCCTGACCAGACTCTTCAGATCGTTCAGACCTTATATGAGAAAAAGATGGTGACTTATCCCAGAACAGATGCAAGAGTCTTATCATCTGCCGTCGCAAAGGAAATCACAAACAATATCAATGGATTAAAGAGTCATCCGGTTGTTGGCAAATGTGCATCTATGATCGATGCCGGTTATATCAACAACATCGGAAATACCAAATACACGAATGATGCGTTGATTTCTGACCACTATGCAATTATTCCTACCGGAAAAGAAGTGAGCAGTTATAATTCCCTCGGAGATGACGAAAAAACGGTTTATACCATGATCTGCCGCCGTTTTCTTGCTATCTTTTATCCGGAAGCCGTTTATGAGAAAAATGCATATTTCTTCGATTGCGATGGAGAAAGTTTTCAGGCAGCAACAAAAACACTTGTAACGCCTGGATACCTTTCCGTTTATGATAAAACGGTAGAAGAGACAGATGAAATGTTCTCAGGATTGGAAGAAGGAGAGAGCTACGACGCAAGATTTGAAATTGTGGAAGGAAAAACGCAGCCGCCCAAAAGATATACTTCCGGTAGTATTATCCTTGCAATGGAAAACGCAGGACAGCTGATTGAAGATGCAGATCTCAGGGCACAGATCAAGTCCAGCGGAATCGGAACCAGCGCAACGAGGGCAGAAATCCTCAAAAAGTTGATCGCCAACAATTACGTAACACTTAATAAGAAGACGCAGGCATTGTCTCCCAGTGAGCGCGGAGAGGTGATCTTTGATATCGTCAACGCTATTACGCCGTCCCTACTCAGACCGGAAATGACGGCTAACTGGGAAAAAGGACTGGACATGGTAGCGAGCGGTGATGTGACAAAGGAAGGCTATCTGGAAAAGTTATATGCTTATGTCACCAGAGAAGTAAACGCTGTAAAAGATGCAAGCGTAGAAGAAATCAAAAAAGATCTTCCGGAAGAAAAGATCAAAACTTCCAGTTCCGGTGGCTATACTAAAATGGAAGTGAAACCGAAATTCAAAAAGACAGCGCTGGCAAAAATGCCCGAAGTATGCCCTCATTGCGGCGGAAAAATCCGCGAATTTGAAAAAGGATATGGCTGTAGCAAATGTACCGCCGTCGTTTGGAAAAAGATCGGACAAACAACACTTTCCGAAGAGCAGCTTGCGAAGCTGTTCTGTTCCGGAGAAACAGATTTTATCGAGTTCAAGAAAAAAGATGGCTCCGGCACATTTACAGCTAAATTAAAAGCAGCAAGTGACTGGTCCACAAAATTTGTGTTTCAGGAAAGAAAATAGCGTACATTAGGAAGCGGGGCGTTTTGCTCCGCTTTCTTTCATAATAATTATGAGGGTAGTACTTCTAAATATAATTTATGAAAAGGAGATTATTATGGACGAAAAAGTCGTTGAAATGAATCTGTCTCTGGATGAAGAAAAGTCCGCAGACAACGAAGTAACGGTTGAAACCGTTAAACATTATGAAGACACCAACCGTGCCGAGATTGAGGGTACGATGGTCAGTCGTTTTGATGCCGGTAAGGCAGTATTATTAACTATCCTTGTAACCACAGGGCGTGAAAAGAATGAGACTTCCGGTATTACCGTTGTTGCGACCGGTGATCTTTATGAAAAAGCCGTTGCCATCAAAGAGGGTAGACGCGTCAAAGTTACAGGAGAAATGAGAACTATTCCCGACAGGAAAAACCCCGGTTTTTATACCTGCCAGGTATTTGCAAAAGAGCTAGAAGAAGCAAAGAGTCAGCTGGAAGAAGAGTTTGATATCAAAGGTCGTGTGTATGACCAGTCATTCAACAGGGTATTTGTCGTCGGAACCGTATCCCGTCTGATTCAGATTAACAGAAATTACATCAAGGTTGTAATTCAGGTTAAGAGCGACAAAAAGACAAGATACATTGAAGGATCCCTCATCGCAAGAAACATGAAGAATGTAATTCCTCACGTTATGGTCGGCAGCCGGATCTGCGCCGTTCTCGAAATGCGCAGCACCAAAAAAGAAATAGATGGAAAACCTGTTTTCCGCAAGGATGCCTATATCGTAGATATGAAGGAAATCTAAGAAGCCGCCTGCCGTGTATCATACGGCAGGCATTTTCTTTCATAATAATTATGATGTTCAAGAGATGGGGAGAAACCTTATCTCTTTTTTATTTAGTACGAAAGGAGATCAAAATATATGAAAGACGTAGTAGTAATCAAAAAAGATGGAACTAAGCAGGATTTTAATCCTGAAAAAATCAAAAAAGCAATCACAAAAAGCGCGGATCGAGTTTTGATAAACCTCAGCGAGAAACAAAAAGATGAGATCGTCAATATTGTTGAAAAACATATTGATGAAAAACATTTGACTGAAATTTCCATATACACAATGCATAACCTGGTCGAAGGCGCTCTTGATAAAGTGTCCCCGGAGGTAGCAAAGAGTTATCGCGATTATCGTGATTACAAAACTACTTTTGTGGATATGCTCGATAAAGTATATCAGAAAAGCCAGTCTATTATGTATATCGGAGACAAAGAGAATGCAAATTCTGACTCTGCCCTGGTATCTACCAAGCGCAGTCTGATTTTTAATCAGTTGAATAAGGAGTTGTATCAGAAATTCTTCTTGAACAGAGAAGAACAACAGGCTATCAACGACGGATATATTTATATCCATGATATGTCCGCAAGAAGAGATACTATGAACTGCTGCCTGTTCCGTATGGGCGAAGTACTTAAGGGCGGCTTTGAAATGGGCAATGTCTGGTACAATGAGCCGAAGACGCTGGATACGGCCTGCGATGTCATCAGTGATGTTATTCTGAATGCAGCAAGCCAGCAGTACGGCGGATTTACTGTTCCTGAGATTGACAAGATACTGAAACCCTATGCGGAAAAATCCTTAAATCTTCACAAAGAGGAATATCTTTCTGTGTTTAAGGACAGCGAGCAACCTGTGACCGATGAAATTCTGAAAAAAGCTGAAAAATATGCATGGGACAAAACCGTAAGAGAAATGGAACAGGGCTATCAGGGCTGGGAATACAAGCTCAATACCGTGGCAAGCAGCCGTGGAGATTATCCATTCACTGCAATTTCCTTTGGTCTCGGAACCGATCCTATTGAAAAGATGATCTCCAAAGCAATTTTGAGAGTTCACAGAGAAGGACAGGGCAAAAAAGGAAATAAGATCCCGGTGCTGTTTCCGAAGCTGATTTTTCTGTACACCAAAGACCTTCACGGAATCGGCGCTGAAAACGAGGATGTGTTTGAGGAAGCTGTCAAAACATCAGCTAAAACGATGTATCCTGATTACACCAGCCTCGACAGTGATGACACGATCGGAGAAATGTGGCATAAATATCACAAGGCGATTTCTCCTATGGGCTGCAGAGCATATCTGTCCCCCTGGTATGAAAGAGGCGGATCACATCCGGCAGATGATAAAGATGTTCCTGTTTTTGAAGGACGTTTCAATATCGGAGCCGTATCACTGCATTTGCCTATGATCCTTGCGAAAGCAAGAAAAGAGAGCAGAGATTTTTATGAAGTTCTGGACTATTACATGGAGCTGATCCGTAAGCTCCATATTCGCACCTACGCATATCTCGGAGAGATGAGGGCTTCAACGAATCCTCTGGCATACTGCGAAGGTGGCTTCTACGGCGGCAATTTAAAACCTTCCGACAAGATCAAGCCGTTACTTAAATCAGCGACAGCAAGTTTTGGTATTACGGCACTGAATGAGCTGCAGGAACTGTATAATGGCAAGTCACTTGTTGAAGACGGAGAATTCGCATTGGAAGTTATGCGGCATATTCAGGACAAGGTGAATGAATATAAGGCAGCCGACGGAAATCTGTATGCCATTTATGGCACGCCCGCTGAAAATTTGTGCGGACTGCAGATTAAGCAGTTCAGAGCAAAATACGGTATTGTCGATGGCGTTTCCGACAGACCGTATGTGAGCAACAGCTTCCATTGTCATGTATCCGAAGATATTACGCCTATTCAGAAACAGGATTTGGAAAAGAGATTTTGGTCTTATTTCCAGGGCGGAAGAATCCAGTACGTAAAATATCCGGTAAATTACAACGTGACAGCAATCAAGAGTCTTATCCGGAGAGCAATGAGTCTTGGGTTTTATGAAGGTGTCAACATGGCATTATCATATTGTAATGATTGTGGACATGAGGAACTGGATATGGATATATGCCCCGTCTGTGGCAGCCGTAATTTGACCAAAATCGATCGAATGAACGGTTACCTGGCATATTCCAGGGTACATGGAGATACGCGTCTGAATGAGGCCAAAATGGCCGAAATCGCAGACCGTAAGAGCATGTAAAAATAATTATTGAGAAGGAGCCGAAAGGCTTCTTCTTATTTGGAGGTAAAAATGATTTACTTTAGAAATATCAATGACATTGAAGATTATTCTGGAAAAGAAATCTGGCTGATTATGCGGAGCGTCACCGGAAATCTTGAAAAGATAGCAAAGCTGCCGAATGTTCATGTTGTGCCGGAACTTGCGCCGTCAGAGAAATTATACACAGACTTTCTTCTTTGGAAAAAGAAATTGGAATGGGGGCAGGAAAAGTTCGACAACGAATATACGCCACGCTTCATTTATCAGCTTTCTACCGATAAGAAAGCGCAGCTTAAACTATTGGAAATATATAAAAGAAAAGATAATCCGATATATTTGTGCTGTGCCTGCGAGCGCGAGCAGATGTGTCATCGGATCATCGTTGCGAGAATGTTAGACCAGTGGGGTGTCCCCGTTGATGTCGAAAATGTTACACATTTAAAAAGGCAGCTGTAAGCTGCCTTTTTCTTATCTTAAAAATATGCAATTTGTTCACGAACAAACTCCCTTTTTAATTTTGGATAAGGTCCTCCATCAACGTCATAATTTTAAAAATAAGACTGTGATTTGTTTTTACGGATAAACCTGCAGATTTTCGCATAAAACCGGGCTGTTCGGTGCCGCCTACAAAACATACTGTACAGTGAAATTGATCAATCAATTCATACCTTCATTATATCAAAAGTATTTTGAAATGCAAATTTCTGCACAGAAATTTTGATGTTTTTGTTTTTTATGTTTCATATTAATTATGGAGGATAAATTATGGAAATTAGAAATTTTAATGTAACTGCATGGAAAGAAGATAATATTCCGACACCGGAAGGAAATTACATGTGTGTCGTTCCGGGAGAAAACGGATATCAATGGGCGGATCTTTTTAAAGACAGATTTCGCGAACTGGAACCTGGAATCGACAACGACCATATTAAGGCTTTGTCTTTTTCTTTGGAATTTTTATGCGAAGATATCGAATTTATTAAAATCAATTATTTTATTTTAGATTTCTTCGAGACAATTTTTTCAGAAGGAAATGTTTTGTCTATTCGGGGGTTGAATAACGATAGTTTATTTAAGTATGAAATATTGTGTTTTCCGCTGGTAAGAAGAGTTTTGAAAGCTTCCAACTGGGTTGCAAAGGATGAGGAAGGATATAAGATTCATCAGGATATATTAAATACTTTTCTTGCTTCGTTTGAAAATACATTTTCCACAAATATTACCAACAGAGCTGATTACGCTGATTCTGGAGCATCAGCAGAGCCGGTTGCAAAAGTGGATTTGATTTCACAAATGGACGTTCCCGAACCTAAAGCTTCAGATTATAAAGAAATGATTTATGATGCCGCAGGATTTGACGCTCAGACGATTACGGACGCCGGATACGAGCGTTTCACGCAGATGTGTTCACATATCATTTCCTATTACACAACCGGTGTCGAAAAAGCGCTTTACTTTAAGGCACAGGTTGGTGATATTACGCCTGAGAACTTCATGAAGAACGTAGAAGATACTACAAGACGTCTGTATCAGAATATTACTGACAGAGATATGAAGCTCCTGCTCGATAAAGTTTACAGCGCCGTTTATAAGAATTACGTTCTCGATCAGCTGATCGAATCAGATGAAATCAGTGATATTAAGGTCATTGACCCGAAACATATCCGCGTAAAAGTAAACGGGAAAAGAATGACATCCAATGTGGGATTTATTAATGCGAATGATTACATCAACTATATAAATAGTCTTGCCATGCGATATGGATTGAATTTGGCAAATGAAGCTTATCATGTGTTTACAGACGAATATACAAGTCCCAAATTTATTCTGAGAATGAATATTGCCACACAGTATGTAAATTCCTCGCCTTTTCCGTATTTACACATCAGAAAGATAAGAAAGAATAAATATACTATTGATGATTTGGTAGAAAAAGGTGTTATGCCGAGAAAGGTAGCAAATTACCTTATTGAAAAAATTAATACCACAGGAGTCGTAATCTGTGGCAAAGGCGCATCAGGAAAAACGAATCTATTGAATGTATTGCTTGATCGGATTTATTATAATATGTCCGGATTGGTTATCCAGGAAAGCAAAGAATTATTTTCAAACAAACATCCTGATTTTATGTTCCAGCATATCACGAACAGCAAAAATGGTCGTCCGGCTTATGGATTAAAAGAAGAAGCTACAAACGGTCTGCTGACCGATCTGGATCATTTCATCATAGGCGAAATCAAGGGTGGAGAGGCATGGTATTTCTTAAATGCTGCAGCCACAGGTCATATCTGTAGCTGTACCGTTCATGCGCCGTCTGCGAGAGATGCGATAGATAAACTTGCTGATTACGTTACTTATGAAAGTAAATATTCCAAAGAACAGGCCATGTATATGCTGAAAGAACTTAAGACTATCGTATTTATGTCGCATTTTAAGATTAGGGAAATTGTTGAAATTACCGGATGGGACGACGAAAAGAAGCAACTCATTTTCAAAACAGTATACCAGTTATAATTTCTGTGCAGAAAAATGCGTTTTTGTGAAAATATGTCATAATAATGATAGACAAAGAAAACCAGCCAAGAAAGGACAAAAATATGGATACAAAAGCTTTTAAGACACGGACCATCATTCAGTCACAGACCTTAAACGGACAGAGGCCTGCAATCAGACAGAATCCCAGTCGAAGACAGGATCAGTGGGTAATCGGCCTCGATATCGGTTATTCTTCCGTAAAAGGAATGAGCCAGAACGCTCTGTTTACTTTTCCCAAATTTGCGAAAAAGCTACCCAAAAATGCAGTAGCCCTCGCAAAACCTTTGGATACAGATATTCTGTATCGTGACGAGAATGGCGAAATTTACGCTGTGGGCGAAAAAGCAGAGAAGATGCTTTCCATTGAAACAGCAAGCGACAATGATCCTACATTATTCGGGAGAAATCATTATTACAGCGAAACGTTCAAGATTGCCGCGCGTGTAGGCCTGGCAATGGCACTTCAGAGCAACACTTACGGATCCCCCGAAGGAAAAAGAATTGTTGTACAGACCGGGCTTCCTTCCGCATACATGCTCGATGATGCGAGATATATTAAGGAAGTGTTCGCAGATAATTACAGTTTTGATCTCAAGATGGGGCGTGAAGACTGGAGACATTATGAATTTACGCTGACGGAGAATGACATCTTTGTTATGCAACAGCCGATGGGAGCTCTGATTTCCCTGGTGGTGGATAAGAATGGTATTCAGACACTTGATTCTGAAGCGATTTTCCGTTCAAGAATCCTTGTCTTTGACCCCGGCTTTAAGACAGGAGATACCGCATATATCAAGGGCGGAGAAATCAACCCCGCAGATTGTCAGACTTTCGAGGAATTGAGCATGCTCGAGGTACTTAATCGCACCGCTGCAAAAATTCATCAGAAATACGGCGTTACAGTAACAATTCCCGCTATGCAGAATTATCTCGAAACAGGGGAAGTAAAGGTACTGGATCGGAAGAATATGAGATCGTACCCGGTTGACTTTGCTGATTTGTTGGAAGCTTCCAGCATGGAAGTGTGCGATATGGCGATTTCAAAGCTGGTGGAAGTATATAATTATTTCAGCGAAGTGGATTACCTTACACTTTCCGGAGGAACCGGTGCTGCATGGTATCCTTATTTTAAGGAAAAATTATCCGGTTTTGAAACTCTCAATATCATTCCTTGTAACAGAAACGATGACATTTCTTATATTTTTGCGAATGTCAGAGGTTACTACATGTACCGGATCAATATTGGATAAGGAGTGTGCCTATGGCTAATAAAACAACATTCTATGTCCGTATTTATTCCCGTCACGACCATGACCTTATGATGTATTACCTGTCCCTTTGCAGTTGCGAGGGGACAGGCAGCAGAGAATTTTCTAAAGTGCTCAAAACGGTATTGAGGGATTATGCACGAAAAAGAAAATCTCAGATTCCGATTGTAAAAACGCAGGCTGATATAATTCCAAAAGGGTCGCTGAAAATCAGATTTACTCTTGATAACAAAGAAGATGCGGATGTGATAAAACTCTTGCGATCCGTATATAAAAGGCAAATGAACAGCTTCATCAAAAATCTGCTTAGGTCAAGAGTAGAAGAAAGCCAGCTCGAAAGCTATTTCCGTACTTCTGAAAAAGCAGCATTGGCTGTAGTTGATGGCGTCGGAAATAGAACAAAGCGTATAATTTCCGCCAGACATGAAATTAGCGCTAGAAAAACCGCACAGGTTCTTGCTAAAGCACAGAAAATGAATGCGGAAGAAAAGGCGGCAGAGAATGTCGCGGCAACGGAAAAAGCATCTACCGAAACTCCCGTCATTCCTGAGATATCAAAAATCGAAGAGACAACACCCATAGCAAGTTACAACAATTCATTTGTCTCAACACCGGACGTGCAACAGGAAAACAATAATGCTGCACCTGCACAGACAGAGAGTCCTTCCGGATTCGACATCTTCGGCGCTTTGGAACAGGCGATGAATTTCGGACAATAAGAGGAGAGTAATATGAATGAAACAGTATTGAAATTAACGAATACGGAGCTCGCCAAGCGAGTTGCCGCAGTAGAAGAATTCTGCAAAAGCAACAACCTGCCGTATTTTATCGGAATACCGGTGGAAAATACCAAAGAAGGCACATCTTATTTTTATTCTTATCTGACCCCGGCAGTATCCGGTGTGGAGCTGACGGAAGATAAGGTAACGAAGATGTTGAATGTAGCGAATGGATTCAACACCGTACCTCCGGTTCCAGTAACAGAATTTATGTTTTAAGATTATTGCGAAAGCGCCCATTATTGGGCGCTTTTTTATTGAATAAAACGTTCGTATAAAGAATCTTTCATAATAATAGTAGCGGAGAAAATTAACTTCAGAAAGGAAAATCTATGGATTATTTACTTTTAAAAAAGAATGATCCAATCCTATCATTCAATCTTTCCAAAAATAACGTAGTACGAATGCGCGAAATATTTGCTGCAGAGCTGCTGCCTTATAACATGCAAGATCCGGACGGCAAGCAGCTGAAGGATTGGCTGCAAAAGAGATGTATTTCTCAAAGCAGACCTAATGTAGATAAATTGTATGAAATTACAGGAAAGAGCACTTCATTTGAATTATCCATATCATGCCATTGCGTAAATTTAACAGATTGTTACTGGGTAAAAACAGAAGAAGATGCAGTTAAGTGGGAAGATGTTAATTTCCGCACAAACGGCTATTCGGAATCTGTCGGAAATCTGCTGTTGAAAAATGAATCTTATGGAAATGACTTCATTTCTCCGGATCTGACAACAAACGGCATTACGGAAAAAGCCTGGAAAAGGATAAATGACCTGGATTATTTGTTTAAGCTCGGAAGGGCTCCATTTTTTCAGGAACCCTATAACGAAATCGCCTGCTCAAAAGTCGCGCAATGTTTTCCTGTATTGAATGCGGTTCCTTATTTTTTGGGGCTCGTAGGAGATAAGCCGGCGAGCGTATGCGAAAACTTTCTGAAAGATAATCAGGAGTTTGTCCCAGCTGCTTATTTGATTCCCAAAGGGCATCCACAGGAAGCAAGGTATATCAGACTCACATACGTTTGCAAGGAACTTGGAATGCATAACGTTAAGGAGTTTCTTGATAACATGATTGCATTCGATTACATCATCAACAACACAGACAGACATTTAGGGAATTTCGGTTTTCTTAGAAATGCGACGACGGGAGAATATTTAGGCCCTGCTCCGATTTTTGATAACGGCAATTCCTTGTGGTTTGATGAACCGATCGAGTGCAATTACACAGTAGATAATTTTTCCAAACCATTCTGTGATTATCACGAAGATCAGCTAAAGCTTGCAAAAAAGTTGGATAACGTGGACTTCGTTAATCTAAAACTGATGCCGGAAATTGTTCGCGCAGAGCTGCTTAAGGTATGCGACGTCAAGCGCGTTGATAAAATTATCGGGACTTTTTCAGACAGGATCAATTCTTTGTATGAATATCGTGAAAGGATAGCGGTACAGAAAAAAGATTTGTTCAAAAAATATTCCATTGAGGAGGTAAGATGATGAGTGTTTATGATGATAAAATGAACCAAGAAATGCTCAAGGTGGTTTGCGATCTGAATAGATTGATTGCGGAAGTTGCAAAAGTAGCCGGAGTGACTATTTTGAATGCTTTGACTAATAAAAGCATGAAAGATAAGCTTGATATTCATGGCCGTTTTAATAATTATGATGTTTTGAGTGTAACTGGGCTTTCTATGGACGAGGCAAAAGCTCTGTTAAAAGAAAAGAAAAAAATCATAGCTAATGGTTTTTATGACAGAGATGGCCACTATATTCTTGCAATCAAAAGATCTGATTTTAATAAAATTTCCGAACTTGAGAAAGAAATTGCCGACGGTACATTAAATGTTGATGATTTTCTTGAAGAATACAGAAAGAATAAATCCGAACAGGAGCATTCATTAGCTGGCGAACAACCTAGCCGCATGCCTAACCCGATCGATGTCCCCTTTGAAGAGGTTCCCGAGGATGCTCCGGAACTGACCGAAGAAGATTTTGAGCAGGGTGGGGATTTTAAGGTCAATTTCAATCCCGAGGAAGTTGCTCGGAGTATTGAAAACGAAAAAGTCAATGAAATAGAGAATGAAGTCGCTGCAGAAGAAACCGTGGATCATAACAATGATTTTGCATCCGGCGAAAGAGATGAATTAGAAGCGGTTGAATCTGCGGATACTCCGCAGATAGAAGAGAATATCGGAGAATCTGATATTTCGCCGGAAGCTCCTCCTGTTCCGAAAGAGGATATCGAAGAACCGACTGTCGAAGACCAGAATATTGATCCCAGTGATGAGCATGCGCCCGAAGCGACAGAAGAACCTTTAAAAGAAGATTCCGATAATGTACCGTCTATTCACGAAAAGCAGGCTGAATCAGATGTTTGTGAAAAAGAAGATGATTCATTCGAAAGAACGACTGATGACGCAGATAATGTTGTCTCGGAAGAATCCAAAAAAGTAAATAGTGCAGATATCGAGGAACAACGAAGCGCAAAAGTAGATAATGAATCTGAGCAGCGCGATATCGATGCAAATAACGAATCGGAACATCACGAAGTTGAAAAATCTACCGATGATCATCCCAATAACTCCTATTCAGAAGAATATAAGGAAGATTCTGGACGCCTTGAGGAAGCTTATACCGAAGGCGGCAAAAGTGATTCCTTGCGTTCTGAAGAATACGAAAATGATTCGATGGAACAATGTATAAAATCAGATGAATCTTTTTCAGAAAAGCACAATGCCGAAGAGATTTTTGATCATTCAGAACCGTCCGAAAGCAGCGCTACAGATCGTTCCGGAGAAAATGCTTCCTATCGAAATGATAACGCAACGACACATTCTAATGAAGATGCATCAAACATCCAATCTATTGAAGCAAGTGGCTCTGAACAGAAAGCAAATGAGCCAAAACAAAAAGTAGATAAGACCGAACAGCCACGTTCTGCTGCGCAGAGCGCCGAAACGGAGAAAAGAAACGATGGCTATAGTAATGCCTCGGATCATTCACAAAACGACCGTTCTTCATCTGAGCAAAAGACGTCGCGTTCCGCTTCGTTAGACGAAAGAGATAGGCGCGAAAAAGAAGAAGCTATCCAGAAACAGATCGATCGAAGAGAACGCAGAGAAAACGTAACCGTTACCGAGGTTGGAACCGGAGCGAGCTTATTTTCTTCTTACAATGACAGCAAAGACGCGGAACAGCTGCACGCAGCAGATAGAACGAATAAACCGGCCTTTTCTGACCACAGAGAGATAAAAGCTGATTTAAAGGATGAAATTTCCGGGTCAAAAACGTTACAGAATGGTAACTCTCACAAGGAAACACTGAGTTACAAGGAACAGTCTCAGAATCATTATACGCTTCCTTCAACAGATTCAGCAGGAGATAAAACCAACGTTCAATTCAATAGATTGACGCTGATCAACAGATATACAGGCAATGTTGCTACCGATATGGTCAAATCTGTCGGAACTGTATTTGAGGGCTCTATAGAAGAGGGATACAGAGAATCTGAGCAGGGACGCGGAAAAGCCCAAATGTCGGGAATATCCACATTTGTCAATAATATCGGTTATTCCAATCTCGCTTCAGTTAAACGGGACGCATTAATCAGAAAAACTCAGCGAGAAATAAACAGTGGAACCGGAGCTTACAGACAGCTCGACCAACTGTTAAAAACAAAGGGGTTTGCTGGAATTAATTTTTCATCACGTAAGAACGCCAATACTTCTATGGAAGATATTTATAAAATGCTTCAGAGAAGTGGACTGGCTTCCAATAGAGACGGCGTGTGGGATTTAACGAAATTTGATCGGTTATACCGTCAGGCAAGAAAAAGTGGCGATTACAGCAATATTGCCAGAGCTTTAGGACTTAGTAGTATATCCGGAGCAGAGATGAAGCTTCTTGCGGAGCAAACTCATCAAATTGCTAAAAGAGACAGAATAGGAAGAAAAGGCACAGAAGGTAAGATAACCACAGGCAAAACGTTCCGTTCTATGATCGCACACAAGCTCGGACAGGATAGTCAGGTTCTTGCCGGATACATGAACGTTAAGCAAACCGTCCAAACAGTACGTTCTACTGCGAAAGCGGCATGGTTGATGGCAGTCACAACCGGCCGTGTTATCGGCAAGCTTGGAAAATGGGCCGGTCGCATGATTGGTTTTGGTGCCAATACAAGGCTCTTGAGGGACACTACATTTGGAAGAGGATATAGAAAAATTGATTCCGGGGTAATAAGAG
This sequence comes from Clostridium sp. AF34-10BH, assembly GCF_003478095.1. NCBI lineage: Bacteria > Bacillati > Bacillota > Clostridia > Eubacteriales > Clostridiaceae > Clostridium > Clostridium sp. AF34-10BH. The sequence continues at coordinate 108,692 of NZ_QUEC01000009.1, forward strand.
CCGGCAAGAAAATAGATGACCTAAAAGAACATCACAAAGATAAAAAAGATAAAAAAGAAACCAAAAAAGAAGACAAAAAAACAAGTAAAAAGAAAAAGAAAGAAACTAAAAAAAATCTTAGGAGAGACAAAAGACAGGCAAGATTCGCTTCCCTGGCGAAAAAATGGAATCGTTTTGCCCCAGGTTTCTTAAAAACAAATAGCCTTATTGGAAGAACAATCGGTCACGCAGGAAAATTTGTTGGAAAGTTAACAAAAGTATTAGGCAGTGTATTTAAAAAAATCGCTAGCGCAATCGGATTTCTCGATCTTTTAAGGTTTGCCGCTAAAAAATATATATTTTGCGCAATTGCTGGAGCTTTTTTGATACTTGGGGCGGCGGTTGTTGTTATCGCGGTTCCGGCCGATTTTATACTTGGATTCGAAATTGAAGATGACGAAGACGACACCGGTGATCCTATAATGAATAAAACGATGCATTCATTGCAGGAAATGGAGACAAAATGGACTGATAGTTTGCTTAATGATACTCAGGGGGTAGACCTTACCGATTATAATTTAAAATACGGTTCCTCTTATAAAACAGCGGCAGAATATATACCCGAAAGTGGTGCGCCGAGAATTTTCTGGGGACAACATAATGTAAAATGGAATGATATATCTGGATTTACAGCTAATCCATTTGGCAACTTTGATCTCGAAAACGATAATACGGCATCATTTATGAACAATATAAATGGCGGCGTAGAGTTGGCATATAAGACAAAAGATGGATCAGCAAGAACAAGTAATATTAAGGAAATTATCTGCATGGCAGATATTTACACGATGTTTAGTACGGAGCCAGAAGATACTCACGATGACGGGCAAGCTGTAGACGGAAGCGAAAGCGCAAACGCAAAACAGTCTGGAGCCACATTTGCGGCGTCCAACAAAAAAATTAATGGAGACCTTAAATCATGGGCTTCGAACAGCATGATTGCTTATGCGCAGGATCTATTCAATATGTCTCATCAGGAGATCATTGATCTTCAATACGTCATTTTACCGACCAAAGTAACGAAAGATTCTTTTGATCCGGACACAACGGTCGTCGATGGTGAAAACAGTACAACCGTAAAAGTAACGCAATGTCCTGATTACGATTTTGGCGGCTGCCAGATTTATGAGAATTTCTATTATGACAAAAATGGCATAGCCGTAAAGGACAAAGACGGAAATCTTCATACAGCTGGCGGCGTATATCCGTTAAAAAAAGATAATATGGAATTCGAAGAAGACGACGAAGGAAATATTATTAATTATGAACAATGTTATGCCGATTCGGTAGATGATTTTAATTCTGTATACAATGAAAATAATTCGGATTGTTGGGAAATTGAAAAAATAAGCAGTCACACAGATTCTCCAAAAGATTATAGCGAACCTGACGAAAGCGATTTTTCAGACACAATCAAGAGTTTAGCTGGAGATAAGGAATATGTAACGGGGTTTAGTTGGAATTCAGATTTACAATGTTTTATTTTTACTACAGAAATCGAAGGAGATTCTCACGAGCATTCAAACCCAGTTTTGATAATCGATGAACCCGGAGGAAAAGGAAAACCAGCCAAAACGCATATCGAATATGATTCATACACGACAACGGATGTTGAATATTGTACTTATCATGTGACTCATGAATGCGCAGGAGATCATCACGGACGTTATTGTGGAGGTCATTTAAAGGCAAAAATTACCGGTGTAATATATGGTTTCACAGATACTGAAGTTGGCGCTGAAGAAGCCGGCGTAACGATTGCTGGAAAAGTAGAAGATGGAACATTTGTCCACAAGGATAGCAATAAATTCGTTCTCAATGATTTAAATGTATTCAAGAAAGCGCAGGATATTTTTGATATTGATGCCGCATGTACACATCCTAATGAAAGAGAAGATTGGGAAGGCTGGACCGAAGAAAATATTGAATTAACGCTTCTTAAATACAACATGGACTGGGAAGATCTGTATGGTTTTGATCTTACGACGACGCTTGGCGGACAGGCATTAACATCTGCCGATACGCAGGAGATTATGAAACAGATCAGAGAAAACTACCCTGGTCTGTCAGAAGAACGGTTAAGTGTTGTGGAAAGAGGATTAAATTATGTAGGAAAAATAGGGTATAGCCAAGCGCACCATAACTGTCCTTTGGAAGGGCCTTGTTTGATAAGTAAGAGCGGACCTTGTTATTTGTCAGATTGTTCCGGTTTTACATCAAATTTGTGGTTAAATAAGCTTGGTTTTATATACACAACAGAAACTTTTCGTGGTCGATTAAATGGAAACTTCGATTCTTCAAAGAATTTGCCTGGAGACATCATAGTGCATTATGATCCGAACGGAAATCACGCGCTTTTGTATATCGGTGAATTTGAATATGATGGAACTTATCAAACCTGGTCCATCGATTGCTCCACAGTAAAAGGTGTCGGAAACGTATTTCTTCGCCACAGAGATTATTACGATAGTTGTTCTTATATTTCACCAGCTCCTTAATTCACAGGCGCCGTTCTCGAAAGGAACGGCGCTTTTTCTGTCCCAAAATGCAAAAATGGGAGAGCATTTTAATATAAATATGTATTCGCATCTTTTCGAAGTTGCGAAAAGAATATTACTTTTGACTAGAATTATATGAATTTGTGATATTTTATGTCTTCTGGAATTTTTGCATTCCCTTTGGTCATACTTTTATGCGTATTGAAATTTTCATATTCCATTCGAATATATTTATATTCTTTGTGGAATATTTTATTTGCTCACGAATATTTCATACGGCACGTCTGTTAAAAACCATTTTCCGTCAATTCGCCGTTTTCGCCAGACCCGCGCTCAAAATCTATATATGGAAAATGTTTCTGCTTCTTTTCCAAAGGATATTTTTGTGCAGAAATTTGCGTGTTTTTGACTTATCTATCATAATAATTATATAAAGAAATGCGATTTTTGTTCAGAGGTACGCAGATATGGGTAAAAACTATTTTAAGGAACGTGACAAAAAGAATATGTCTGTTGTGACGGAAATATCCACTTCTCTTCCTCAGGCAGTCACCGAGTATATGAATGCGATTTCGCTATCCAGAGCTCCGTCTACGCTGGCAAATTATTCGCGGCAGCTTAATACATTTTTTGTATGGGTAACTGATAACGAAATTATTCAGAAAAAACCAAAGGAAATTGATTTCGGTGATCTGGCATTGTTAACTTCCGACGACATCATTTCTTTTATGCATACACTACGATTCGCAGGCGACAATGACGAGACCTTACGGGCTTATTTACGGGCCATTTCTGCATTTTACGTATATTTTATCAAAAACGGAAAATTGAGAGCTAATCCGGTCGATGGCGTGATCAGACCGAAGCATAAAAAGTCTCCACGAATCTATCTGGACGAAACGGATACGAAAAAGTTCATGTATTCAGTAGATACGGCGCATGGCCTTACGGACCGGGAAATAAAATACCGTGATACCATCATGACGGCGTCCAGGGATATCCTTATCGTAAATTTGCTTTATGATACTGGCGTGCGTGTTTCGGAGTTAGTTGGGCTGGATATCAAAGATATTGATCTGCAGAGATGCCGTATGACCGTTCAGCGCAAAGGCGGCGACATCAATATCGTGTATTTTTCAGATAAAGCAAAGGAGTATGTTCTGGATTACCTTGAGGTACGCAAAAAGATTGTTGCCGATAACGAAGATGCGCTGCTGCTATCGTTCGTGGGGAAAAATAAAGGACATAGAATGTCTGTCAGATCAGTGGAAATATTGATTAAAAAATACGCTACTGCTTCCGCGGTAACGAATGCAGAAAAATTTACTCCGCACAAAATGCGACATACGTGTGGCATGTCTCTTTTGAAAGCGACACATGATATAAGTCTTGTGCAAAAACAGTTCGGCCACCGGAATATAACATCAACTACGATATATGCAGAAACGGATGATTCAGATGTGGCCGCTGTGAGAAATCTGCGACGTTAAAAAGTATGAAAAGTGAGGTAAAATAATGTATCAGAATTGTTGTAAAAAATGTGGAAGTATTTCATTGCACACAGAAGTAAAAGGTAATAATACAGGACTGTACTGCGATGATTGCGGAAGTTGGATCAAGTGGTTGTCAAAAGATGAATTAAGGGCATTTGCGTATTCCCAAAATTGTGGTCAGAGAGCAGACACAAATCCAGTTGATGAGATTTGTGATGTAAATCTCAAGGAAAGATTGCAAGTATTTGTGGATTATCTTGATAAGGCAATAGAGAAAGAATTTGAGAAAGAATCATTATCGGTTGAAGATGTTATTCGTAAAAATTCATATTGTTTAGCGTTAGAGAGGGATAAAAATGCTATTTTGAATATTTTAGCAGGCAGAGACTTCAATGATATGAGAGAATAGAGCATTATATGTATATTTATGAATGTCACATGGGGGATTATACGTCACAGACGAAGCGTTAGATTATAAAGATCTGTATTGTGAACAGCGTGGAGATAACGATTGATTGGCCTTGACTTTGATTACAAGTTTCAATCCTGATAAAGTAAATGTTATTTTTCATAATAATTATGAAAGATATTTTACAGAAAGGTGATAGTTTTCGATGAACCGCGCTTACAGATACCGGATCTATCCTACAACTGAACAACGCATTCTATTTACGAAAACCTTTGGATGTTGCCGGAAGGTTTATAACCTCATGCTGTCTGATAAGATCGAAGGCTATAAGGCTGCCGGTAAGTTTCCCACTGTCACTCCTGCCAAATACAAGAAAGATCATCCATATCTTAAAGAAGTAGACAGTCTTGCGCTCGCCAATAAACAACTGGATCTGCAGGCTGCGTTCCGTAACTGCTTCAGTAAGTCGCGAATGAAGAATACCGGTTTTCCTAAATTCAAGTCCGCAAAACACAGCCGCCGGTCTTATACCACTAATAACCAGAAGGGTATTATTGCCATCGTGGACGGCGGCTTTATCAGGCTGCCCAAGGCAGGCAACATCCATCGTATGCCCGGAGACAACTGGCTCATCAAATCTGCCGCGGTATCCCAGGAATCCGACGGGAAGTATTATGTCTCTGTCCTGTTCGAATTCGAGACTCCCGTAAATACTTATACTGCTGATAAAACCAATGCAATCGGGCTGGATTATGCTTCTGATGGGCTGTACGTGGACAGCAACGGCAACGTTGGCACGAATCATAAATATTACCGCGAGAGCCACAGGAAGCTCGCCAGGGCGCAGCGCAGGCTGTCATGCATGCAGGGTTCCCGTAAGAATGAAGCGAAATCCAACAATTGCTTGAAGCAGCTCCGCAAGGTGAACAGGGTCCACAGGCATATTACCAATCAGCGTCTGGATAACCTGCATAAGATCTCTACCGGGATAGCCAACCGG